>NZ_CP022584.1:0-330357 GCF_002240225.1 Paenibacillus physcomitrellae | reverse complement strand
AAAGCATTAGGCCGCACTCTTACCCCCGCTTAAATAAACAGGAACGGGATCAGAAACAAAAGTGCGATTGCGGCCCAATCCAGGGCATACGCGCCTCCGTAGCCATAACCATACGCACCACCGTAAGGGGCACCGTATGGACCTGGACCGAAAGCGGAAATTTTCCCTTTCGACTGGGTTTTCACTTTGCTTTTCTGCTGAGCTTGTTGAAGCTGCTTCTTAGCTCGTTGAGGATTCTTGGACAGCACTTCAGCATTTCTGGCTGCGCCGTTAAATTCGATGCCTTTGTCTGTCACGTTGCTGATAACGCCATGGATCTGAGTTCCATCGTGAAGGACTGCGCACACATGCTGGCCGATATACGGCTTGCAGCCTTCTTTATTAACCGGCTGGATCAGTTGCACGGATTTTCCTCCTTTTCTAGTCAGATTCATAACAGTATATTCCGTTCTCCCGAATACGTTAAACGACGACATCCCAGTTGTCTTCCCATCCTGGTCGTTTGCCATAGCTGAACACAGAAAGGGGCTCTCTTGAATGAATTATGCGGATATTATCGCTTTAACCGGGGAAGGGGCCGCTCATCCGGGAGGATTTGAAGGAACCGTGAAGCTGCTTGAGAGCCTTCAAATACCGGCAGGGGCCAGGCTGCTGGAGGTTGGCTGCGGTACAGGCCGGACTGCCTGCTTCCTCGCCAGTCTTGGATTCCAGGTAACCGCTTTGGATCAAAATCCGCGAATGCTGGCCAAAGCCCGTGCACGCGCCAGGGTCGAAGGGGTCGATGTCCAATTTATCAGCGGGGATGTCTTGCAGCTTCCTTTTCAGGAGAAAAGCTTTGATTATGTATTTGCCGAGTCGGTCACAATCTTCGTAGAACCGGATGCCGCTTTCCAAGAATATGCCAGGGTGCTTGTTCCTGGAGGGAAGTTATTTGACCGGGAGCTGTTTGCTACCAGGCCAAACCAACAGCTGGAAGAGCTCATGCGCGGGTTATACGGGATCCATTCCCTCCCTACGGTGGGAGAATGGGTTGAAAGAATGCGTAAGGCTGGTTTCCGTCAGCCGATGGTTTGGGCAGGCGAAGGCAAATCGCAGCAGCTGTTCGGCGCTCAGTCGGCTGACTGGTATGATCCGCACCAGATCATGGACATCAGCCAATTAACCCAACCCGAAGTTCTGCAGTTCTTTGAGAAGAATCAGGCTTTTATCCACGACTTCGGCCAGGAACTGGGTTATGCTGTCTTGGCTGGCACCCGGTAAAACCCGGTAAAACAGCCGGTAATTCAGCCGATAAAACCAAATAAGAGCAGGCCGCCCGCGTGGCGCCTGCTCTTATCGTGTATTGCCGCTGCCGCGGCGTGTAACTTTAACCCTAACCCTTGTCTAACCAACCCTAAGCTAAAACCCTTGTCCGAATCCTTTGTCTCTAACCTTTTCCTTGTTATCTCTCTATACGGTTATTTGTTTGTTTTCTCTATATTGTTCTCTCTATATCTCTATATATTTATTTATAAAACAAAGCTTACGAACTTATAACGTTATCCAACCCTATTTTGTTGCGAACCAGTTCATTTAAATAGGGAAGGAGCAGCGGCTTCAGCTCCTCGCGGCGGAGTCCGATTTCAAGCACGGCCTGTATATAGCCGAATTTGTCACCGATGTCGTAGCGGTCTCCTTCCAGTTCAAGCGCCAGCATCGTTTGCTGCTTGTTCAGCTCATGCAGGGCATCCGTGAGCTGATATTCCCCGCCTGCGCCCCGCTCTATGCGGGACAAGATGCCGAATATATCCGGATTTAGTACATAACGGCCCACAATGGCCAGATTGGAGGGGGCTTGTTCCGGCTGCGGCTTCTCCACCAGTCCGCGAATATCGTATACACCAGCCAGGCAGTCGCCCGGCTTGATGATGCCGTACTTATTTACCGTTTCCCTCGCCACCTGCTTCACGCCAATCACGGAACTTCCGCTTTGCTCATACACATCGAGCAGCTGCCGCAGCGCAGGCTGGGGCGCTTCGATAATATCATCCCCAAGCAGCACCGCAAACGGCTCGTCACCTATAAACTGCTGCGCGCACAGAATCGCATGGCCAAGGCCAAGCGGTTCCTTCTGACGGATAAAATGGATACCGGGAACTCCGCTGATCGTGGTAATTTCCTCCAGTATGCGCAGCTTGCCTTTCTCCCGCAGGAGCTGCTCAAGCTCCATATTTTTGTCAAAATGATCTTCAATCGACTTCTTATTCCGTCCCGTTACGATGATAAGACTCTCAATGCCTGAATGAAGAGCCTCTTCTACGATATATTGAATTGCCGGCTTATCGACGATAGGCAGCATTTCCTTGGGCTGCGCTTTGGTTGCCGGCAGAAAGCGGGTGCCAAGTCCCGCCGCCGGGATGACCGCTTTTTTGACTTTCATCGTCGATCCCTCCTTTTCTCTTTGCTCATTTAAAGACAGCGATCACAGGGATACCGATACGTGGTTTAATGGTTTAGTGGTTTATCGATTTACCGTGTCCTTCCTTTCCTTGCTCCTCGCCTTCTCAAGTCCAAAGGTTTCCCGCACGATGTATAGCGGTCTTCCCTTGATCTCCTCATAGATGCGTCCGACATATTCACCGAGCACCCCCAGCATGATCAGAATGAAGCCGTCAAAGATCAGCATAAGGCTGATGATCGAGGCCCATCCTTTGGTCGTTGAAGCTGTAAATAATGCGCAGTAAATAACGTATAACAAATAAACAAACCCTACAGCGGATAAAAGAATTCCCGCATAGCCGGCGATCTTCAGCGGTTTAGTCGAGAACGAGGTGATGCCGTCGAGCGAAAGCTTGAGCATCCGCTTAAGCGGATATTTGGTTTCTCCCGCCAGCCGTTCATCACGTTCAAATTCCACCGCAATCTGACGAAAGCCTACCCAGCTAACCAGTCCGCGAACAAACCGGTTATTCTCAGGCAGCTTTTTCAGCTCATTGACCACCTTCCGGTCCATCAGCCGGAAGTCTCCTGTGTCTACCGGAATCGGCGTATCCGAGGCGGCGCGAAGCAGCCGGTAAAAGGCGCCAGCCGACCATTTTTTGAACCACGTCTCCCCTTTTCGTTTAATCCGCTGGGCATATACGACCTCATAACCTTCTTTCCAGCGGGCAATCATCGTATGGATCAATTCCGGAGGATCCTGCAGATCCGCATCGATAATGACGACCGCATCTCCGCAAGCGTAATCCATACCGGCTGTGATGGCGATCTGATGCCCGAAATTTCGCGAGAAATCAAGCAGCTTTACCGTGTTATCCCACAGGCTGTAGTCTTTGATGATTGCTGCGCTTCGATCTTTACTGCCGTCGTTGACGAAAATGAGCTCATAATGCTCTCCAGTTTCGCTCATCACCTTCTTAATTCTCCGGTAGGTCTCCCCGATGACTTCTTCTTCGTTGTACATCGGGATGATGACCGAATAACGGATTTCGGTTTCAAACTCTGATCCCATCGAATTCACTCTCCCTGCTCAGGCGTAAATTCATATAAAGTGCCTTCGCGGCCGAAACCAAAACCGCCGGTCTGGGCAACGCTGTTTTGGGCATCCCCTTGGGCAGCGGCAAGAGAACTATCCGTGATATTCTCAGAAGACTGGGCGGTTTCGCCCTGCCATTCGCTGGACGGTACCTCGGTACCATGGTCCTGAATCCACTGGCTGAGCGTGCTGCTGCCGCCCCGGCCGCCGGACAGGTATATAAATTTCAATTGACCGGAATCGATCAGCTTCTGCAGTCTGTCCACGCTAAGTACGGGATCCGAACCGCTAAACCCACCTAAACTGATGACGGTTTCTCCCTTTTCAATGATATAAGGGGCAAGTGTCGTATAATCGCTAGCCGCAAACAGATATTTCTGACCTGTGTTGTTATCTTTCAAATATTGATACAAACTTTCATTCAGGCCCGAACCCTCCTCCGGAGACCCTGCGGTTGGGGTCAAGCGGCGGCTTGCGCCTGTACGTGCCTCTGTTCCACCATCGGCAGCAAAACCATTCTGACCGTTCCGGCTATCGGCTCTGCCCAAAGCGGCCGGCCCGCCATTTTCACCGTTATCTCCGCTATCACCGCCACCATTTTCACCGTTACCACTATTACCACCATTACGACCTCCGCCAAAGCCCGCGAAGCCGCTGAAACCGCTGAATGTGCCAAACCCGCCGGCTAAACTTGGTCCTGCCGATGGAGTCATACTGCTTTGGCCATAAATAATCGGTGTGAGCGCCCAGTACATTGGGCCGATCAACAAAACCAGAAAACCAAGGACAGCCGCCATTTTGGACAAAGACGGGTTCATGAGGCCGATGATCAGCCACAATGCCGCAAGCACGCCGGTGATCAGAATAGCGATGGACCAGCCCTTGCCGATAACGGAATCATAAGGGTGCACAATATACCAGGAGAATGCCGCCGTCAGCAGCACCGCTGCAGGCAGCAGCCAGGCTTTCCAGCTGTCCCGCTCTGTCCACTGCCGGGCCATCTCCGACCAGCCGGAGCCCGTCAAAGCTGCAATTGGAGGAGCCATCATGATCAGATAATATTGGTGGAAGAAGCCGGCCATACTGAAGAATCCCATCACCGGAATCAGCCAGGCCAGCCAAAACAAAGCCTCTTTCTGTTTCCAGCTCATACGGCGAATTCTGAAGCTTGCAAACAAAGCGATACATCCAAACAGGACAAAAGGCAGCATCCAGCTTGCTTGTCCGGATAACTCGGACTGGAACAGACGCAGTGGTCCTTTGGTTCCGGTATTAAACGCACCGCCTCCGCCAAAGTTCATCGTAGGTCTCTCCCCGGCAAAGCCTGGATTCTCGAAGTTTCCGCCATTTACGCCACCGAAGGAGCGGCGGTCGTCCGAACCCGAACCCCCACCCTCTACACCGGCGTTAGAACTGTCACGGCTTGCACTATTCACATTGCCTCCCCTGGTTCCGGCAAAGCCGCTGAAGGCTGCTCCATCTTCAGTACCTGCTCCTGTCCCCAGGCCTAACCCAAGCCCCCGGTCTGATCGGTTACCGCTGCCGCCGGGGCTGCGATCGCCTGTCAAACGGGATACCCCGTTGTAGCCAAAAGCGAGATTTAATACCGAATTGGTCTCACTGCTGCCGATATAAGGCCGCTGGTCCTCGGGAACGGAATCCACAATAACCGCCCAGGAAAGAGAGATTACAGCACAAACGACCGTAGATAGGATCAGTGTGACCGTTTTTTTCTTCCATCCGCCCGCTCCCGCCAGTATATAGAAGAAATAAAAAGCCGGAAGAACCATGTAAGCTTCAAGCATCTTGATATTGAATCCAATGCCAATCAGGCCAAAGCCAACGATCACGGCCCACATTTTATGCTGCTTAACGCCTTTAAACAGAAACCAAACCGCGAGGAGCAGCGCAAATACCAGCATACTGTCGATGTTATTCGTTCTGCTGACCGATACCGCTACCGGCGTGCAGGCCATAACCAAAGCCCCGATTCTTGCTGCCCCCATTCCAAAGCTTGGTTTGACCAGCAGGTAGACCAACAGAACCGATCCCACCCCTGCCAAAGCCTGGGGCAAGATGACGCTCCAGCCGTGCAGGCCGAATATAAAGGCAAATAGCGTTTGAATCATAAACGTCAAAGGCGGTTTATCTACCGTGACGAATCCGCCGCTGTCGAGCGTGCCGTAGAAGAAGTTGTGCATATTCTTCATCATGCTGGCTACCGCTGTCGTATAATACGTATTAGCATATTTATCCGTCCAAATCAGATACATATTCAAAAAGGCTGCAACCAGCATACTGCCAGCAAGGAAATAGTCTACCCTTCTTGTCAGTTTCCTTCCGTTGTCCATTGTCTCCATCGCTTGACCTCTTTCTTTTGCAGATAATGATCGTGTTTGTTGATTTGAACCTTTTTGGGCAGGTCGTTTGGCTTTTCCCATTGTGCCTGCTGTACCTGAGACGCATATGAAAAAAAGCTGAAAGTTAGCTGAAGGAAAATAAACTTGAAAACTTTCACGCAGTGTAACATTTATTTTAAATAACCCTTATTCAGCATTTTTTCAGTTTCGGTTAAGGCAGAACTCAGCAGCAGGCTTCATAATGGAGATATAAGAGGTATGATTAGAAAGAATCCAATTAAAGGTGAATGATATGGAAAAAGAAATTAAAGTTCTGCTCGTGGATGACGAGCCTCACATTTTGCAGTTTCTGGAGATGGGGCTTGTGAATGAAGGCTTCGAGGTTGCCACGGCCCCTGACGGAATAACGGCTGTAGCAGCCGCTGAAGAGTTCTCCCCCCACATCGTCATTCTCGATGTCATGATGCCGGGGATGGACGGATTTGAAGTATGCCGGATTCTGAAGAAAAACGGCAGCCAAGCTGCCGTGATCATGCTGACCGCCAAAGACGAGGTCGATGATAAAGTGAAAGGCCTCAAGCTCGGTGCTGACGATTACGTCGTCAAACCGTTCAGCTTTGAAGAGCTTCTGGCCCGCATTCAGGCCCGGCTCCGCAACCAGTTCCCGACGCTGTTCGGGGAAGTGGCGATCGGTCCGTTCCGGATCGATGACAAACGTAAGGAAATCGGGTTCCAGGGCAAGGTGCTGGAGCTCTCACCGACCGAACATGAGCTGCTCAGGTATATGGTGCTGAATCACGGCATTGTGCTGAGCAAAACCCTGATTCTCGACAAAGTATGGGGTTACGACTTCGGAGGGGAAGAAAATATCGTCGAGGTCTATATCCGCTCGCTTAGGGACAAGCTCGGCGACAAGGAGCACCGTCTGATCCGGACGCTGCGCGGAGCGGGATACCGGGTTGATTTGTCATGAAGCTTCCGGATTGGATATGGCTAAGACGAATCCTCTTCCCCAGATCGCTCAGAACGCAGCTGCTGGCTAGATCTTTATTTATTTTGGCAACGCTGCTGCTGCTGATCGGCGGGGTGCAGTATTTCGTGATGAAGAACTTTCTGTACAACAGCCGCGCGGAGACGATGGAGAACCAGCTCCGCTCCATGCCCGTTGATCTGCTGGTCAAACGTGAACAGCTGAAGCAGCCGCCAAATCAAAGCAGAAATTACAGACCAATTCTGTTTACACCAACGGATACTTCGCTTGGGTACATTCAAGAGGATGGTTCTTACGTCAGTCTTACACAATCGACCGAAACGGGGTACCCGGTGTTATCCGCTTCGGAATACGAAAGTATTCTTCAACAGTGGAAATCCCGGGAGAAAATTAAATACCGGATCGTCAAGGATTCGGAGGGGAACGATCAATTGGTGGTCTTCCGCCCTGCGGACAGTCCTAATCTTCCAGGCAGAGAAGGTTTCGGCTCCCCTTCCCCGGCAGGATCCGGAAGCGAATACGGTGAACGGATTACCGGACTGGTTCAAATGGGTACGGAAACAGGTCCGCTGGTGGACGTGGCCATGCGTCAGCTGGTTATCTTTCTCGTCCTTTCTCTGCTCGCTATGGCAGGAGGACTGCTCCTCTATATGCCGCTGATCCGCCGGACGTTAGTTCCTTTGAATCAGATTATCCAGGCTGTAGCTGCTACTGATGCAGGCAATCTGAAGCAGCGGGTTCCCGAACAGCTGGGCCAGGAGGAAATCGACAGGCTCTCTTCTTCTTTTAACGGCATGCTGGAGCGGCTGGAGCTTTCCTTTGAGGCAGAGCGGGAAGCCAAAGAACAGATGCGCCGCTTCACAGCGGACGCCTCACATGAACTGCGGACACCGCTGACTTCTATTCACGGCTTTCTGGAGGTGCTTTTGCGCTCTTCCTCCATCCGGCCCGAGCAGCTCAATTCAGCGCTGAACAGCATGCACGGCGAGTCGATCCGGATGAAGAAGCTGATCGAAGATCTGCTTATGCTTGCCAAGCTGGACCGGGCGCCGGAATTAACGCTGACCCGGACAAGTCTGGACGGGCTGGTGCTGGAAATGGAGCCACACCTTCGCATCCTGTCCGGGCAAAGAATGGTTTCTTTCACGCTGGCAGCCGGTATTTCGGGGCAAGTGGACAAAGACAAGCTGAAGCAGGTTGTGCTTAACCTGTTTCAAAACGCCGTTCAGCATACGGATCCCGAATCCGGTTCCATTCATGTAGGCCTGCATTCAACCGGACAAGAAGCCGTCCTGTCCGTCAGCGACAACGGTCCCGGAATTGATAGAGAGCATCTGCCCCACGTTTTTGAACGTTTCTACCGCAGTGACGTTTCGAGAGCGCGTAAGCATGGAGGCGCAGGCCTGGGCCTTGCGATCAGCTTGTCCATGATAGAAGCTCACGGCGGCACAATTAAGGTTCAGACCCGGATCGGTGAAGGGACAACCTTTTATGTGCAGCTGCCGCTTAAAGCGAGCGGGAATCCATCCTAAGGCGGTTAAAGGTCTATATAACCCAAATAAAAAACAAAACGGCAGTTCCTCATCCGAGGAACTGCCGTTTCTTATAGTTAGCTGTAGCTTATTTCTTTTCTACAGCGTGGCCGCCAAATTCGTTACGCAGAGCCGCAACAACTTTACCTTGGAAAGTATCAGCTTCCAGGGAACGGTAACGCATCAGCAAGGACATGGCGATAACCGGAGTAGCTGCTTGAAGATCAAGCGCTTCTTCAATCGTCCATTTGCCTTCGCCGGAAGAGTGCATAACACCTTTAAGCTCGTCCAGGTTGCTGTCTTTGGAGAACGCTTTTTCAGTCAATTCCATCAGCCAGGAGCGGATAACGGAACCGTTGTTCCAAACGCGGGCTACTTTTTCGTAGTCGAATTCGTAGTTGCTCTTCTCAAGAACTTCGAAACCTTCGCCGATGGATGCCATCATACCGTATTCAACGCCGTTGTGAACCATTTTCAGGAAGTGGCCGCTGCCGGATGGACCTGCATACAGGTAGCCATTTTCTACAGCTGTGTCGCGGAAGATAGGTTCAACAACTTCCCAAGCTTCTGGGTCGCCGCCAATCATGTAGCAAGCGCCGTTACGAGCGCCTTCCATACCGCCGGAAGTACCTGCGTCCATAAAGTGGATGCCGGAAGCTTTCAGTTTCTCATAACGAGCTTTGGATTCTTTGTAATGGCTGTTGCCGCCTTCGATGATAATATCACCTGCGCTAAGAAGCGGAGCCGCTTCGTCCAATACGTTATCAACAACTTGGTGCGGAACCATAACCCACAATACACGTGGTGCAGGCATAGCCGCTACCAGCTCAGCGATTGTGGAAGCGCCTGTAGCGCCGTATTCTGTCATTTCAGCAATTGCCGCTTGGTTAAGGTCAAAAGCAACAACCTCATGTTTGTGATCCATCAAGTTTTTACCAAGGTTCAAGCCCATTTTACCTAGTCCGACTAATCCTACTTTCATTTGAAGAAACCTCCTAATATGTTAAATAAATTGGCTAGCTGCTCTTCACTAAAGAAATAAATCTATATTAGCAATTACCCGTATGGGTTAGCTTACCACCATTTGTAACCGTCTTGCGCAAGCAGTTCATGAGCCGCATCCGGGCCGTCGCTGCCGGCTGGGTAGAAATGAAGCGGAACTTCGTTAGCTGCAAAAGCGTCAAGTACAGGTTGTACCCAAGCCCAAGACAATTCCACTTCATCCCAGTGTGCGAAGAAGGTTGAATCGCCAAGAAGCGCATCATGGATCAAATTCTCGTAAGCTTCAGGTGTTTCTTTGGAGCTTCCGCCGAATTCCATCACTACAGGCTCAAGCTGTTTGGTATTGTTTTTATCTTTCATGTTCAATTGCAGAGTAATTTTCTCCTCCGGATTGACCTCAATGGTCAACAAGTTTGGAGGAATAACTTCATCAGGGAATGTTGAAGCCTTAAGCGGCTCTTTAAATTCAATGACGATCCGGGTGGATTTCTCCCCGGTACGTTTACCAGTACGGATGTAGAAAGGAACGCCTTCCCAGAAAGGAGTTTCAAGCTTCAGGCGTGCGGCAACATAAGTGTCGTTATGGGAATCCGGTCCAATACCGTTTTCGTCTCTGTAGCCTGGAACTTCCACGCCTTTAACAGAGCCCGGTCCATATTGGCCGCGGATGATTTGCGAATTGATTTTATCTTTGCTGATCGGACGAAGCGATTTGATGATGTTTTTCTTCTTGGCACGTACTTCGTCAGGCGTACTGCGATGAGGAAGATGCATGGTGACCATCATGAGCAGCTGCATCATGTGGTTTTGGAACATATCGCGAATGGCACCGGAGTGATCGTAGTAGCCAGCTCTGTCTTCTACACCTACAAGCTCATTGGCCGTAATCTGCACGTTGGCAATATAACGGTTGTTCCAAAGCGCTTGAAGCACAGGATTGGCAAAACCGAGAACTTCGAGGTTCTGGACCATGGGTTTACCCAAGTAGTGGTCAATGCGGAACACTTCTTCTTCTTCGAAAGAACGGTTCAGGTTCGCTTGCAGCGAACGAGCGGATTCGAGATCGTGTCCGAAAGGTTTTTCGATAATCAGGCGTTTCCAGCCTTTAGTATTGCCAAGACCGCTTGCATTAATGTTGTCTGCAATGGTTTCAAAGAATTCTGGAGCAACCGAAAGATAGAAAAGACGGTTTTCAGGAATTCCCAATTCTGTTTCATACTTTTGCGCAACACCGAGCAGTTTCTTGAAGTCATCTACATTGTTGACATTCAGGGAACTGTAATGGAAAACGCTAAGGAAGGAGTCAATATTGCTTGGATCAATCGGTTTTCTGGAGAAGCTCTGGAGCGAGTCTTTCACACTAGCTTGAAAATCTGGGTCTGCTATTTCCTTACGGCCCAGACCAATAACTGTGAATGACGAAGCCAGTTTGCCATCCAGGAAAAGATTGTACAGCGCAGGATAAATTTTGCGTTTAGCCAAATCACCAGTCGCGCCGAACAAAACAAAAGTCATTGCGTCCATTCTATTTTTTACCTCCACTCTCTCTATAGCTCTATAGTAACTATAATTAATATATCAGGTTACGTATCGTTATTGCGTATCTGACTTAGTTATCTTACACCTTCAGTCAAAATTCGTCAATCGAAATGTCTAATTTTTGACACATTTAATTCTTCATATATTAAGAAATGATATTGCTTTTAAACGGCATTCCGTAAGCTTTTTTTATCCTATAACATTTTATTCGTAAAGGTTACGTATAAATGAATAGAACACTAGCAAAGAAAGCCAAGGACGGGAGATTATACTTATGGATAATAAAACACCTGTTATTGTATTGAGTGGATTTCTGGGCAGCGGAAAAACGACTCTGCTGATCAAATTGCTTCTGGAAGCAAGACGCGGGGCTTTAAAGCCAGGAATTCTGATGAACGAATTAGGACGGCAGGATGTAGACGGCCTTATTCTGAATGAAGAGACCGGCTTCTCGATAGAAAAATTGCTGGACGGCTGTGTGTGCTGCAGCAAAAAGGAAGATCTGGCCCGCAGCTTGCTGACTCTGCTTTATACCCGCCCCGATCTCCTGCTAATCGAGCTGACAGGAGTAGCTAATCCCGTTGAAATTGCCTCCCTGCTGTCCCAGCCGCCTTTTGCAGAACGCTTAACGGTCAAACATAGCATTACCGTCATGGATGCTGAGCATGCACTGGATTACAGCAGTCTTTTTGCATCAGATAAACAGCTTGTCCGCACGCTGCGCCAGCAGGTGGAAGCCGCTGACCTGGTGCTGGTCAACAAAACCGATCTGGCCTCCCAAACTCAAGTTTCCAAAGTGCTAAATCTGGTTCACAGGTACAACCCCAAGACTGCCGTGCAAACCACGCAGAAGGCCGAAATTGACGTTCGCAAGCTGCTTGAAGGCATTCCCTCCACTCAGCAGCTGCAGCTTGAGAATAAACCGCCCTATTCCGCGCAGCGTGAGCTCAGGCATTCTTCACACGGAACCCAACACTTGCATGTGATTCAACAACATCCTCAACAGGAACTTCAGCAAAAGCCTCAACATGTCCATGACTATCAGCACGAGCATCAAGCCGCGGGTTCCGAAGCCGCTCATGCTTCTTTCTCCGCTGTTCAGACCTTTACCCTTCCTTGTTCAGCGGAACGCTCGTTCTCGCGGGAAGAGCTTGAGCATTTCCTTGCCGGTCTGTCCGGGCAAATAGTGCGCGCTAAGGGTTATGTAAAGCTGGAGGGCGAAGGAACGACCCTGATTCAGTATGCAGGAGGCCGGTTCTCTTATGAAGCTTCTCGTTATCCCGGTTCAGGTTATATCGTAATTATCGGTCTTCACGTACATCCTGATGAATCCGCTGAGCAGTGGGAGCGGCTGATCCGCCAGGACCGTATACGTTCCTGAGTATCCCACCTCTTGTTCTGCCTTTCCAGAGCAAATAGCCTTATCCCGATTCCTATATGGACTTGGGTAAGGCTTTTATTTCCACAAAAATATTCGTTCGAAAATACAAATTTACCTATTACCTCTGCTGTAGCTTACCTCTGCTGTAGCTAAAACAGGCTTGCCCGACCTTAAGAAGGTCTGGCAAACCGTCTGCGCCGCTTGGAGCGGAGAATGATCTTTTGCATAGCGAGCCCGACCAGGAAGAACAACAGCAGAATCAAGGAAATCGTGCCGCCCGGAGGGGTATTTATATAGTAGGAAGCCGAAAGACCGCTGAAAATGCCTGCGAGACCCGCCACGACCGCTATAATAACCGCTGATAGGAACCCCCGCGAAATTTTAAGTGCAAGCGCGGCCGGCAGCACCATCAAAGAAGACACGAGCAGTACACCTACGATCGGCATAGCAGAAGCCACCGTCATTCCGGTCAATACCGAGAAGCAGAAAGACAACAGCCGCACATGCACACCGCCAATACGGGCGGTTTCCTCATCAAAGGTGAGATTGTACAGTGGGCGGCGAAACAGAATAAAGAAAATAAGGCCAATCAAAGCCACAAAACCAATCATCCATAACTGCTGTTCATTCACGGCTACAATAGAGCCGAACAAATAAGCGCTGAAGCTTTTATTCAGATTACTCTTTAAGCTCATAAGTAATACGGCCAGCGCAAGGCCTGAAGTCATGATAATGGCCACCGGAACTTCGCTGTAGGTCAAATAAGTACGGCGAAGCCGCTCGATCACCAATCCGCCTGCGATAGCCACAACAAAACCGCTCACCACTGGATTCAAATGAAGTACAGAGCCCAGAGCCACGCCGGCCAATGAAACGTGCGACAAGGTATCCGCAATAAGCGCCTGTCTTCGCAGCATCAGATAAACGCCCAGAATAGGGGCAATAATTCCTATGAAACCTCCGGCCCAAAACGCACGCTGCATGAACTCGTAGTCAAACATTTCCACTCTTCACTTTCCTTTCGCTCCAGCGAGATTACCCGGTCCAGATAGGCACTCATCTCGTCAAGGCCATGGGTAACCATAATGACCGTAAGACGGTGGACCTTCACATAATGCTTCATTAATTCGTAGAAACCGATCCGGCTCTGGTGGTCCATCCCGGTAGTGGGCTCATCCAAAATAAGCACGTTCGGCTGCTGAGCCAGCGCCCTTGCAATGCAGATCCGCTGTTTCTGTCCGCCTGACAGCTCGCCGATCCGGGCGTGCCGGTGTTCCCACATGCCTACCTGCTTCAGGCTTTTCTCTACGATCGCTTCCTGTTCGCTGCTGAATTTGCGGAACAAGCCCAGCCGGGAATAGCAGCCGGAACGAACCAGCTCGATGACTTTGCTCGGAAACCCACTATTAAAGGAAGCGACCTGCTGCGGCACGTAGCCGATTACCAGCTTTCCTTCCTCCAAAACCTCCGGATGGAGATGAACACTCCCGCTCCAAGGCTTCAGCAATCCGAGGAGCAGCTTAAGAATCGTGGTTTTGGCTGCTCCGTTCGGACCGGTAATGCCAAGGAACTCTCCGGCATAGATGTCCAGCGATATATTCTCAACGACAGGTTCATTGCCGTAACCAAAAACAACATTTCGCATCGATGACAAGATCAAGTCGGTTCAGCTCTTTTCTGAATTGATTTAGCGGGTTTCCCGGTGAATCGTGTATTTTTTTAGCCGAGGGCTGTATTTACGCATTTCCAAACGTTCCGGATGATTCCTTTTATTTTTGGTAGTCGTATAGTTACGATCTCCACATTCCGTGCATGCCAGAGTAACAATTACTCGCATTATAGTCGCCTCCTCACAAATTTAAACTCCCGTATAATAATCGTAATAATTACGAATTCAACTTATATATATTAGCTGAACCCTCATCCCCTGTCAACTATTTAAGCCAGGCTCCGCAAATGCGCTGCTTGTCCATGGAAGAGGATTAACGAAAACTGACCAGTCCTCTGCCATCTCTAATTCAGTCAGCAGGCATTCATCCAGTCTCGGCTCGATTTCAGAACGGTCATAACCTATACCGATCAGCACAAGCTCTGTCAGCCGGTCCCCCCACTGCTCATCCCAATGCTGCAAAATTTCCGGCTCTGTCTCCAGCATCTCCCGCTGCTCGGCCTCCGGCAATCCGGCCACCCAATACCCGGCAGGACCAAACTGGATAGAGGGGCCCGCCTGACTTAACATCGCTGCCATATCTTCTTTAGCTGCAAGCCATACCGTCCCCTTCGCCCGGACGATTTGCTGAGGCCAATCGTTCATAAAGGCCGCCAAACGCTCCGGGTGGAACGGCTTTCTGCGCCGGTAAACAAACGAACCAATGCCATATTCATCCGATTCAGGCACATGAGCCTCTTTCCCGAGCTCTTCCAGCCAGGCCTCGCTCCCGCTGGCGGCTTCCCAATCAAACAAACCCGTGTTAAGGATTTCGGCCGGATTTACTTCTCCACGCACGGTCCGGATCAGCTTGGCGGTCCGCTGAAGGCTGCGGATCACCCGCTCCAGCTTGACTAGGTCCTCCTCGGCAACAAGATCACATTTGTTCAAAAGAAGGACATCACAGGTTTCAATCTGGTCAATCAGCAAATCGACTACATCCCTTGTATCTTCTTCACCGGTCGCTTCACCTCTGTCCAGCAAACTTTCTCCTGAGCCGAAGTCATGCCAGAACCGCGCTGCATCCACGACGGTAACCAAACAATCCAGTCTGGCCAGCGAAGTCAGATCAATACCCAGCTCCTCATCGGCATATGTAAAAGTCTGTGCCACCGGTACGGGTTCACCAATCCCTGTCGATTCGATCAGAATGTAATCAAACCGTCCGGCTTCAGCCAGCTCCTTGACCTCCTTCAGCAAATCCTCCCGAAGTGTGCAGCATATGCAGCCGTTAGACAGCTCAACCAGCTTCTCGTTGGTTCTCGATAAATTGGCTTCCCCGCGAACCAGCGCAGCATCCACATTGACTTCACTCATATCGTTTACGATGACAGCTACTTTTAAGCCGTCACGATTTTGCAAGACATGATTCAGCACTGTTGTTTTTCCTGAACCCAAATAACCGCTAAGCACGGTAATCGGCACCCTTGTCTTTTCTCCCATGGTCAATCCTGATGTTGAACTCATATAGGCTATGAGCCCCCTTTCTCTTCCTAAGTAAAATGAACGTATTTCACCTTTTGAATTTAATCGTAATTATTACGATTTATAAAAAGGACTATACGCCATCCTTAACGGACTTGTCAACATGGACAGCAAAAAGGCCACTTCTCCTGCATGTGGCCTTGTTCTTTTTTTACTCTGTAATCTATAAATTAGTTCACGACAGCGTCCAGTCCGTCTTTAAGGGGATCCGTCTCGCTTCCGGGTTGCTCTGAACCGGCTGAAACAATTTCGACCAGCACCCGATTAGGAACACAAATGATTCGTTCTCCGGGTTTGGAGATGAATCCCATCTTCAGAGCAATCGGAAGCGGAGCATCTGACACTGTCATGCGAATTCCGTTATCGTATACCTTTAAAACGTTATGTCCGTATTTAGTCCGCATATCAATAACTTGCTCTTCCTGCGTTAACGGAACCTGCTTGTACAGCTCTCCGTTCACCGTGATCCGTGCCTCCAGCTTACCGGCCGCATAAGCATCCGCCCGTTCAAACAACGCTTTGCCGCCGAAATAACCGGCCACCGCCAGCAGGACAATCGCAATCAATAACCAGTCTGCCTTTCTAATCTTCAGCATGATGTCCGCCCCTTTAATGGATTCAGAAGTTCTTCCTTTTAAATATAAATGTTTAAAATTGCGTCTATCCGTGCGTTACGTCACACTACTGAACGGTTTTTCTCTTTGGGAATGCTTTTCCAATTTATATCGTGTACAATAGAGATCAATACCGCCTAAGGAGTTGGATTTTTAGAATATGCTGCCTCTATATAAAAAATATTGGCGTACCATCTTTGATATTGCTTTAATTGTACTTACCGTATACCTGGTCATGTTTCTGTTCAGCAAACTGTACCAGTTGGCAGCACCGGTATTTCTGTCTTTTTTTGTCTTCATGCTGATTGAACCTTTTGCCCGGTTCCTGAACCGGAGAGGGATGAAGAAACCTTTTGCTTCCGCTATTTCCGTCATTCTGTTTCTTGTCGTTTTGCTTGGGCTGCTGTTTGGCGCCGGCTTTCTCATTGCGATCCGGATCAACCACATTTACGACAATCTGCCAAGCTACGCGGCGCTGCTCCAGAATCATTTCAGGGACGCCACCATCTACTTGCAGGACAGGCTGGACGCGCTTCCTCCATCTGTAACCGATAAGCTCAACGGGTATTTTGCCGATGCGACCAACCTTTTGACCAAATGGCTGAAAGTGATGCTGTCTTATTTGGTCAACACGCTGGGATCTTTCTCCTCGTTTATGGCCAACTTTGGCATCGCCATCATTCTGGCTTTCTTTCTGAGCATGGAAATTAAAGACTGGCGCCGTATCGCTTATGAGAAGACACCGAAGACCGTCAAGATTGCTTTTGACTTCTTGCGCACTCATGTCTTCCGGGCGATTGGCTCTTATTTAAAGGCCCAATTTATCCTTATGACCATCACCTTTGTCCTCGTCCTGATCGGGTTGTTCATACTCGGAGCCGGCAACGCTGTTACTATGGCTTTGATCTGTGCAGTTTTTGACATTCTCCCACTGCTGGGGGTATCCACAATACTGGTGCCTTGGATCATTTACTTGTTTATTATCGGTAATACACCGCTTGCTATTGGATTGATCGTCGTGCTTGCCGTTGTTCTGCTGGTGCGCCAGCTTCTTGAACCTAAAGTAACCGGCAATTCCATCGGGGTTTCATCCGCTTATCTGATGTTGTCCTTTGCCATTGTCTCCATGTCCTTATTTGGAGTAGCCGGCCTTATTCTTTCGCCGATCTTGCTGATCCTGATCAAAGAACTGATGCAGCAAGGTTATCTGCAGAAGTGGATCAGGCTGCCTCAAGAAGAATTTGTGGTGTCCCCGTTTAGTCCGGGAAGTTCCGAACAAGGGGAACAGCGGGCCGCCGGAGAGAACAAACCGCAGGTTCAAGGCACCTACTCCGAGCGGATTCGTCTCAGACGCTCAGAATCGAAGCGTTCCAATTCAAAGCAGTCCAGTCAGATCCCTGCAGACCCAGATCGTTCAAACGATGAATCTTAAAAAACATGGTTATGCCGCTGGCATTGAATAAATTAAACTATGCTGCCAGCGGCATTACGAGAAGCCGGACGATAAAGGCAGCAGCCTGCGCAGCGGGAAAATGTTTTCTCTCCCATCTGAACTGCAACAAAAAGCCTTCAAACCCACTAGAACGTGGCTTTGAAGGCTTTTCCGCTTTAAATCCGGACTTGCGCTCCCACTGCTGCTATCGCAAAACAGGAATGGGAGACGCTAGGGGACAACAAAAATTCAGTCATCCCCATTGATAAGCGAGGTTTGGATCAGCAGCCGCCGGATCATAACCGCCAGTTCTCCCCTTGTTATCGGATCAAAGGGCTGGAGCTCGGAGCCGTTCCCCGCTATAATTCCTGCCTTCACCAATGCTGCTGCTGCAGGCTGCGCCCACGCCGAAACCAGCTTGCCATCCGCAAAACCGTTCAGCTCCTGCGCCTCAGCCTTAATCTCCACCCCAGCCAATTTCATGGAGCGCGCGATGATCGCCATCGCCTCCTGGCGTGTAAGAACATTTTCGGGACGATAAGTTCCATCCGCATACCCCTGCAAAATCCCGTATTGTTGAGCCAGGTCGGTCGCTGCAGCATACCAGGCTCCGGGTTCCACATCCGCAAAGGACGGACTCTGCGGGGCTTCCCCTGCAAGACCGAGCGCACGAACGATAACTTGCGCAAATTCGGCTCTTGTAACGGGTTGGCCAGGCTCAAACTGATCAGCCCCCTCCGACAATCCGGCAATCGGTTCATTCACTTGATAGCCTTGCATGATTAGGCGCGACGCCAAGTCATAAACCGCTTTTTCCGCAAAATGGCCGGCCGGAACATCGGAGAACTCCACTCGTTTTTGCACCAGCATGAAGCTTCCCGTACTCAAGCTGCTGATTTGGGCCGTATCCCCGCTGATGAACACAGGCACCGGAAAAAGAGAACCATCCGGCTGCAAAATTACGGCAGCGGTAGGATCGGCGGGGCTGTTCGTTTTGTTCCAGCCGGTTGCTCCATCTGCAGCATCTCCGGCCAAAAGCGGAATTTCCAGCGCGACATAAGTGCCAAAGCCGGAAAGCTCCGCAGCCCCGCTCCTGTCCGAGATCTGGACGGCAATATCCAGCGGCTCACCCATAAGCGCAAGGCCTGCTTGCCCGGCCGCCCCCCGCATACGTTCCAGCGTATCCTGACCGCTCCGTGAAAGAAGCACCGTAACTCCGCCTTCCGCTGAACCCTCCGCCTCTTCTTGCAGGTTGTCCGGGCCAAGCGCGCCCAGCTCCGAAAACGGAATTTGCAAGCCGCCAAACGGCGTCTTCAGCTCCATAGTTCCTCCGGGGCTGCTTCTTAATGTCGCCAGCAAGGCTTCAGGAAGCTCGAAGCGGAATTGGTCTGCGGCTTGCAGGGAGGCAATGGCCACGTCCGGGTTCTCCGCCGTCCCCAGCGTACTCAATACCCCTTGCAGCTTGATGGCATCCAGCTTGACGTTTGCAACCGTTCGCCCGTCCACTTCCGCAGTGCTGCTTGAGGCTACCCCGCCAAGCTCAGGTGTTTGACTTCCGTTCAGTAAAACCTGAACGTCTTGTGGTTCTGCGATCGGCGGCGGCTGCGGAGCACTTCTTTCAGGAACCGGGTCGCCTCCGGACGGAGGAAGGACAACCGGCGGCTGATCCGGTGATGACTCCGCGGCCCGGGTAAGGAAAATGGTATATTTCGATACCGATGTGTCAGGCGCGGCAACGGTCAGCTCGATCCGATTGGCGCCCACCGCAAGTGGGAAAGCCGGGCTTGGCACACCAGGAACCATTCCGACCGGTCCGGCTGCCGGCTCCTCACTCCCGCTGCCGTTGTACACGCTGGCCGTCACGGAAACCCGGTTATCGTAAACCTCTCCGGCTATCGTTACGGCCGCGGCTGCAAACGCCGCTTCGGCCGAATAATCATAACGATTTCGGTCAAAGGCCGGGGCAAGCCTTACAGGTCCCGAAACCGTTCGCAAGCTAAGCGAGCTTAACGCCGTGTCAAACGGCCCTGTCCCCGGACCGCCGGGATCCATATCACCGGTGGCTGTCGTAAAGGACCAGCCGTCCACGCCTTGCATGCCGTCATAATCCTTGCCTTCAGCATTCGTAAATGCGCCGGGTTCAATTTCAATGTAATAAGCGGTCTCAAAAGCCAGGCTGTGTGGTATATGGAAGGTAACTATAGCATCGGAGATTTGAACCTGGGCCGAATCTCCGGCATCCAGCTCGGCAGCCGTTTGTCCGTCAGCGACCTGCTTGACCACTACCTTTTTGCCGGATACCCCGCTAACCGGCTGGTTAAAAGTCAACGTAATATCAGTGTCCACCGGCACGCCGTCAGCTTTGTTAAGCGGAGAAAAAGATTCTGCAGTGAGCGTTTCCGCACCGGAAACAGGGACCCACTGCGCATACAAAATCATGTTGTCCGTCCCGATGGTTAGCTGATCACCGGGCGCGTAATGAATGCCGCTGCCGTCCGGCTCCGTGTTCCAGCCCCCAAACACACTGCCTGTTTTGGCTAAACCGCCACTGTTGCCGGGCACGATAAGCTGTGCCCCTTGGGCGTAAAGCGCGCCGTCCACCGGAGCCTCCCCTTCCGTATTCCCGTTTCCGGCATAGGTTACGGTGTAAATGGCCGGCATAGAGATCGATGCCTCTAGCACGTTGTAGACGCTTTTAAGTCCGGCCCCATCCCTGACGATGACATAAAAATAGTAGGGCATTCCCGGCGTTAGCCCTGAAACCCGCCGGAATAGCTGATTTTCCGCATAATCGCCGACCGGCGTCCCGTTATTTTCAACCAGGCTAACCGTATCCAGGTCGGACCACTCGGACCAGTACAGCTGATACTGCAGTTCCTCCTGATTCAGGAGATTATCGGTAGCCGCCGGCCAGCTGATGGTCATAGCATCTTCGCTTAAATCACTAGCTGCCGGCAATCCGCCGCCCGTATCCGGCGGCGTTGTATCCAGCACAGCCCTGGTCTGTACGGGCGCCAACTGACTTTCAGCGTTGCCTGTTCCGAGCTGGCCAGAAGTATTAAGGCCCCAGCCCCAGACCACACCATCCTTGCGCATCGCCAAACTATGAAAGCCGCCGGCGGCTATCAGCTTAACACCGGTAATGCCGGCCACCTGCAAAGGGCGGGTAGTCAACGTTTTGTTGCCTTGGCCAAGCTGTCCCTGACTGTTGTCTCCCCAGCCCCAGACATTTCCGTTGTCGTCCAAAGCCAAGCTGTGGTAACCCCCACCGGCTATAGCCGTTATATGCTCAAGATTGGATGCCTGCACGGGAGTTGTCCGGTTCGTCCTTGTGCCATCGCCAAGCTGGGCATATTTATTTTCGCCCCAGGTCCACACAGTGCCGTCTTCCTTTAAAGCAAGCGCAAAGGAACCGCCAGCCGCTATGGATTGGACTCCGCTTAACCCGCTTACCTGGACTGGCGTATATTGATCCTGACCCGATCCGTCGCCCAGCTCGCCGTTTTCATTAACCCCCCAAGCCCATACAGTGCCGTCGTTCTTTAAGGCCAGGCTGAAATACCCTCCTGCGGCAATGGCCTTGACATCCGTCAAGCCGGCAACCTGCACCGGAGTATCCCGCTGAATCTGTGTCCCGTCGCCCAGCTCGCCGCTGTCGTTTTTCCCCCAGGTCCACACAGTACCGTCGCTGGTCAGCGCCATACTGTGGTACCCGACGCCTCCGGAAATGGCGGAAATAGAACGTAAGCCAGGTACCTGAACAGGCACAGATGAATTTGCCGTCGAACCGATTCCAAGTTGGCCGTTCATGTTGCCTCCCCACATCCAAACGGTCCCGTCCTGCTTTAATGCCATGGAGCTACGCACACCGGAGTCCACATCGACGATTCCTGTCAACTTCTTAACCATCACCGGCGAAGCTATTCCCGAGACCGTAGAATTGTTGCCCAGTTGGCCGTAACTGTCTTGTCCCCAGGTATAAACCGTTCCGCTGCTGATCAGCGATACGCTGTGATAGTAGCCTGCTTTGAGCTGGGGAGCCGTTGGAGCTTCCGCAGCAGCAGCCGCAGAAACAGGACCTGGCGTCAACAAACCCCCATCTTGAATAGTCAGCATAATAGCCAATGCCGCGCGTACAGCCGTTTGCATCCATCGTCTCATTTGTCCGTTTTCTCCTTTCAATGCCTGTTCTAGCAATTGCCCCTACGATGAAGCGCACAACGCACATGCTAACAGAAGAAAAGGCAGCAAACGATTGACAAACGTTAACTTTTCGTCAATTTTTTCATATAATTATAGAAATGAATAAGCAAACGGACAATGAGGGGAGAAATTATGTCGCTTTCTGCCGATTCTCTTTTTCTTAAAACAAAAATCGCTTTACCGGTTCTAAAAAATAATCTGGTTAAACGCAAGCGGCTGTTGCAAGTCCTCCAGGAAAACACAAACGGTCGGCTTACACTCATTCATGCCCCTGCAGGTTACGGAAAAACGACGCTGATGGCTGAGTGGGTTCGCTCTAGTGGACAAGCCAGCGCCTGGATCTCGCTGGATGAAAGAGACAACGATCCCGCCCGCTTTTGGCGTTATGTCGTTTATGCTCTGGCTATGGCCTACTCCGATCCGCCTGACCGGAAGCTGATGCAATTGGCAGGGAGTGTGCCAGATCTGTCGCCGGAAGTATTCCTTGATTCGCTGATCAATGCGCTGACGGAACAAAATAAACCCGTTGTGCTGGTTATGGATGACTTTCATTTGATTACGGACAAGACGGTTCATGAAGGTTTAGCTTATTTTCTGCAATATTTGCCCGAACAGATTCATTTGCTCATTTCGACACGTACCAAGCTGCCGTTTCCGACCATTAAATGGACGGCCAAAGCACAGCTGACCGAAATTTCGATGACTGAACTGCAGTTTAACGAAGTGGAAGCGGCGCTTTATTACCAGGAGGTTATGAAGCTTCCCAGCGAGCTTACCTTTCAGGCCAAGCAGCAACTGGAGCGGCTGGGCAGACAGACAGAGGGATGGATTACGGGCATGCAGCTGGCTTCGCTTGCGCTGCGCTACGAAACAAGACTGCAGCAGCCCGATTATGATTTCCCGGAGAACCTTCGGCAGGTATCCGATTATTTATTTCATGAAGTCTTTTCCAAGCTGCCGGACTCGATTTGTTCATTTCTGCTGAGCACGTCAATCCTGCCTCGTATGGACGCGGCCATTTGCATGCGAATCACCGGGCAGCCAGGAAGCCGGCAGTTGCTCCAAACCGTACAGCAGATGAATCTGTTCCTCGTTCCTCTTGACGAACAAGGCCGCTGGTTTCGTTACCACCACCTGTTCGCCCGGTTTCTGCAGGACCGGCTTGTCCATGAGAACCCGGAAGGTGCTGTCCAGCTGCGGTTAAAAGCCGCCCAGGCTTTTGCAGACCTTGGATTGATGGACGAAGCGATCGACCAAGCCCTCGCCGGGGGAGCATACGTGCTGGCCGAGACGTATCTGGAGCAGCATTTTCCGGCCGCACTAGAACTGGGTGAGCTTGTCACCTTGCTAGGCTGGATGGAAAGAATTCCCGAAGAGCGAAAAACTTCTTTGGAGCTAGCTTTGTATCACGCTTTTGTGCTTGTGCTGACAGGGGAGCTCAGGCAGGCCGGAGACCTGTTGGAGCAGCTTGAAAGGACATGCAGGAAACTGGAGGATCCATCACGGCGGGAAGAACTGCTGAGCGGGGTGTTATTCGTGCGCTCCAATCTTATGTTTATGGACGGAGACCTTCAGAAGTGGCTTTCCTTCAGCGAAAGCATTATGGAGCTTCTTGTGCCCCAAAATCCGCTGTATTTCGGGTTTGATTACAACCGCCGGGAACCCTTGGTAAGAAAAACCTCCATGGGCATGAAAGGCATGCTCTCCAAAACGACGGAAACGGTCGGTATCCGTTTTACGGGAGTACTTGAAGCCCGTGGCTGGCACGATTCATTGATCAATCTATATGTCAAGCAAGCGTTATGCGAAGGGTATTACGAATGGAATCGGCTGGCGGAATGCCGCAGTCTCCTGCGCGCCATCGGGAGCACTCGCCCCGGCTCGCGAACGCTTGGCCTGCTTGTGCCTCTGCGGATGATCGAGGCCCGGCTGTATGCCGCCGAAGGTATGCCAGAACCGGCTCAGCATATGCTGGAAGAAGCGGTAGCCGAAGCCGTTTCCTTGTCTGGAACGGCCTGGCTTCCCTTTCTGCAGGCACAGCGCGCAAGGCTGTATCTGCAGCAGAACAAGCTGGCGGAAGCCAAGCAAGCAGTCAGCCTATTGGGGATTTCCGCCAAAGACAAGCCTGTCTACAGCCTGGAATTTCAATATTTGACGCTGGTTCGTCTGCTTGGCAAACAGCGCAAGGAGCGGGAAGCGCTTCGGCTGCTTGAACTGCTGAAGCCGCAGGCCGAGAGAGAGCAGCAGCTCGCAAGCCTGGTGGAAATATCCGCGCTGCAGGCTTTGCTTGAATTTAAAAGCGGATATGCAAATAAAGCGGTAGACCATTTGCAGCAGAGCCTGCTTTTAGGAGGACCTTACGGCTACATGCGCACCTTTTTGGATGAAGGCGAAGATATGCTGCGTCTGCTGCAATTTTACCTTCAGAGATCGGCGGGAGAAGAACCAAAGCCGCAGGCCGGTTCCGGACAATCGGCAGCGATACAGCACGCGGAGCTTCTGATCGGCCTGTTCCTGGTCTCAGAGGCGGAGAACGAGGCAAAGAAACCTGCCTTGCTCGAACCGCTGAACCGCAGCGAAATGGACCTGCTGATTATGCTTTGCCAAGGAGCCAGCAATAAGCAAATCGCCAAAGCGCTGGCCCTTTCGGAAGGGACGGTCCGCGTCTACCTCTCGCGGGTTTACGGCAAGCTGAACGTTTCCTCGCGCACGCAGGCCCTTATTGCCGCGCAGGAACTGCGGTTGCTGGATGGGTACGCTCCTTAGTTTTTTACCGAAGCCGTCTCGTCTCATAACGTCATAATGTCCCTTTAAAGGAATAATTCCTGGCTTTTCAACCTCCTGGCCCTCAACGATGCCTGGCCAAACCAAACGTCCGCCCTTTTCCGATGCCGGAAGGGGCGGACGTTTGGTGTTTGGGTTTGGGTTTAACCTCGTTAAGCCCTAAACCAAGACAGCCTTAAATAAGTGCCGAAAATTTTCACCTATCTGTAACGGTTGAACTTAACGGCGAAAGCCCCCAAACAAAAAAACAAACGGCACAGGATTGTTTTCCCATGCCGTTTTCCGTTTTTATTCCAGGTTTTATCTTAGAGCTAAACTTAATGCCATTCTTCTTAAGGGTGAGCTTTAAACTCGGCGGCAGCAGCCGCTAATCAGGCTGTTACTCCAGAAAATCTTTAAGCCGTTTACTGCGGCTCGGATGTCTCAGCTTCCGCAGCGCCTTCGCTTCAATCTGGCGAATACGTTCGCGGGTAACGCCGAACTCCTTACCGACTTCTTCCAGCGTCCGTGTACGACCGTCATCAAGCCCAAACCGTAAACGGAGCACGTTCTCCTCCCGTTCGGTAAGCGTGTCCAGCACATCTTCCAGCTGTTCTTTGAGCAGCTCGTAAGCTGCAGCATCAGCTGGTGCTGGTGCGTCGGAGTCCTCGATGAAATCGCCCAGGTTGGAGTCGTTCTCTTCGCCGATCGGCGTTTCGAGCGATACCGGCTCCTGAGCTACCTTCATAATTTCCCGGACTTTATCCGGGGTTAAGTCCATCTCTTTGGCAATTTCCTCCGGTGTCGGTTCACGGCCTAAATCCTGGAGCAGCTGGCGGGATACCCGAATCAGCTTGTTGATCGTCTCCACCATGTGGACCGGGATCCGGATCGTCCGGGCTTGGTCAGCAATGGCGCGCGTAATAGCCTGACGAATCCACCAGGTTGCATACGTACTGAACTTAAAGCCTTTGGAATAATCGAATTTCTCAACGGCTTTAATGAGGCCCATATTGCCCTCCTGAATCAGATCCAGGAACTGCATGCTGCGCCCGACATACCGTCTGGCAATGCTGACTACAAGACGCAGGTTGGCTTCAGCCAGCCGGCGTTTAGCTTCCTCATCGCCTTGATCGATCCGTTTGGCCAGCTCGATTTCTTCCTGAGCCGACAAGAGGGGCACACGTCCGATTTCTTTCAAATACATCCGTACCGGATCATTAATCTTCATGCCTGGCGGCAGGGTTAAGTCGTCAATTTGGAAGTCCTCGTTCTCGGTATCCTCCGATCGGGTTTCTTCTTCCAGTTCGCCGCCGACATCGATCCCCATCTCGGACAGCTGATCCATAAAGTCATCAATTTGTTCTTGTTCCTGATCAAACGGAGCCAATTTGTCTACAATCTCTTTGGATGTTAACGAAGAGGACGATTTGCCTTGTTCAATCAGTTGTTCTTTCACCTGTTCAAGGGTCAATTCGGATTCTATATGTTGATCGTTAGCCATTGGCAGGCTCCCCTCCTCCTGAATGAGAACAATAAAAAGCGGGTTTCTAAAGTCACCGTTTGACAAAACCGCATAAAATATGGTATGATGATGGAAAATAAAGCAGTGTTTCAGACGGTATTTTTATCGCTATCCATCATTATATCATATTTTTTATATCAGTACAATATGTGTATATTCTGGGTGATTCCTACAAGGAATCGCCTTTTTAATTTGCAATGAAACCGGCGGCTCCAATCAAGGACGGTACCGCCGGTTTCATTAGTATATGCTATTCATTCATTACCCTATTCTTGGCTAAATTCTACGCCGTATTCTTTTATTCCTCAGAAAGGTCCAGCGTTTCCTCAGCCGCTGCCGCCGCTTCAGCGACAGAAATTCCCAGCCAGCTGCGGATCATCGTTAACAGCCCCGTGCTGTTGACCGGTTTTGTGATATAGTCCGAAGCTCCAGCTTCCAGGCAGGCCTCTCGATCCCCTTTCATCGCTTTGGCCGTCAGCGCAATAATCGGCAAGTCCCGAAACCGTTCATCCTGCCGAATACGCCGTGTTGTTTCATAACCATCCATGACCGGCATCATAATATCCATAAGCACAATTTCAATATCCGGCGTCTCCTCGAGGATCCGGATAGCTTCCTCGCCGTTTTCGGCGGCGATTACCTTCATATTATGTCTTTCCAGGATCGTCATTAATGCGAAAATATTCCGGATATCATCATCAACGACGAGCACCTTCTTGAACTTGATCATGTCGTCAGACTGGTGGAGCTTGATTAGAAGCTCCTGAGTGGTGCTGCAGAGATCATCCCATTTCCGGTGCAGGAACAAGCCAATTTCATCGACAATTTGATTTAAGGTCTTGGTTTCCTTAATCACCGAAAATTTCATCAGTTCCTCTAGATTCTCTTCCTGATCCAGTGTCCATTTCACATTGCGTTTAATGATGATAGGCAGATATTTATATCTGGGCTGTTTGACCACATCCTGGATCAAGGCAACAGCATCCCGGGAAGGAGTGGATAAATCGTTATCGATCACCATGCAGTCAAAGGCCTGACGCTCTAACTGGTCCAGCGCTTCTCCCGCGGTTTCGCATTCGACGATTTCTATAGATTCGCCTTGGGTAAAGGCGATCACTTCTTGTCTCTGCTCCTCGGATGAAGATACGATAAGAACTCTTCTACTCGGCTCATTCGCATAAGCGATAAGATGATCCAGCTTGATTTCGAGCTCTTCATTCCCAACCGGCTTGCAGATAAACTCATAAATTCCCTTTTGCTTGGCCAGCGCTTCATCTTCCTCTACCGTAATCACGCAAATGGGAATATGCCGTGTTTTTAAATCGTTCTTCAACTGGTCGACCACCAGCAAACCATCGATATCCTCCAGCCTTAAATCCAGGGTAATAGCAGCTGGTTTATATTGTACAGCCACCGACAGCGCTTCATTCCCCCGCGAGGTCACGATCACTTTCAGGTTCTTCTTACGAAGAATACCCATAAGGATCTGGCTGAATTTCCAGTCGTCTTCAATGATGAGCACCACAGTATCGCCAGGTTGAATGTTATCCCGGTCATCAATCAGCTCGGAGAAAGGAGATTTCGGCATCATCGACCGGTTTTGCTCTCTTGGGGTAATATCAATAACTTCCGGAACATACTTTTTGCCAGGCTCCGTCTCCGGAAGCGCCTTGTCGAGCGGCAAATATAAGTTGAAGCTGCTGCCTTTACCAGCCACACTGTACAACGTTATTTCCCCGCCAAGCAGGGTCGCAATTTCTTTGGAAATGGCCAGTCCAAGCCCGGTGCCGCCGTATTCGCGGTTGGTGCTTCCGTCCGCCTGCTGGAACGCCTCGAAGATGATCTGCTGCTTCTCCTCCGGAATGCCGATGCCGGTATCCGTTACCGAGAAGCAGATCACGGCCTGCGCCTGGTTCAACAGCTCATGGTGAGCCGACCAGCCCTCATCCGCTAACCGGACCTTCAAATTCACCTCACCCCGTTCGGTAAATTTAAAGGCGTTCGACAGCAGATTCTTTAGAATCTGCTGCAGCCGTTTCAGATCTGTCCGGATCTGATCGGGAACGCCGTGTTCGATCCTTAACCGGAACTGCAATTTATCACCGTCCACCATATGACGGAAAGTCCGGTCAAGCCCTTCAAGCAGCTCAAGCAGGGAAACATCGCTGTAATCGGCGGAAATGGTTCCCGACTCGATTTTGGACAGATCCAGAATATCATTAATCAAATTGAGCAGCTCAGTCCCCGCATCCTTGATCGTCTCGGCATATTTCACCTGATTGGAGGTCAAATTAAGATCCGGATTGTCTGCGAGCTGCTCAGCGAGCAGCAGCAGAGAGTTCAGCGGCGTTCTCAGCTCATGAGACATATTGGCCAGAAATTCGGATTTATAACGTGATGTTAAGGCTAGCTGCTCCGCTTTCTCCTCGAGAATCTGTTTGGCTACTTCTACTTCATTGTTCTTCATTTCGACTTCAGCTTTCTGAATGACCAGCAGCTGCGCTTTGTCTTCCAGCTCTTCATTCTTCTGCTGGAGCTCCTGCTGCTGCTTCTGCAGTTCTTCTGTCAACGATTGAGACTGGGTGAGCAGTTCTTCGGTTCGTTGGTTCGCTAGCATCGAATTGATCACGCTCCCAATCGTATCCATCAGCTGATCCAGAAATGCAATGTCAATATCGCTAAAGGCCTGGAACGAGGCCAGTTCCATAACCCCCAGAACCTGTTCTTCAAATATAATCGGCAGCAGAACAATATTTAATGGGGCCGCCTCGCCAAGCCCGGAGGAAACGACCACATAATCAGACGGGACATTCGTGAGCAGAATGCGTTGTTTCTCGATCAGACACTGGCCCACCAATCCTTCCCCCGCCCGGAATTCATTCGACAGATGCTTGCGCTCCTGATAAGCATAGCTGGCAAACAGCTTTAACACCGGCTCCCCGCTGCGGAAGCGGTTCATGTACAAAACGCCGTGCTGCATCGATACAAGCGGAGCCAGCTCGGACAAAATCATCCAGCCAACCGCCAGCAGATCGCGCTGCCCCTGAAGCATCCGGGAGAACTTGGCCAGATTGGTCTTGAGCCAATCCTGCTCCTTGTTAATCCGGGTCGTTTCCTTCAAATTACGGATCATTTCATTGACGTTATCTTTCAAGGTCGCAACCTCGCCCGCAGCCGCTACATCGATCGTCCGGGACAAGTCGCCTGCCGTTACAGCGGTTACAACATTCGTGATCGCCCGTACCTGTGTAGTCAGCGTACTCGCCATGTAGTTAACGTTATCAGTCAGATTACGCCAAGTTCCCGCCGCTCCCGGCACATCGGCTTGTCCGCCAAGCTTGCCTTCCGCGCCTACCTCGCGGGCAACCGTTGTAACCTGGGCCGCAAACGTAGCCAGCGTATCGATCATGTTGTTGATCGTATCCCGCAGCTCGGCAATTTCCCCGCGGGCGTCAACGTTCAGCTTCTGCATCAGGTTCCCGTTGGCTACCGCCGTCACGACTTTAGCGATCCCGCGCACCTGATCCGTCAAATTCGTAGCCATGATATTTACGTTGTCGGTCAGGTCCTGCCAGATTCCGCCGACTCCCCTCACTTTGGCCTGTCCGCCAAGCTTACCGTCCGTTCCTACTTCACTTGCCACCCGGGTTACCTCGGAGGCAAACGAACTGAGCTGATCCACCATCGTATTAACGGTGTTCTTCAGCTCAAGCAGTTCTCCCTTAACATCTACCGTAATCTTCTTAGAGAGATCCCCGTTGGCGACGGCCGTTGTCACGACCGCAATGTTCCGCACTTGGTTAGTCAAATTGGACGCCATATCATTAACGCTTTCCGTCAGGTCACGCCACGTGCCGGCCGCACCCTTTACCTGAGCTTGTCCGCCTAGAATGCCCAATGTACCTACCTCGCGGGCTACGCGCGTTACTTCTGAAGCAAACGTTAACAGCTGTTCAACCATCGTGTTGATCGTATTCTTCAGTTCGAGGATTTCACCTTTAGCGTTGACCGTGATTTGTTTGGACAAATCCCCCTTGGCGACCGCCGTGGTCACTTCTGCGATGTTGCGGACCTGGTCGGTCAGCGTACTCGCCATAAAGTTTACGCTGTCCGTTAAATCTTTCCACGTACCGGATACATCCTTAACGTCCGCCTGGCCTCCCAGCTTGCCTTCGTTGGATACTTCCTTCGCGACCCGTGTAACCTCCGCCGCAAAATTACTAAGCTGATCCACCATCGTATTGATGGTATCCTTCAGCAGCAAAATTTCACCTTTGGCATCTACCGTAATCTTCTTCGTCAAATTCCCTTTGGCAACGGCCGTAGTTACTACCGCAATATTGCGGACCTGATCGGTCAAGTTGGACGCCATATCGTTAACACTCTCTGTCAAATCGCGCCAGGTACCGGACACGCCTTGAACGTCGGCCTGTCCGCCAAGCCGGCCTTCCGTCCCTACTTCCCGGGCTACGCGCGTAACCTCGGACGCGAACATCGACAGCTGATCCACCATCGTGTTGATCGTATTCTTCAGCTCCAGAATTTCGCCTTTGGCATCCACCGTAATTTGCTTCGTTAAATCGCCATTGGCAACAGCCGTCGTGACTGCTGCAATATTCCGTACCTGGTTGGTCAAATTGTTCGCCATGTTATTGACGCTGTCCGTCAAATCCTTCCAAGTCCCCGAAACGCCCTTAACATCCGCCTGTCCGCCTAGTATCCCTTCGGTGCCCACCTCCAGCGAAACCCGGGTCACTTCGGAAGCGAAATTTGAAAGCTGATTCACCATCCGATTGATGTTGGCGGCTGTGCGCTGGAATTCGCCCGTCAAGGGCCGGCCCTCAATTTGCAGCTCTACCTTTTGCGACAGATCCCCTTGGGCGACGGCGTTGATGACGCGGACCATTTCGCTGGTAGGCTGAATCAAATCCTCAATCAGCCCATTCAGTGTATCGATGGTGGTTTTCCAGGAACCACCGGTATTTTTATGCATAAAACGCCGCGTATGTTTGCCTTCTTTCCCGACAATGTGAGCGACACTGCCTATTTCCTGAACAAAGCTTTCCTGCATTTCCATGATTTCATTAAATGTATCGGCCACTTTCCCCGAAATACCAGTCAGGTTATAAGGCATCCGGAAAGAAAAATCCCCGCGCTTTAAAGCCATCAAGCCATTCATCAGCTCCGCTGTATCCACTTGCTCCAAGTCGTTAAGCCGCGTTTCGGAATTACGTTCTCGCTCCGTCATGTTCACAACCCTTTCCGACAATTCTTATTTTCTTTAGCTTTTCAGCTGGAATTATTACATTTATTTTACTATGCAGGACGGTCCCCTGTCATAAGCCCCCATACCTGTCTAAAGTACTATTTTCATAGGCGAAAAGAGCTTTAACCTCTCGGCCGTGAGCAGCAGGCCTTTTCTGTCACAACAAAAACAGCCCGCAAAGTCCTAGTGGACCTATGCGAGCTGTCTTCTTTATTTTTAAAAATCAATCTGTTTCGGAGACCTACAATTCGGATTCCACGGTTGGACCAGCATCTTCATCATTCGCCGGGGCCGACTGGATTTCAATCCGCAGGTAGCGGGTTTTCTCCCGCTCCAGCACAGTGAACAAATAGCCTTCGTACCAGAACCCCTCGCCTGCATCCAGGGTATCCTGGTGAGCATAAAGCCAGCCACCGATCGTATCCCACTCCTCGTCGTCCAGTTCAATCGGCAGATAACGAGAAAGCTGGTTGATGGAGAGCTTACCGTCCACGATGATATGGTCTTCGTCCAGAATCCGGACGCTCTCTTCTTCCTCAGCGTCAAATTCGTCGCGGATTTCACCAACAATTTCCTCCAGAATATCCTCGATCGTGACCATCCCCGAGGTGCCGCCATATTCGTCGATCAGAATCGCAATATGGGTCCGCTCTTTCTGCATCTTCTTCAGCAGGTCATTCACCGGCATTGTTTCAGCTACAGACAATACAGGCTGGAGCAGGGTCGAAAGATCCAAATCCGGTTCATCGTCATATTCGAGGAAAAACTGCTTGGTGTTGATGATCCCGATCACATGGTCCTTATTATTCTTAACGACCGGGAAACGGGTATACTGCTGTTCCTTAATGATCGTTAAATTCTCTTCACGGCTTAAATTCGTATATAAACAAATCATATCGGTACGGGGCACCATGATTTCTTTAGCCAGCATATTGTCAAAAGCAAAGATCCGGCTCACGTACCCGTATTCGGCTTGATTGATTTTTCCGCTTTCAAAGCTTTCACTCAAAATAATTTGCAGCTCTTCTTCCGAATGAGCTTCTTCATGCTCGGAAGCCGGTTTGATGCCAAACAGCTTGACCAGCAGGTTGGCTGATCCGTTCAGCAGCCAGATAAACGGGAACATTATACGGTTAAACCAGATAATCGTCCCCGCCGTAAGCAGCATAATCATTTCGGTCTTTCGAATAGCCACCGTCTTTGGGGCAAGCTCGCCGACAACGACATGGAAATAAGTAATAATGGCAAAAGCCAAAATCAGCGAAATAACTCCGTTTACCGATTCCGGCAGGTGCAGCGCATGAAACACCGGATGCAGCAGCTTCTCTACTGTAGACTCACCAAGAAAACCAAGTCCGAGAGAGGTAATGGTGATGCCAAGCTGGCAGGCCGATAAATAGCCGTCCAGATGATTTAATACTTTCTTAACCGCTAAAGCATTTCTTTTACCTTCCGCTATTAACTGGTCCACCCGGCTTTGACGCATCCGAACCGCAGCAAATTCCACAGCCACAAAAAACGCCGACAGCCCGATCAGCAGAACAACCATGACCAATTTTAACCCAAGCCTGTCACTATCCATGAACAACAACATCTCCTTAAAATTTAAAAATACAAGTTAATACGCATCAGCACGGTATAAGGTTTCAACAATCTCAATTTCTAATCTTAAATTTTGCATCTTTAATTTTTATTTACCCTACTTTCAGGCTCTTCCTTCAGCCTGCGGACTATGCAGAATGTTACCACATTCGTCTCACCATTCCACCGCCCCTTCATAAACTGTACTACATTCATAAAGAAGGTGATAGAATTTGGCAGATTTCAGGGCAGCAAACCGCCTGAAGGAACGTTTATCCAAACAGCTTTTGAAGCAGCCGGGCATCCATGGCGTCGGGGTAGGTTACCGTCATCCGGGCAAACCGGGCCGCGGCGCCGCTGTTATTGTTTATACGGGAGCTTTCTCCAATACTTCAAAGAACAAACAGAACCGAAAGTCCCGCAAGCCAAGTCACACAATCCGCTACAACGGTAAAAAAGTAACCGTCCCTATTCGTTACGTCCATGCCAAACGCTTCCGGATGCACAGCTCCGGGGCACCTTTTCAGCGGCGTATTCGGCCGGTAATCGCCGGATTCAGTGTTGGCACGGAACTGGATTCCGGGACTGCCGGACTCATCGTAACCGACAAGAAAGGCAGCCTCTATATTCTCAGCAATAATCATGTGCTGAACCGGGACAATACGGCCGGTTTCTCCGAGACGCTTCAACCCGGGGGAGCCGATGGAGGGACGATCAAGAGGGACAAAATCGGCCGCCTCTACCGCTTTGTCAAGCTGAGCAGCAAACGCCCCAATTACCTGGATGCCGCCTTATCGGTTCCGATTCGCCGTTCCCTGCTGTCTCCCCGCTACGCCAAATTCGGCGTGCTGCCGGGCAGTGTCACGTCCTACAAAGTAGGGGACCGGTTCAAGAAAATCGGCCGAACAACCGGCCTTGTCTACGGGACCGTTGAATCCATCAACACCGATGTTAATGTATCCTATGATGGCTTCGGAGGACTCGATGTGGTTCCGTTTAAGAACCAAAGCATTATTCGCGGTTCCAAACCGGTATCTCTGGCCGGTGATTCCGGTTCGGTCTGGCTGACTAGAAAAAACAACTATGCCGCTGCGGTTAATTTCGCCGGTGCCGAAGACGGCCTGCTGTCGATCTCCTTCCCCGTAGACCGGGCGCTGCGAAAATTCGGCGTGCAGGTGGCACGCCCAGGCCGTAAGTGTCCCGGCAGACGCAAACGCTGCAGCCTGAAACCCCACTACCTCAAACCGTTGACCGCCAAACAGCAAACCCGAATCCGGGTGCTTAAAGCTCACAAACTTTAGCTTGGAAACCGCATTAGAGAGTTTGAAGCACTGCCAACAGCATTGAGATGGAATGTGCTAATGATGGATTTATGCTAAGAAAGCATGGAGACCGTTCTCCATGCTTATTTATTGTGCCGTCTTATGTTCTTCGCTTCTCTATAAGAGCCCCTGCTCCATATTCTGCAGGCATTTGCCCAGCAGCTCGAAAGAGCGCCTTCTGGCTTCATAATTCCAGGAAGGGGTCATGACCAGGAATTCTTCATTGTTATAGGCGCGCTGCCATTGCTTTAGCATCGCGACCGCTTCTTCGGCCGTTCCCTGAACCTGATGCTTCCGAGGCGCCTGAACCGGCGTCTCCGGGCGCGCGTTGTCTCTGCTGCTGTCCCTGGCAAGCTTCGCCGCTTCTGCCGAAGTGTCCGCGCAAAAAATACCGACTGCCATCATCGTTTTGGGTTCAGCCAGCCTCTTGGAAGGAACAAATGCCTCACGGTATGAAGCCAGGACCTTAGCCGGATCTTCATCGCTCATAAAAGCGCCAAATACAAATCCGCATCCGTTCTGTGCGGCATATACTGCGCTTTTGCTGGCTGTTCCAAGCATCCACAGCTCCGGTTCCACGGCTGGAACCGGCTTCGCCTGAACGGGCTGACCTTCGTAAGCATAGGTTCCATCAAGCAGTTCGATCAAGGCCTGAACCGACTGCTCCATGCCATAAACGCGCTGCAGGAAATTCCCGCTCAGCGCCATCGAGGCATGGGCCGGTCCGCCCGGAGCGCGGCCGATCCCCAGATCCATACGTCCGGGATTAAGCGCCGCCAGCAGCCGAAAGGTCTCCGCAACCTTCAAAGGGCTGTAATGCGGCAGCAGCAGCGCACCGGTCCCGAGCCTGATATGGCGGGTAACCGCCCCAATATGGGCCAGCAGCACTTCCGGGGCGGCGCAGGCCAGACCCGGAAGATCATGATGCTCCGCCGCCCAATACCGCTCATAGCCGGACCGCTCTGCCAATCGAGCTAATAATACGGCTTCTGAAACGGCTTGCTCTGCCGTCGCTCCTTCAGCTTGCGGCACCAGATCCAATACACCTAAACGCAGCGGCAGCCGGCCGCTGCCGGTTTGATTGCTTGTCATTTGCATTCTTCTATCTATTCCTTCCCCTGTTCCTGCACGGTCCTACTTGATCCTGCATGGCAACCCGTCAGGCAGCTCTACCCTTCCAGGGTATCTTTACCGAATCCCCAGGACGACCATGCCGATGCCCTCTATTTCCAGCCTCTCGCCCGAAAGGAAGGAGATCAGCGATTCGCCAAAACGGGCTTCCCAATGGCCCAATGCAGGCAGTTCTACAGTAATTCGCTCTTTGTTTGCGTTATATATGACAAATAAATGCCGGTCGGGATCGCCACCCGCATATTCCCTCAAAGTATAGGCGACAGAATGGTAAGGCGCCAGCTCAAAATGCAGATGCCGGCGGATCAAATCGGCGGTGTGAAGCCGGAAAGCCGGATGTTGTTGGCGCAAAGCAATCAGCTCCCGCACATAAGCGACATCCTCCTGGTGCACATTGCAGCGATCCCAGTCCAGCCGGTTGACCAAGTCACCGGCGTTATAGCTGTTCTCCACGCCGTCTTTCGTACGAAGGAACTCTTGGCCCGCATGAACAAACGGAAGCCCCTGGCTGGTTAACACGATCGCGGTGCCCAGACGGTGCATCGCGGCCCGAAGCAAGGCAGAATCGCTGCCCGTCGCCAGCACAATTTTATCCCACATCGTGTAGTTGTCATGGCATTCCGCATAGTTCACGGATTGAACGGGCTCGAGGGCAAAGCCTTGAAGCTCCTCATTGTAAGGGATACTTCCGACCACAGCTTTGCGGATTTGATTCTCAAGTCCCCCGGCCCCTGTAATGAACCCTCCGTCATGGGGATCAAACACGTTTCCTTTCACCGCGTTACGGATCAGGTCACTGAAATGACCGATCCCCGGTAACCGGCCGGCATTGGCCATGGAAGCCTGCCGCTTGGGCTGTAGCTCCGTCGGGATATTCCAGCCTTCCCCGTAAAGCAGGATCGACGGGTCGAGCTCATCAAGCCGTCTGCGGAGTTCATTCATCGTATCGATGTCGAGCAGTCCCATCAAATCGAATCGGAAACCGTCTATGTGATATTCTTTGGCCCAGAAGAGTACGGAATCGATAATAAACTTGGATACCATCGGCCGTTCCGAAGCTATATCATTGCCGCAGCCCGAACCGTTGGAGAACTGGCGATCAGCCGTGTACCGCAGATAATAGCCGGGCACCAGCCGGTTGAAATGAATCAAATGGCCATCGTACACATGATTATAGACGACATCCATCACAACCCGGAGGCCCCGGTCATGGAACGTCTGAACAAGCTGTTTCAGTTCACGAATCCGGACTGCCGGATCGTAGGGATCTGTCGAATAGGAACCTTCAGGGACGTTATAATTTTTAGGATCGTACCCCCAGTTGTACTGAGGATCGTCCAGACGGGTCTCATCAACGCTTTCCGTTGCGTAATCGTAGACCGGCAGCAGTTGGACATGGGTCACGCCCAAATTTACGATGTGATCAAGTCCCGTCGGTATGTCCCCCGGCCCTTTGGTCCCTCTTTCGCACAAGCCCAGGTATTCCCCTTTATGCTGGACGCCGCTTGCCGGATGAATGGTGGCATCCCGGACATGGATTTCGTAAATAACCGCATCCAGATGCGAATCAAGAGGCGGTTTGTCTTCCGTCCACCGCTCGGGATTTGTGCTTTCCGGCGCAAGAATACAGCCGCGGTCTCCGTTGACACCGACCGCCTTGGCGTATGGATCAACGGCCTCATGCAGCTCATCGCCTATTTTTACAGTGTAAGTATAATAAACGCCTGCCAGGTCACCTTCGGCTTCAAGCACCCAGGTTCCTTTGGCATCCCTGCGCATCCGCCTCTTATCCGGAGTCTCCGAATCCCAGCTGTCATATAAATATACCCAGGCCTCGCCAGCCGTCGGAGCCCATAAAAGGAAACGGGTTTGTTCCGCCGAGTAAACAGCGCCCAGATCATTTCCTTCATAAAAGTAAGCTTCATCAAATGCGGAGTCAAACACACTTAAGCCCCCGGTAATGACAGGATCACCGTAGTTGCTGGTCATTTGCCTTTCCTTCTGTACGGACAATGTTGAGTTTCCTCCTCTTCATCGGATGCAGCTTGCCGCGCCAGGCAGCCATCGCTTAACCCGCTGATTGATTTGATGGGCCGCTGATAGCTTCCGCCCGAGTGACAAATGCTCAAGCTGCTCAGCAAACCTTCTTGTTCACAATATGTTCATTATAATCCACTGTGAAAACGAAAAACAAAGGAACCTATCGAGAAATTAAGAAGTCAAGCCTTTTTAAACAGGGATCTCTTGAAATGAAACTCCCTCCCCATTACAACAAGAAGGCCAAGCAAGATTAACGGACCCCGCTTGACCTTCATGACAGCAAAGTTCTGCTTTACTCAAATCATCCAGTGATCCTGAATGAAATCGGGGGCAGAGCTCTCTTTTGCTGCTGCATTTAAGATAAATGGATGACATTGACAAACGGAGAATTCCACGCCTATCATAAGTGGGACGATTCCCCGGTCAGTATTCTCGTACATATCAGGGGTAAACAAGAAGCAGAAACCCGCGGTTTGAGAACGGCGCCCCCCCTTCTCACACACGCCTTTAAGGAGAGCAGAAATATGTCCAAGAAAACGACCAATCGAAAAATGGTAACCCTCGCTATGCTTGTTGCCATCCTGCTGGTTGCTATCGACGTCACGGTCGTCAGTACGGCCACACCTGAAATCGTAAGCGAGCTTAGCGGATTATCCTTGATCAGCTGGGTATTTGCCATCTATACGTTAACGACTTCAGTCACCACTCCGATTTACGGCAAGCTGGCCGATTTATTTGGCCGAAAAAACATCTTTATCATCGGCGTTGTACTATTCGTGGCCGGTTCAATGTTATCCGGCGCTGCGCAGACGATGAGTCAATTGATCTGGTTCCGTGCCCTGCAGGGCGTTGGAGCCGGGGCGGTCATGCCGTTAACTTTTACGATCATTGGAGACCTCTTCCCCGGCGAGCAGCGCGCCAAGATGCAGGGAGTATTCAGCTCGGTCTGGGGAATCGCCGGTTTGCTCGGCCCGCTGGTCGGCGGTTTCTTCGTCGATCAGGTCAGCTGGCGCTGGATCTTCTATATCAACCTGCCTATCGGTTTAATTTCGCTTATCCTAATTGTGGTCTATTTCCACGAATCGCTGGAGAAGAAAGAAGCCCACAATATCGACTACTGGGGAGCTTTAACGTTTACCATCGGTATTTCTTCCCTATTGTATGCGCTGCTGAATGCGGGAGAGGGGCAAAAATACGCCTGGAACTCGGCCCCGATTTATGGGCTGTTTGCAGTCGCGGTCATCTTCATGGTTCTGTTCGGATATATCGAATCCAAGGTGAAAGAACCGATGCTCCCGCCTTCCCTGTTCCGGATTCCGGTGATTTCGATCTCTAACCTTGTAAGCTTCCTTTCAAGCGCAGTTATTATCGGGGTGAACGTATACCTGCCCATGTGGATCCAATCCATCCTAGGGCACAGCGCGACCAACTCCGGCCTGACCTTGATGCCGATGTCGATCGCCTGGCCGCTTGCAGCTACGTTTGCCGGCCGTTATATGTACAAGATCGGATCGAAGCTCACCGCCGTTGCCGGCTCCATACTGATTGCCCTTGGAGGAACCTGGCTGCTAGCCTTGGAACTCGGCTCCCCGTATTGGTATTTTGTCGGCATCATGATTGTCATTGGTTTTGGCATGGGCTACGCCACCACGCCAACAACCGTGCTGATCCAATCGGCGGTCGGCTGGCAGATGCGCGGGGCGGCTACCGCTTCCAACACGCTGATGCGTTCGATTGGCCAAACGGTCGGCATCGCCGTGTTTGGTACGATTTTTAACAGCGCCGTCCTTCGGGATGGACAAGCCTCAGCGGATAGTGCTTCCAACGTGAATGACACTGTCAGCCATACGGCGCTTGCTCATGGGATGCATCTTGTTTTTATCCTGATCTTCTTCATCGGTCTTGCGGTTGTCGTATCATCGTTGTTCCTGCCTTCGCATAAGAAAGTTCTGGAGCAGCAGCGGCAGGTCAGGCAATAGAGAGTCTGGCAATAAATATAGAAGCCAAAAAACCGCAGGGCCCAGGACCCTGCGGTTCTTCGTTTGTGATTAATCTGATGTTATGCGTCTGATGCATTCATTCGATGTTCTTCAAACGATGTATTTGCCCAACGGTTATTCATCCACTGGCATTCATACCAAGGCATTCATTCGCTGTTATTCACACGACCGTAATTCACCCGGTCAGCCGTGCTCGGGCTCCTCATCCAGCAGGGAAGCTTCCACCATATTGACGAACTGGCGGAGTTTGTTGGCTACGGAGCGGGATATACTGCCTTTCTCATACATGGTCTGTACCTCATCCCGCTCCGCCTGCACCGCTTTCATTCTCAGCTCTTTCTTATAGGCCTTGACTTGCGGCGATTCAGCCGCCTCCCTGGAAGAACTGAGGCGGTAGATCATTTCCTTATAGCGCGTGATGACTCCCGTGGAGATCATCCGGTTCTCCGCGCACAGATTATTGGAGATCGCCTGGATGGCCGCCTGGCAGGTTTTGAGCTTGGCCTCTTTGTATTCCTCCAGCTTGTCTTTCTCCCGCGTGACCGCGGAAGGCCGGAACAGCTTGTTGAACAGCCGGCGGAAGATGAGCCGCAAGAAGGAAAACCTCATGCTGAACTTCCTGCGGGTAGTCAGCATGTATTCCATTTCATCGATCATATCAAAAAATTTGGAAGCGACCTGCTCGGCAATTTCTCCCCGTGAAAGGAGCAATTCAATCTCAGCTCTTTCCGCTTTGATCCCAAGCAGCCGAATCTCGCATTCCGTTTCCTGGTATAGATCAATATCACTGGCGACAAGCGACTGCATCTCACGGATTTCCTGATTGTAATAGGAGATAAGCTCCATAGCCGCCCTTTGGTTGCTGGGAGTCATCTCTTCTTTCGTCACCGAGATGGCTTTCTGCAGCAGAGCCACCCGGGCCGTAAGCTCCTGCTGTTTCTCTGCCTGTTCGTCCTCCGCATTTGGGTCTCGGGACAAGAGCGGCAGCACAATGCTGGCTGTCAGCAGGGAGAACAAAATAACTCCGGCAGCGATAAAGATGATCAGGTTCCGTTCTGGAAATGAAGCACCGTTTCCAAGCATAAAAGGAATAGAAAATGCACCGGCCAGCGTAACCGTTCCCCTCACACCAGACAGTGAGATTAGCAGCGACGTTTTGAAGCGGTGACTGTCCAGTTCGCTCTGTTCCTGCTGATCCCCGTTCCCCACGCGCCAGAACAGATATACCCACACAAAGCGCAGAGCAAGGAGAAGCAAGGAAATCTGGACAATATAACCCAGCACCCGGCCGTTGCTGAAGTTAGGATCATTAAATATGACCCGGCCCACATCGGGCAGCTGCAAACCAAGAATGACAAAAACAAGCCCGTTCAGCAGAAATAAAATGACCGACCAGGTGCTGTCCGAGGTAATCCGAAGCCGGTAATGGGGCGAGCTGATCCGGTCCGTGTCAATCGAATGAACAAGGCCAGCCGCCACGACAGCAAGAATACCGGAAACCCCAATCTCTTCGGCGATCAGGTAAATTAGAAACGGGGTCAGAATCTGCACCAGCATCAGCAAGGTCACATCTTCCATACCCAAGCTGCGGATCCAGCCCTGCAGGCGGTAGATCAGCAGCGCCAAAACTGCACCGATAAGCAAACCGCCGATCGCAATCAGGAAAAAGCTGAGCGTCGCATCGACGAGCGAAAATACGCCGGTTACAGCCGCCGCTACCGCGAATTTGAAAGCGACAAGGCCTGAGGCATCATTCATCAGCGACTCGCCCTCCAGTAGACGCAGGATTCTTCTAGGCAGCTTGATTCTGCTGGCGATCGAGCTGACTGCCACCGCATCGGTCGGCGACAGGATTGCGGCCAGCGCAAACGCCGCTGCAAGCGGAATGGACGGAATGCGGAAATGGATAAAATATCCGGCTACCACCACCGTTGCGAAGACGAGGCCCAAAGCCATGAGCAGAATCGGGGCGCGCAGGCTCCACAGCTCGTCGCGCGGCGTTTTTTTCCCATCGTTATAAAGCAGCGGTGCGATAAACAGGACAAAAAACAGTTCCGGATTCAGCGGAAGATGAATATGGGGCGGAATAATGCTGATCACAGCGCCTAACGCAATCTGAAACAAAGGCACCGGCACAAATGGCGCAAACCGGTTTAACAGATTCGACAAGCCGATCAGCCCCAATAAAATCAGGACGCTAAAAAATATTTCCATGGGACGGATTGGCTCCTCCTTGTTCTCATTTGGAAAGATTTCTCCTTCCATTATATCCACTTCATGCAAAATGAATAGGAATGACTGCTAAATTTACTCCTTCGTGGAACCCGCCAACAAAGCCGGGTTAACCTCTTCTGCTAGATGCCCAAACTGGGCAGCATGCAGACGGCTGTACAAACCTCCCGCCTGCAGCAGCTCTTCATGGGTCCCCTGCTCTGATATGCCGTCCGGCGTCACCACAACGATGCGGTCGGCATGTTTGATCGTCGCCAGCCGGTGAGCGATCACAAGCGTTGTCCGGCCTTCCGAAAGCTCCATCAGCGACTGCTGAATGGCGGCTTCCGTCTCCGTATCGAGCGCCGAGGTCGCCTCATCCAGAATTAGAATCGGCGGATTCTTGAGGAACATACGGGCGATGGACAAGCGCTGCTTCTGTCCGCCGGACAGCTTCACGCCGCGTTCACCGATCACGGTATCCAGCCCCTCCGGCAGATCGCGCAGCATGTCTTCCAGGCGGGCATGACGCGCCGCTGCCCAAATATCCTCTTCGGAGGCTCCAAGCCGGCCGTAAGCGATATTTTCCCGGATCGTCCCGGAGAACAGGAACACATCCTGCTGAACGATCCCGATCTGCTCGCGCAGCGAATTCAGCTTCATCTGACGAATATCCTTGCCATCGATAGTGATTCTTCCGCTGTCCGCTTCATAGAAACGCGGGAGCAGGCTGCACAGCGTCGTTTTACCGGAGCCTGACGGGCCGACAAAAGCAACAGTTTCGCCGGGACGGATGGCGAGCGTAATATTGCTAATCACCGCTTCTTTGCCTTCATAACCGAAGGATACATTCTCATACCGGATGTCCCCGCTCAGCTTCCCGGCTTCCACGGCGTCAGGAGCGTCAGCAATATCCGGCTCGGTGTCCATGATTTCTACGTAACGTTTAAACCCGGCGATCCCTTTCGGGTACGTTTCGACAACGGCATTAATCTTCTCGATCGGCCGGAAGAAAATGTTCGACAGGAGCAGGAAGCCGATAAATTCCCCGTAAGTCAGCTCCTTGCGGATCACGAACCAGGCACCGCAGATCAGGACAAACAGCGAGACTAGGCGCATCAGCATATAACTGATCGACGTATTGAAAGCCATAATTTTGTACGAAATCAGCTTGGTTAACCGGAACTGGCGGTTGTTCTCGGCGAACAGCTTCATTTCATGCTGCTCATTGGCGAAGGCCTGCACAACGCGAATCCCGCCCACATTATCTTCAAGGCGCGAGTTGAAATTGGCAATATCCGAGTACATGCGCCGGAAGGCTCCAGTCATCTTTTTGTTGAAATACAGCGCCAGCACGATGATAAACGGCACGATGATGAAGGTCAGCACGGCCAGCTTCCAGTTGATCGACACCATCAGCAGGAATGCGCCGATCAGCGTCATAAGCGCGATGAACATATCTTCGGGGCCATGGTGAGCCACCTCGCCGATCTCCATCAGGTCGCTGGTAAAACGGGTCAGCAGATGACCGGTTTTATTGTTATCGAAGAACCGAAAGGACAGCTTCTGCAGGTGCCCGAACAGGTTCCGCCGCATATCCGTTTCAATGTTGATGCCAAGCATATGGCCCCAATACGTAACGATGTACTGCATAAAGGCGTTCAGCACGTAAATGGCGAGCAGGCCCAGACAGGCCCAGAAGATTAGACTCCAGTCGCCGCTTGGCAGCAGCTTGTCGACCACCTTGTTAACAGCAACCGGGAATCCGAGCTCCAGCAGACCGGCAATGACGGCACAGCCGAAATCGAGCAGAAACAGCTTCTTGTAAGGTTTGTAATAAGAAAAAAATCGCCGCAATAATTGCATGTCTATCTCCTTTATTTCGGAAAAATTTCAAAAAAAGAAAGCCAAGCCGTCCGGTCCCTTGGCGGAACGGGCGGCTTGGTTATCGAAAACTCAACTTCCCTATGCTTTGGCTTTGGCCAGCAAATAAAGAAAATAAGGGGCACCGATGACAGCAACCACGATGCCGGTCGGCACCTCGCCGGTATGCATCACCGAGCGGCCAATCGTATCGCCAGTCAGCACCAGCAGAGCACCTAGCAGCGCCGACACCGGCAGCAGATATTTATGGTTCGGGCCCACAAGCCTTCTGGCCAAATGAGGACCGATCAATCCCACAAAGCTGATGGCACCGCCCGACGCAACGCTCGCCGCAGCCAGTCCAACGGCCGCGGCAAGCAGGCCTAATCGATCCCTGTCCAGATTCGCGCCCAGACCAAGCGCCGTCTTGTCCCCCAGCACAAGCACATTCAGCACGCGGGCTTTGTAGATCACAAAAGGGACGAGAATGAGAATCCACGGCAGCAGCGCTAACACGTAGTTCCATGTAGTTCCACTGATGCTGCCGGCCAGCCAGATGTATACCGATTGGTATTTCTCCGGCGTGAGCCGGACGGCCAGAACAATCATCGCCGCGCTGATGCCCGCGGCAATCCCGATACCGTTCAGCACCAAGCTTGACGGAGAGAGCCCTTCGGACTTTTTAAAGGCCAAACCGTAGATCAGCACAGCGGTAAGCCCGGCTCCGACCAGCGCACACAGCGGCATCATAAAGGCGGTGCCCAGAGTGACCACCGGGAAATAGGAAGCGTACAGCATAATCGCCAGACCCGAACCGGCATTAATCCCGAGAATACCAGGTTCAGCCAGCGGATTACGGGTTAAGCCCTGCATCACGGCACCTGATACTGCAAGTCCCGCCCCGATCAGCAGCGCGATAACAATTCGGGGCAGTCGAAGCGTAAATAAGACAAGGTGCTGCCGGGCGTCACCGCCTCCAAATAATGTCTTGACGACATCCTGCGGCGTCATCCGAACCGCGCCCAGGTTCATACTCAGCAGAAACACCGCAAGGATCAGGATAACCAGAATCAGCGCGGTCCAGATCGTCTTTCTTGATCTTTGGGCTAAATGACCGTAAGGAGACATTTTCATCGGATTCCCCGCCCTCCTTTCCGGACGAGGTACAGGAAATACGGCACGCCGATTAAGGCGATCAACCCGCCGACCGGCACTTCCTGCAGCGGGTTGATGACCCGCGCGCCTATATCCGCTACTACAATCAGCAAAGCGCCGAACAGGCCTGAGCATGGAATCACCCAGCGGTAATCGACACCAACCAAATAACGTACGATATGCGGAATCAGCAGGCCAAGAAAACCGATTGCTCCAACCGCGGAAACGGCCGCACCGGCGAGCACCAGCACAACCAGCGTGCCGCCCAGGCGGATCAGCCCGTTCCGCTGCCCGAGACCCGAAGAAACTTCATCCCCCAAGCTCAATACCGTAATGGAACGGGATAGGCACATCGCTCCAATCAAAGCGGCAGCGACCCAAGGGAACATAATTTTGACCTGGGTCCAATGAATGCCCGCCAACCCGCCGGCATACCAGAAGGCAAGATCCTGTCCGATTTTGAAATACACGGCAATCCCTTCAGCCAAAGCCGACAGCAGCGCACTGACGGCAGCGCCCGAAAGGGCGAGTCTCATCGGCGTCAGCCCTGATTTGGACAAGGAACCGATTCCGAACACAAGACCTGCCCCGATCCCCGCGCCAACGAAGGAATATAAAATCAAAGTCATATAGGACATATTGGGGAAGAAGGCAAACATAGCCGCGAGCACAAACCCCGCCCCTGCATTTAATCCCAGCAAACCCGGATCGGCAATCGGGTTGCGGGTCATCCCCTGCATGACCGCGCCAGAAACAGACAACCCCGCTCCGACCAGAACGCCGGCCAGCGCCCTTGGCAGCCTGACTTCCCGGATGACCTGATGATCCGTCACATCCGGGTTAAAGTGAAACAATGCCTGCCAGACGGTCCCTAGCGGAATGGAAATCGAGCCAACCGAAATCGAGACCAGCAGTGCCAGCACAAGCAGCCCCGCTCCACCGATTAGAATGGTAACCGCCGCAAGCGGACGGCCTTTCGGTTTATGTTCCTGCGGGGTGCCTTCAGGCGCCGCCGTACTTGATGAGGTTGCTTCCATCATCCATCTGCTCCTATCTTCCTTGCTGTCAATCTATGTAAGTATGACAAGCTATTTAAACCATATAGCTTTCATTTTATTGATAATCATTCTCAGCGTCAATCTTTTTTGCAGCCACAACCTGAAAGCGGCGCCTTAAAGTCAGGTACTGACCCTTAAGGCGCCTTTCTTTTTCAGGCTTATAAGCGGAACTTGTTAGGAACTGCTGGATCGGCCTGCTCCGTTATTTACCATTCCGCCGCACCGGGTTAAGTCTCCAGATTTCGGATGCATACTCGCGGATCGTGCAGTCACTGGAGAATTTACCGGAGTGGGCGATGTTCAGTATGGCTTTCTTCTGCCAGTCAGGTTTGTTGCGGTAAGCCAGATCGACCTTTAAGTGGGCTTCAACATAACCAGAGAAATCCTTCAGCACAAAATATTCATCATTATGATCCAGAATCGACTGATAAATATCCTGGAATTCGTTGGCTTGGGAGCAAATCAGTCCCGGCGTAATCAATTGGTCCATGACCTCATGAATCCGTGAATCGCTGTTGTACATATCCCAGGCCGAGTAACCCCCGCACTGATAGAAATTCTGCACCTGTTCGGCGTTCAGGCCAAAGATAAACATATTGTCGCCGCCAAGCATTTCATGCATTTCCACGTTGGCCCCGTCCATGGTGCCGACCGTCAATGCTCCGTTCATCATAAATTTCATGTTGCCGGTACCAGAGGCCTCTTTGCTGGCCGTTGAAATTTGTTCGCTGACATCGGCGGCCGGGATGATCTTTTCGGCGAGAGAGACAGAGTAATTTTCCAAGAAAATCACCTTCAGCACCTCGTTAACCGCCTTATCCCCGTTGATACGGGCAGCAACTGTGTTGATCAGCTTAATGATCCGTTTGGCCAGATAATAGCTTGGCGCGGCTTTGGCCCCGAAGACGAAGGTGCGCGGCACAATGTCCATCTGGGGATTTTCCTTAAGCTGATTGTATAAATGGAGGATATGGAATACGTTCAGCAGCTGGCGTTTGTATGCATGAAGCCGTTTGACCTGAATATCAAACAAGGAATCCGGATTGACTACAATTCCCTGCTTATCCAGAATGTACTGAGCGAGCCTCTCTTTATTCCGGCTTTTCACTTTGGCGACTTCGTCCTGAAACCTGCTGTCCTCGCAGCATTTAATGAGACTGTTCAGCTCCTGCGGATGTTTGATCCACCTTGTGCCAATACAATCATTCACCAGCGCCGCCAAGCCAGGGTTCGCGTACAGCAGCCAGCGCCGATGCGTAATCCCGTTGGTTTTGTTATTAAAACGTTCCGGATACAGTTCATAGAAATCCTTCATCTCGCGTTTCTTCAAAATCTCCGTGTGCAGCGCAGCTACACCATTGATCGAGTGCCCGCCGTGAATGGCGAGATGAGCCATCCGGATCTGATTATTTTCCGCAACCGCCATCCGGGATACCCGCTCGGGCTGATCGGGATAACGTTCGCTCAACTGGATCCGGAAACGGCGGTCGATTTCCTCAATAATCATATAGATGCGCGGAAGCAGCTCCTTGACCATCTGCTGCGGCCATTTCTCCAGCGCTTCGCTTAAAATCGTATGGTTGGTGTAGCCTACCACCTGGTTTGTAATGTCCCAAGCTTCATCCCAGCCAAACCCGTTATCGTCAATCAAGAGCCGCATCAGTTCCGGAATGACCAGGGTCGGGTGGGTATCGTTGATTTGGATGGCTACCTTCTTCGGAAGCTCCGTCAGCGGCAGATTCAGCTTCCCAAACGTGCGAAGCACACTCTGTACCCCGGCGGAGCATAAGAAATACTGCTGTTTTAGGCGCAGAAGCTTGCCTTCATAATGCGAATCGTCCGGATACAGGAACTCGGAGATGGATTCCACGGAGCGGCTGTAATCCAGATAACGATAATAACTGCCTTCCTGCCCGTAAGGCTGGCGGAACGGGTCCATCATCGATTCCGCGCTCCAAAGCCTGAGCGTATTAATAGGAGAGTGCCCGAAGCCAATAATCGGCACATCGTAAGGGACCGCCCGCACCGCTTCATATTGAACCGTCTCGAAGATAAGGCGTCCCTGCACCTCCCGGGTTACGACATTCCCCCAGAAACGCACCTCCACCTGCTTATCCGGCCGGCGGACCTCCCATTCATTGCCTTTCTGCAGCCAATAGTCGGGCAGCTCCACCTGGTTGCCGTCCAGAATCTTCTGTTCAAACAAGCCGTATTTATACCGGATGCCCGTGCCATGCCCGGCATATTGCAGAGAAGCCAGCGAGTCGAGGAAGCAGGCGGCCAGCCGGCCGAGCCCGCCGTTCCCGAGTCCCGCGTCGCTTTCCTGCTCTTCCACTTCTTCAAAAGGGTACCCCAGCTCCGCCAGACCTTCCTTCACCAGGTTTAGAACGCCAAGATTCAGCAGGTTGTTTCCAAGCAGTCTGCCGATCAGGAATTCCATGGAGAAATAGTAAACCTGCTTCTCCTTTTGCTCCTTGTAGGTGGTGTTGGTCTCGGCCCAGTCTCGGCCGATCTGTTCACGGATCATGCCGCTGAGGATTTTGTAGACATCAGACTCCGTTGCTTCTTCCAGCGTGACTCCGAGCTTGTCGACCAACTGCTTAGTAAACGCATGTTTAAACGTTTCCTTGTCTTTGAACAAAATAATTTCCTCCTGACTAGCGCGCGTCCTTTAGATTTGGCTGCTCTTCGCAATAACAAACGGTTTCCTGGAATCGCCCACCAGCGTTACGCCGCCGGACAAGCGGACATCTTTATCCATGATCACGTTCTCGATTACTGCGTTCTCTTCAATGACGCATTTTTGCATCAGAATGGAGTTTGAAATGCGGGCTCCCTTGCCAACCTGAACACCGCGGAAGAGGATGCTATTCTCTACCTGGCCTGCTATGGTGCAGCCGTTGGCTACCAGCGAATTTTTAACGTCCGCGTTCTCCAGATATTTGGCCGGAACCTCGTATTTGATTTTGGTACGGATCGGATTTTCCCGGAACAGGTCTTCGTAGTTCTCTCTGCACAGCAGCTCCATGCTGTTGGCGAAGTAGCTTTCGACCGAGTTAATGACAGCATGATAGCCGTTATACTTGTAGGCGCCGATCTTCAAACGGTCCCGGTTCTCCTGAATGGCGTCCTGGAAGAAATGGTTCTTACCGTGTGCGATGCAGTCCTTGACCAGCTCTAAATATTTATATTTGTCCATGATAAACATTTCCATGTACAGATTCGGATGATCCAGCTCTTTATGGATATCCGTCACCCGGCCCTGCTCATCCACATCCATCCGCAGGCAGGCTTCATGCTCGGGACGAAGCTCCGCAACCGGCTTATAGATGAGAGTAATGTCCGCGCCGCTGTCCATATGCTGCTTGTAGACCTCACGCAGATTGACTTTACTGATATGCCGGCTTCCGGAATGAATCATATGACTGCCCGAACTGCGGTAGAAGAAATCCAGATTATTGTGAACATGCTGCAGGTCCCCCTGCGAAATATCCGTCGGGTCGTTCCAGTCCGGAGGCAGAATAAACAATCCGCCGTGATTACGGTCCAAGTCCCAGGACTTGCCCTCCCCTAAATGGTCCATAAGTGAGCGGTATTTCCGGCGGACAAACAAAGCAATATCGACGATCCCCGCATTGGTCATGTTGGACAGCACGAAATCGATCAGCCGGTAACGTCCGGCGAAAGGAACAGCGGCGCCGCAGCGGAAATAAGTCAATTCATTCAACTGGTCCAGTTCATCGTCCAAATTAATGACGCCTATCAATTCTTTCATCGTTTCATCGCCTCCCTTTCGCTTTCCGGGCTGGCTATAAAGTCATCGGCGTGGACAAGCACAATGTCGACGGAATCCTCGGAGCCGATCACGGTTCCGTCCGGGATGACCATACTTTCGTTCACAATCGCTCTATAGATTCGGACGCCCCGCCCGATCTTCACTTTCGGATGGATAACGGAGTCCTTGATCACACTGCCTTCCCCCACTTCAACGCCAAAAAATAAAATGGAATGGTTGACTTCGCCGTGAACAACGCAGCCTTCATTGATCATGCAGTTGCTGAGCTTGGCGTCCGGAGCGATAAATTCCGCCGGCTGATTAGGACTTTTTGTGTAAATACGCCAGGAAGGATCATTCAGATTCAGCTCGGGTTCCTCGCACAGCAAATCCATGTTGGCGCTCCACAAGCTTTGGATCGTACCCACGTCCTTCCAATATCCGCTGAACGGATAGGCGTACAGCTTCTTGTTGTTTGCCAGCAGGAGCGGAATAATGTCCTTCCCGAAATCATACGAGGACGTCTCCGTCTTTTTGTCTTCGATCAGGAAACGCTTCAGCACCTCCCACTTGAACAAATAGATGCCCATAGACGCCAGCGTGCTTTTGGGCGCACTTGGTTTCTCTTCAAACTCATAGATGCTTAAATCATCGTTCGTATTCAAAATGCCAAACCGCGTCGCTTCCTGGACGGTTACATCAATAACGGAAATCGTGCAGTCCGAGTCTTTCTCTTTGTGAAAATGCAGCATTTCATTGTAATCCATTTTATAGATATGGTCGCCGGACAGGACAAGCACATGTTCAGGGTCAAACTGCTCGATAAAATTCATATTCCGATAAATGGCGTCTGCCGTTCCCTGATACCAGCTGCTGCCGTTCTCCCTTTCATGTGGAGGCAAAACGTATACACCACCGCCTCTTCGATCCAGGTCCCAGTCGCTGCCTACCCCAATATAGGAGTGCAGGACAAGCGGCTCATATTGAGTCAGAACACCAACGGTGTCGATGCCTGAGTGGGTACAGTTGCTGAGCGGGAAATCTATGATCCGGTATGTGCCGCCAAAATAAACAGCCGGCTTGGCGAGGGATTTAGTCAGCCCCTTCAGGCGTTTCCCCTGTCCGCCGGCTAACAGCATGGCTACGACTTCTTTTTTCATCCTGTCTGCCTCCTCCAGTTTCTTCATACATTCGGAATTCTTCCATGGATGGAAACCGCAAATTTGCCGGTTTGTTTGGTTGTCAAGGATACCCTCTTCTACATTACTGGAGAGCCTTATGTTCGGAATGGTCGATACTCATGTTTAACCTGTGTGAAGTTTCGTTAATCGCTGACTAACAAATCGAGAGGCAAAATCGGCTGGTCCAAAAAAGAGAATGCTAGAATGGAAAGTCATATTCGGCTTGATGCGCAAATACAATAGATAGAGGACAAGAACTTCTAAAAGCGTAATCGGAGTGTGAATAATGAATGCTGCTGCGGTTTTGAAACGGGTTTCCCTGATCCTCCCTTTCTCTTTGTTCTTGGCCTGCCTGGTTGTCATGGCGCCCAAATTGAGCGCCTTGGCTGGAAGCGCCGGTTTGGCCACTTTTAAAAATCATTTCCTCGGTATATTTCTCGAAGCGGTGCCCTTTATCCTTTTTGGAGCACTCGTTTCTTCTATGATTCATCTTATCATGCCTGAGGATTTCCTGGCACGCAAATGGCCGAAAAACCCCGTAGCAGGTATTGCTATGGCCTGTCTGCTTGGGGCGCTGTTCCCCGTTTGTGAATGCGGTATGATTCCACTTGTAAGAAGGCTTGTGCAAAAAGGCATGCCGGCTTATGTGGCCACCGTCTTTCTGCTGTCCGGGCCGATCGTGAATCCGATCGTATTTGGCGCAACTGCCCTTGCATTTCAGGGGCATCCGGAAATGGTCTACGCCCGGCTTGGCATTGCCCTGTTCGTTTCGGCGGCGGCCGGCTTCATCCTGTACCTGACAGTGCGGAGAAACCCGCTTCGTCACACGCTTGCTGACAGCTCCGGACATGAACATATCGAAGTGAAATGGTTCGGCGGCGGCCACTCGCTCAAGACCCGGATTGCCGCTTTGTTCCAGCATGCTTCGGATGATTTTCTTGATGCGGGCAAATACCTTATTATCGGCTGCCTGATCACGGCCGCCCTGCAAACCTTCGTCTCCCGCGATGCACTGGCCGCTTACAGCAGCGGACCTGCGGCTTCCTATGCCTTTATGATGGGCCTGGGTTTTATCTTATCGCTTTGCTCCACCTCGGATGCCTTTGTAGCCTCTACCTTTATGCATACATTCTCACATGGCGCCCTGCTGTCCTTCCTGGTGCTGGGACCTATGCTGGATTTCAAGAACATGCTGATGCTGCTGTCCGCCTTTAAAACCAAATTTGTTATCGGTCTGATGCTGATCGTTCCTCCCCTGGTGCTGGCCGGCTGTCTGCTTACGGACCGGTTCCTGATTTCTTAATTCATTTATGCCGGAAGGAGGTTTGTTATGAACATTTCCCCTTCGTCCAGGCTGCATTATGGATTGCAGGCGGCCCTTATGTTCGCTTTAGCTCTCTATATCGGCAGCCTGGTCAAAACCAATGCTCTGCATTACTATCTGGCCCCCCGGATGGAAAAATGGATGCTGCTCTGCCCGATTCTGCTCGGGCTTATGGCAGTATTTACGGCCTACCGGGCCATTGCTCCGGATGACGATCCGGTCTGCGGCTGCAGCCATGAGGTGCCCAAATCGTTGTTCAAAAGAATGACCATTTATGTGTTGTTCCTGCTGCCGGTCGCTTTCGGCGCCTTGATGCCCAACCGTGCCCTTGGCAGCGCGGCTGCGTCTACCAAAGGCTTCTCGCTGACCTCCCCGCTTCAGGAGGAGCATGTCAGCAAAGAGAAAGCCGCACTAAGGCCGGCGGCAGAAGAAGCGCCGCAAGAGGCGGGGTCCGGGGCGGGGTCCGGAGCCGGGGCTGGATCTTCAAATCAGGCGGTCAGACCTGCGAAGGTCTTTACGGCGCCCGATGAATATAACGAAGAATTCGCCTGGCTTGCGACTCTTCTTTATGCAAAGCCGATCATCAACGTGACACCGGATATCTATTCGGAAACCATTGGAGCGATAGAACTGTATAAAGAGGATTTTATCGGCAAATCCATTTCACTGACCGGCTTTGTGTATAAAGACACTGCACTCGAGCAGCCAGCCGGAGAATTTGCCGTTGGACGGTTCCTCGTTTTATGCTGCACGGCCGACGCTCTTCCTTTTGGCGTTCTGGTCAAGTCCCCGCAGAATGCTGTTTCGTTCAACAAGGACACCTGGGTAAAGGTGACCGGAAAAATCAATGTCGAGACGGTCGGCGGCCAGCAGGTATTAAAAATTGATGCCGCGCAAATAAACGCCACCGCGCAGCCTTCGGTTCCTTACGTATATCCGAATGCTGATTCCGTTGCTGCCTTTGAGCAGGATCAAAACGGCAACAAATAAAACCGCTGTAGCGTCGAACCTGAAAAGCCCCCTGCTTCCGGTTTCACCCGAAGCCACGGGGGCAGATTTTATTTTTCACGGTGGATGCCTCTATTCTAGTGTTCGGTTCCTTCCGGCCCGCTTTGTTTCATTCCAGTCTGTTTCATCGCGTCCTGTTCCTCGCGGGACAATCGGCGTGCTTCAATCCACTTCAGTTGTCCGCGTTCCATCTCCTTAACGGTAAACAAGTAATTGCGGGAACGAAGACTGCCCCCGGTTACAATATCGTATTTCCGGGTCAGCATCCATCCGCCGAGCGTGTGCGCTTCACCGGGTTCAAGCCCGGCATGCAGCCGGTTATTGATTTCATGCAGCGGGGTTTTGGGATGGATCCGGTATAAGCCCTCTTCAAGCTCGATGATCTCATCTGCCTGATCGGCCGAATAAGGCTCGTCCCCGATCTCGCCGATAATGCTTTCGATGATATCCTCAATGGTCACGATACCCGTCGTACCGCCGAATTCATCCTGCAGCACCGCCATCTTGATGCCTTCTTTCTGCATCTTCAGCAGCAAATTCTGGGCTCTGATCGTGTCGATCACGTGAATGACAGGTTTCGTGAATTGGCCGACCATCTCTGAACCGTCCGACTTCCTGCGGATAAAACTTCCGAGCAGCTCGCGTGTATCCACGATCCCTACAATCCGATCCTTGTCATGGTCGAGCGTAACCGGATAATAGGCAAAACGGGAGCTTTCCTCATTTTTCAGAAAATCCGCCAGCCGCGTATCCCGAGGAACCGACTTGATCTCTGTTCTCGGAACCATAATGCCCTGCACGGCCAATTTGTCCAGCTCAAATATATTGTTCAGATAACGGTATTCAAAGGGATTGATCTGACCGCTTTTGTAGCCCTCGGACAAGGCCAGCCGCAGCTCCGCTTCCGTCTGCACCGTTTCATGCTGTCCGGCCGGCTTCACGCCAAACCATCCGGTGATCAGGCGGGAAGAACGGCTCAGAAACCAGTTGATCGGATAAGTCAATCTATAAAAAACAATAAGCGGCCGGCTGAAAAACATCGCCATCGGCTCCGCCATCTGAATCGCAAACGATTTCGGCACAAGCTCGCCGACCACGACTTCAAAGAACGTCAGCAGCATGAACGCAATCAGAAAGGAAATCACGGATTCGATCGAAGCCGGCACGTGCAGCAGCTCGAATACCGGAGCAAGCAAATGCTCAATGGTTGACTCCCCAAGCCAACCTAAAGCCAGCGCTGTCAACGTATTGCCGAGCTGGCAGGCCGACAGGTATTCGTCCAGTTTGCTCAGAATGCTCTGCACGGCCGCCGCCTTCTTGTTTCCCGCCGCTGCCAGCTGGTCGATCCGGGATATACGCACCCGGATTACCGAATATTCGGATGCCACAAAAAAGGCCGTACATAAAATCAGCAAAATAACCACAATCAGTTTAACAATGTCCATTTAAACTCCTCCCAGGCCTTAAAAAACGGTTCCTGCTCAGGCCCGGAGAAACACCTCCCGTCTGACCATCTTCTGTTTCCTGGTTCCCTGTTTCTGGTTCCTGTTTCCTCATATGTTCTATACATTACCCGCTTATTGACTGTTAACCCCCATATCGTCTGGGGAAAACATGTCTAAAAATGCTGGTTGTGCTTCGGCAGAGACTATAGTAACATTTACATAGTTTTGCCAGCATAGACCAATTCAGCTTTTAGTAGACCGGGGGACCTGAACGAATGCGACCAATTTTTAGCCGGCTTAAGGGGAACAGCCGAGGATCTCTGGCTTTCGAGCCGCTTTTTCTGATTCCTTACAGCATGTTTACCACCTATGCCACCTTGTATATGTATGAGCTTGGGTTAACGGAAACCGCCATCGGATGGATCACGAGTATCGGGCTGGTGGTACAAGTATTCTCCTCTTTGATCAGCGGATATTTAACGGATCGAATGGGCAGGAAGCGGGCGATTTTGTATTTCGATCTGCTCAGCTGGACGCTGGCCACTTTATTATGGGCCGTCTCGCATAACGTCTGGCTGTTTGTGGCCGCCGCTCTTCTTAACGGATTTCAGCGAGTGCCGAACACCGCATTCTATTGCCTGATCGTTGAAGACTCCAAGCCGTCCGAGCGAACTTACGTCTTTACGCTGCTGCAAATCATCGGCGTGATCGGAGGATTGTTTGCCCCGCTGGGCGGACTGCTCGTCGCCCACTACGGACTGGTGAGCGGCGTACGGATCATGTATGTGCTAGCCTGCGTCATGATGACGATCCAATTTATCGGCCGCCATTTGACGACGCGGGAAACGGAAATCGGTCTTCGGAAGATGAAGGAAACCCGGGAGCTCGGGTTCAAAGAAATTTTGGCGGATTACTGGGGCTCGATCGGAGAAATGCTGCGCAGCAGAAGCCTGCTGCTGATCTTTGGGGTGTACATCCTGTTTAACTTTCAGGCCACGCTGAAAACGACCTATCTGTCCTTATATCTCGCAGATTATTTACATATGGGAAGCGGAATGATTTCATTGTTTCCGGCTGTGTCCTCGGCGATAATGCTGCTGGCCTTATGGCTGATCATGCCGAAGATTTCATCCTCCGCAGAGACTCGGGCCATGACCGCAGGCTTCTGGTTGTCCGTGGTATCCAATGTGATGCTGGTGCTTTATCCAACCGGCAATTTGGTCTGGGTGGGAGCCAGTACGGTGCTTTCGGCAGTGGGACTTATGATCAGCTCGCCTTATCTGGAAGCGGCCGTCCAGAATGCAATTGATGATGAAAAGAGAGCCAAAATGTTCTCGATGCTCTCTGTGTTTATTTTGCTGCTCACCTCGCCGGCCGGCATTATTGGAGGTTGGGCTTACACAATCGACCCGCGCATCCCGCTCTGGCTGGTAAGCGCCGCTTTTGCAGGCTCAGCCCTGCTGATTCTTCTGTACCGAAGAAGAAAAAGCTTGGAGACGGCAGATCCTGCCGTGTAAAAGAATAACCGTCCGGATGACTCCGGACGGTTTTCTTTTTCTATTCCACTACCCGCAGCCCGACGATGATCAAATCTCTTTCAATCCCGTCCATGTTCGCCACCTTTGGCAAATGGCCCCAGGTTTCGAAGCCGAACTTGCGAAGCAGCCGCAGACTTGGCTCGTTATGGCCGAACACGAAGCCGAGCAGGGTATGTACGCCGATCTCCGGACATTTGTTGATTGCATGACGTACAAGAATACTGCCAAGTCCCTTTGAACGGTATTCTTCAGCAATATAAATGCTGATCTCCGCCGTGCCCAGATAAGCCGGTCTTCCATAGAAAGACTGGAAGCTGAGCCACGCCGCGATTTGTCCGTCAATTGTAAGTACCCATAAAGGACGGAGTTCCGGACTGTGCTGCTCGAACCAGGAAATCCGGCTTTCCGTCGTGATCATCTCCAGATCAGCTGTGACCTGACGCCCCGCAATCGTGGAATTGTAAATCTCGACAATTCTTCCCAAGTCGCCGAGCTCGGCGTCTTTGATTTCATAAATAAGATCTGACATGCTGTTTCTCCTCCGCTTCATCCCGCAAGGAAGGCACGATGCCTCCCGACCGCTGCTGCACTGCTATAAATATCATCAATATACCATAAAACGACATTCAGCAAAACGGCATTCTTCACCCGCAAAAAGTTTGTCCCGTCCTCCCCCGGGTAATAATAAATGTGCACCGAAACTTCAAAGGAGGAGTTCCAAATGACTACTCAAGATCCAAATGAGTTGCTCAAGCACAAGCAGGAATTAAATCAGCAGAAACAAGAATTTGCCAATTTCGCCAGGTCCGTTTCAGAAGGCGGCGAAGTGGAGGCCGGACAAGAGTTCAGCACCGACCGTCAGGATGATGATCAGAACCGGATGAAGAGTGTAGAGAACCGCAGAACCTGATAGCGAATCTGAGGCTGATAAGCAATCAAACAATAGCCGGGCCGCATTTTTTTGCGGCTTCCGGCTTTTTGTTTGATACTTATTTGGTACTGCACCTGTTCTTTAGCTGCCTGCTTATCCGTGCTCCAGCTTGCGCAGCGTTTTGTTGATCCAAACCGCGGCAATCGCCCCGTCTCCCATGGCAGCCGTAACGAGCTCGGAGTGTACCCCCAGATCGCCGGCGGTCCAGACGTGCTCCACATTCGTCATTTTGGAACGGGGATTAGCCTCCACATGACGATTGTGATGGAGTTCTACCCCAAGCTGCTCTGCCAGCTCCGAATGGACATGGTTGCCGCCAAAAGCGATGAACCCCCGCTCGGCTTCCACCAAGGAGCCATCTTCCAGCATGGCGCCCTGGATGTATCCGTCATTTTCATGAATAATCTCTGTCACTTCCTGCTCCATGTAACGAATACCGGCTTGATGCATCAGACGGTGTTTCTCTTCATCCACATGGGCTTTCTCATGATTAATGTAGATCAGGCTTCTGGCCCGTTCAGCCATGAGCAGCGCCATGTTGGCGCCAGGATTGCCCGATCCGATAACCAGCGTGTTCCGGTCCTGAATTTCATAGCCGTCACAATCCGGGCATACATACACGCTGCGCCCGAAGGTTGGCTCCAGCCCCGGGATGTCCGGATAACGGTCCGACAGCCCGGTGGCCAGCAGTACAGTACGGCATTCATAACGGCTGCCTGAAGCTCCGGTGAATCGGAAGCCCTCATTGGCCTTCTCGGCCTGCACAATCCGGTCCTCCGTAAATTCAACCCCGAAAGACTCGGCCTGCCGTCTGCCCCTGCTCCGCAGCTCCTCCCCGGAGATTCCTTCCGGGAAGCCGAGCAGATTATGGTATTCCCGGCATAACGTTGAACGGCCTGTTCCGGCATCAACCACAAGGATGCGGTGGACAGAATAGCGGCCCAGCTGAATAGCCGCCTGCAGCCCTGCCATACCTCCCCCTATGATCAAACAATCATAAATCATGTCTCTCCTCACTCCTGTATCCGGCATTCATTTCTATCCTCATACTTTAAACTTATAGACTCGGGCCTCATAGGGACGGAGCTTCAGCTTGTCGATAGACTCACCCGGCTGCGGCTGGTAATTGGAAATTAGCAGCTCCAGCTCCTTGCCCCGAATATCGTCCGGCAGTTCACAGACAGGCTCCTCGTCAAAGAAGTTCAGCAGCACGAGTAGTCCATCCTCCTCAAGCGTCCGGGTGTAAGCGTAAATTTCCGGATGCAGCGGCAGCAAAAGCTTGTATTCGCCATAAACAATCACTTTATGTTCTTTACGCAGGGCAATCAGCTTGCGGTAGTAATGATAGATCGAATCCGGATCTTTAACGGCCTTGGCTACATTGATATCCTTATAATTGCCATTCACCTTGATCCAAGGTGTGCCGGTCGTAAATCCGCCATGTTCGCTGTCATCCCACTGCATCGGCGTTCTTGCGTTATCGCGGCTCTTTCGTTTGATCTTCTGCAGCAGCTCTTCTTCAGGCATGCCCTCCAGCATTCTTTCCTGATAGAAATTGAGGGTTTCGACATCCCTATAGTCCTCAATGGAAGTAAAATCAGCATTGGTCATGCCGATTTCTTCACCCTGGTAAATATACGGCGTGCCTTCAAGCGTATGGATAAATGTCGCCAGCATTTTAGCCGATTCCACCCGGTATTTCCCGTCGTTGCCAAAGCGGCTGACCGATCTGGGCTGGTCATGGTTATTTAGATAGTTGGCATTCCAGCCTCTATTATGAAGGACGGTCTGCCAAAGACTCATGACTTTCTTCAAGTCGAGCAGGTTCCAGGGTTTATAATCCCATTTCCCGCTCCCGGCCGACATGGCGTCCAGAAACATATGTTCAAACTGAAAAACCATATTGAGCTCCCGCCTGGTATCCCCCACGTAATCGAGCGCCTGCTCCGGTCCAAGACCCGAGGTTTCGCCAACCGTCATAATATCGTAGAAATAGAGCACCTTATCATTCAGGTTCTGCAGCAGTGTGTGTACTTTCTCCAGATTGGAGAAAAGCTCGTAGGCCCGCACCGTTTTGGTATTGTATGGATTAGAGGCATCTGGAAAGCCTTGCGCTTTGACGATATGGGCAATAGCGTCAAACCGGAAGCCGTCCACCCCTTTTTTCAGCCACCAATGCACCATGTTGTGCAGCTCGTCGATGACCGTCTCATTCTCCCAGTTCAGGTCCGGCTGGTGTTTAGAATACAGATGCAGATAATATTCGTCCGTTTTCGCGTCGTATTCCCAGACCGATCCGCTGAAATACGATTCCCAGTTGTTTGGGGGACCGTCGTTCTTCCCTTTGCGCCAAATATAATAATCCCGTTTGGGATTGTCCTTGGACAAAGCCGATTCCAGAAACCAGGGATGTTCATCAGAGGTATGGTTCAGAACCAGGTCCATCATAAGTTTCATGCCGCGCGCATGAATTTCTCGCAGCATCCGGTCGAAGTCCTCCATGGTGCCAAACTCTTTCATAATGTCGCAGTAATCGCTTATATCATAGCCATTATCATGGTTGGGCGATTTATAAATCGGGCATACCCAGATTACATCCACGCCGAGATCTTTCAAATAGTCCAATTTGGACGTAATGCCGCGCAGATCACCTATGCCGTCCCCGTTGGTATCCCGGAAGCTGACCGGATAAATTTGATACACAACACTTTCCTTCCACCAACGCTCCTTCAAGTCTTCCGCCTCCTTCCAGCCGCGAAACGCCAAATGCATTTGGATTCAACCTAATGAGTTAAGATTCTCATCCTTCTTTATTTTTAACCAGATCTCGGAAACCTAATAACGATATAAAAAAAGACCTGCGGAATCCCCGAACATTTCGGGTTTCCGCAGGCCGCCTGAGCCGCTGCAAATTTTAATTTTAGATTAAATTTTAAATGCAGACTCTGTTTCGCGCAGATTACTCATAAGCAGTTTAACTTGATCGGACAATTTCTTGATTTCATTGATTTGATTCAGCTGCTCTGTTACATTGTCCGAGGAAACATGAGCTTTCTCGGAAGCTGCGCGGGCAATTCTGGAGGTTTCGGAGATCGCAGCAGCCGTCTCTTCGGTTCCCGCAGAAATCTGCTGGGACGCTGAAGAAACCTCCTGAATATGTGCGGTGACCTCTTCAATTTTCCCTAAAATATGTTTGAAAATAACACCGGCTTCTTCCGTCTGCCGGATTCCGTCCACTACCTCGCTGTTTACAGCTTCCATCGAGGTCAGAGAAGATACGGAATCGTCACGGATGGATTGAACAAGCTCGGAAATCTCATGCGTGGAATTTTCGGTTTGTTCAGCCAGCTTGCGAATTTCATCGGCTACGACCCCGAATCCCCGGCCAGCATCACCTGCTCTGGCAGCTTCAATGGCCGCATTTAACGCCAGCAAATTGGTTTGCGCCGAAATTTCGTTAATCAATTTCACCATTTCTTCGATTTTTTCCGTTTTGCCTGTCAGGGAGTGAAGGGCGTTGTTCAGCATTTGAACGGTTTGTTCAATCCGCTTCATCTGCTCCACATTTTGCTGCAGCGACTCGTCCCCTTTATTGGCCAGCTGGCTCGTCTCTTGGCTGGTGTCAGCCACACGAAGCGAGGAGTCGGCGATCCGCAGGACGCCGGATGCCATTTCTTCCATAGCTTCAGCATTATCCTGAGCTAGACCAAGCTGCATATCGCTGCCTGCAGAAAGCTCCTTGACATTCGTAGAGATTTCAAGCGCAGCCGTTTCGGTTGTTTCTGCACTCTCGACCAGGCGATTCACCGCCAGGCTGACCTGAGCAGTTCCGAATCGGACGTTACCGATCAAATAGCGGAGACTGTCTGTCATCTTCGTAAAGGATTGGAACAGCATGCCGATTTCGTCTTTCCTGTGGTTTGCCGGTATGTCAGCCAGCAGATTTCCTTCAGAAATTTCATGGGCCACGCCCATAACCTGTCGAATCGGTTTGGATACAAGCCACTTAACAAGGAAAAAGAGAAGGATGCCGAAAATAACGAGAACGACTACACCTATTAAAATGGTGTCCGCTAATAGGTCATTAGCGGATTTAAACTCTTTTTCTAAAGAAAAGAGAACCTGGATGACATACGCCGACGTTTCGCCAATATGTATCGGGGCAATTAGTTCCAATTCTTTTGATTTAAAGTTTTGAATCTGCTCATCTGCTTTCGCCGCATTCAGAACCTCCGGCGGGATTGGGGTGCCCAGCATGGATTGCTCTTTGGCAGCAATAACTTTACCGTCTTCCGAAGCTTCATAAATTAACATGGATTCAATGTCAGGCTGCATTCTAAGCTGTTCCAGAATGTAAGGCTGAAGCATAGCAGACTGGCTGCTGTCACTGATTAACGCATCCAGAGTACGGATAACCGTTTCAGCTCGTTCCAGACTTTCATCCATAATCAGCGACCGGTCCTGCCGGTGGACCGCTGTGCTCAAGACAGTGACCATTACAATAAACATGATTAAAAGAATCAATAGTATTTTACGAGGAAGACTCCAGAAAGGAAGCTTGACACGGCTTGAAGCAGAAGGACTTTCTAAAGTTGTGGAAATCGATTTCACGCTCATTTCTCTTGTTCTCCTTTCGTATTTTGCGGATCTGGAATACTAATGATGACTTCTGTCCCCTTCCCCGAAGAGGAATGCAATTCAATACCATAATGGGGACCATAATAAAGCTTCAAGCGTTCATCTACATTTCGGATGCCCACGCCGCCCAGCCTGGAACTACCTGAAATCTGTCCAAGCCGGGCTGGATCGAATCCTGCCCCGTCGTCTTTGACGATGAACTCGATTCTGCCATCTTCCGTCTTTCCGCACCGGATTTCTATCTTACCAGGGCCGCTCATTTCCCTGATCCCATGATATAACGCATTTTCTGCTAAAGGCTGAAGAATAATTTTAGGGATTGTGATTTCTTTCACCGACGAATCACTGCTGATATCATACGAAAGCTTGTCTCCGTATCGTTCCTTCTGAATGAACAGGTACTGCGATACATGGGCCAACTCTTTCTCAATGGTGGTAAATTCACTGCCCCCGCTCAAGGACAATTGAAAAAATTCCGCCAAGGCTTTAGTTGTAGCGATGACCCTGTCCGTGTCCTGAAATTCAGCCATCCAAACGATCGTGTCCAGCGTATTATAAAGAAAATGCGGATTGATTTGACTGTGCAGGACGCTCAGCTCATGCAGCCGCAAAGCCTGCTCTTTGGCTTCCTTATCTTTGAGCAGCTGCCTGATTTCCTGAACCATCACATTAAAATGGCGGGCCAGCCCCTGCACTTCCGTGACCCCCGTTTCAGGGACACTGATCGTCAAAAGGCCGCCCTGCACCTGCTGCATGGCAGACTCCAGCCTCCGGACAGGACGAGTAATTCCCTTGGCAATCCATGGGGACGTAAGGAGAATTAAGACCAGCAAAGCAGCAGCTACCGTTAGAAAAGTCCGCTGCAGCTGGATTCGGACTTGCCGAAGTCCGTCCAAGGAGCTCACGCCTACCAAAGTCCAGTCTGTTCCTTCCAGTCTGGTTTGATAAACCAGCCTGTTTTGTTCTTTATCGTAGCCCTGCGGCCCCTCCTTCAAGGCAATTAACTGCTGCCTCTTGGCGGGGTCTGTATAGTAGGAAACATCCTTGTTATAAACAACTTCATTTTGATCGTTGAGAATATAGACATAACCTTCGCTTCCAAGATTCAGCTTGTTCAGATAATCCTCAAACCCTTTATATTCAACATCCAATAGAACAACGCCCAGGTTTCGGCCTGAGTCGTCACGGATTTCCTGGCTCATAGAGATCACCCAATCCGTTTTGTTCATCGAAAAATTCTGCATCCGTGCGGAAGTCAAAGCAGGCACCCTGCTTTGAACGGCTGCTGCATACCATGGTTCTTTCATCATATTGGAAGATCGCGTCATATTCAAACTTTTTTCGTTAGAAAGCACATAACCATCTTTGCCGATGACAATAACCGATTTGATAAAAGGATCGGTTTCCCTTACATTTTCAATGGAAGTCAGCACATCATGCTCCCCGGTTTTGTCCTTGGAAGCCAGTGTCCGTTTGGTCTGCGGGCTATCAGCCAGCGTCTTGGCAAGCACTTCCAGGCGGTCGAGATACATGACGATATAGGTCCCGCCTTTAGAAATGGCCATTTGGCTGGAATCTACCGATTCCTGCAGCACAACGCGAGAAATGCCCGCATACAGCACTGCCCCGGTAACCCCTATGCCGAGAATGCTGATCAGGATATAAATCCAGGAGATACGAAATTGAAGCGAGCGCACAAAGAGCTTCATCCTTCTTTAATCCTTTCGCGATATTGAAGCGGCGACATGCCAAACTTCTTCTTAAACGAGGAGCTGAAATAGTTGGGATTGTCAAAGCCAACCTCTTCGGAGATTTCGTAAATTTTTTTGTTTGATGTCAGAAGCTGGAGCTTGGCGCGCTCCAGCCTCTCATGGGCAATATAATCCTGAAAAGATACATTATAAAGTCTTTTAAACAGCGTGCTCATATACCCCGGGCTGTACCCGATCTGTTCCGAGAGCATCGTTAATGAAAACTCCGGGTTGGCTAAATGCTCCCCTATTGCTTGTGCTATCAGCTTCTTCTCGCCGGCCGGTTCTGCTTCTTCCTGCTGGCCGCCGTTAGATTGGAGTTCCTTCAGAAGAGCCAGAACTTCTGCCTGCTGGACTTCATCCTTGAATTTCTGCACCAATTTACCTAATACTTCAAAAACATCGCCACGCGAAACCGGCTTAAGCACGTAATCATCGACGCCCAATTTCAGCGCGGCTACCGCATAATCATAATAATCGTAGCCGGTAATGATCGCGATCTTGACCCCGGGTTTCCATTCTTTGATTTTCGCGGCAAAATCCAGTCCGTTCATCCGGGGCATATTAATGTCAAGGAGCACAAGATCCGGCTTGTGCTCCTGAAAAATTACCAGCCCCTCCTCCCCGTTCTCCGCCTCATAAATCTCGGCAATGTTTAATTCCTCGAACGGGACAAAACGTTTAATTCCGCTTCGGATAAGTTCTTCATCTTCCACGATCAGCAGTTTGTACATGCCCCAGCAGACCCCTTAACTTACTCATTTTACAATGCTAATCAAATCGCCGTATCCCTCTTTATCCATATCGGCTTCGGGCACGAAACGGATGGACGCGCTGTCGATGCAGTATCTCTTGCCGCCTTTATCCGCAGGGCCATCATCAAACACGTGTCCCAGATGGGTATTTCCCGCGCGGCTTCTTACTTCTGTGCGGACCAGACCGAAGCTGGTATCTTCCTTATAATTCACAACCTCCGGAATGATCGGCTTCGTGAAGCTCGGCCAGCCGCAGCCCGAATCGTATTTGTCGGCACTGGAGAACAGCGGCTCCCCTGTCACAACATCCACGTAAATACCGGGATCATAGTTATCCCAATAAGCATTCGAAAAAGCATGCTCCGTATCGCCGAGTACCGCTACCTGATATTGTTCATTCGTCAGCTTTTGCTTCAATTCCTCGTTGCTTGGTCTTGGATATTTGGCAGGATCGATGTCTACCGTCTGTTCGTTCAGAATCCCGAGGTCAATGTGGCAATAGCCGTCAGGATGTTTCTCCAAATAGTCCTGATGATATTCTTCCGCCATATAGAAGTTGCTCAGCGGCAGAACTTCGGTCACAATCTTTTTGTCGTATTTAGTCTGCTCAGCAGCAACAACCTCTTGAATGACCGGCAGATCCTTTTGATCTTCATAATAGACGCCCGTGCGGTAATTGACACCACGGTCGTTACCCTGTTTGTTCACACTGGTCGGATCGATGACTTTAAAATAATCCTCCAGCAGCGTTTTAAGCGACACGCGGGAAGGGTCATACGTGACTTCGACGGTTTCCGCAAAGCCGCGGTCCCCTCTTACTACATCCTCATAGGTCGGATTCTCACCCGTGCCGTTGGCATAACCGTTGACGGCGTCGCTTACGCCGTAAATCCGTGAAATGTAAGCTTCCACGCCCCAGAAGCAGCCACCGGCCAAATAGATTTGACGCAGCTCGCTGTGGGAATAGTCCACTTCCTTGTTCGGGTTAGGCAGCGAAGCCGTCGTCACACGGGCACTGCTTTCAAAAGCGCTCCCGGCTGCCGCAGCAACACTTTCAGCAGCTCCGCTAATTTGATTATAAGGGGAACAAGCCGTAATCGCCATGATTAGCAACAAAGCACTTGCCAAACCAAAACCCAGTCTCATTCGTTTCATCGTAATCCTCCTTAACATTTATAGTTAATTTCGGCCCATTAGCAGTCCATCCATTAGTGAATGGAATCAATCGTTTGAGCAATCAGATCGTTCGGGTTATGTCCCGGAACACTTTTAGCCAGCACACCGTCTGAACCGATGTAAAAGGAGGAAGGATAACCGCGGACTCCAAATTGTTTGGCTAAAGAGCCGCCCTCATCCAGCAGAACCTCCATGTTGTCGTATCCCCGTTTGGAGAACCAGTTGACGAAATCCGCTTCAGACTGCTCCCCATTGTAGCCGGGGCTGACGATGGTCAGCACTTTGTAATCATGCTGCTGGCCCGACAGCTGGTTGATTTCATCCAAACCGGCCAGGCAGATCGGACACCAGGAGGCCCAGAATTTTACATAAACCTTCTCACCTTTATAATCAGCCAGGGACACGGCGTTGCCGTTCGTATCCTTTAAATTAAAATCCGGTGCGGGCCGGCCTTGATTCAGCGTTTGTCCAGTTGTCTCCGCAGCGCTCACAGACCGGTTCAGAGAAATCCCTCCTTGCTTATCCAGGCTTTGGCTGCCCAGAACAACAAGGATTAATGCCGCCGCTGAAATCGCTCCCCATATCCATCTATTCCGTTTACTGTTCATCTCTCTTCACTCCTTCTAAAATTGAAAATAAGCGGTAATCGCATTCAGCTTGTTCGTTACCAGCAGCACTCCCATAATCATCAGAACAACCCCGGACAGGATCTTCAGCTTGTTCATATGTTTATAAACCGCGCGAATCCGGGTCAGCAGCAGACCGGAGAACAACGACATGATCAGAAAAGGAACGGCCAGGCCCAAGGCATAGATCCCCATATAGGTCACTCCGGGCAACCAGGATCCTCCGCTGGCAGACAAGCTGATTACCGCAGCCAGCACCGGTCCAATGCAAGGTGTCCAGCCAAAGCTGAACGTAAAGCCGAGGATGTAGGCTCCAGCCCATCCGCGTGTCTTTTGGAAATCGGCCTGAATCTTTCTCTCCCGTTCCAGAAATGGAAGTTTGACCACACCGGTTTGATAGAGGCCAAAGAGAATGACCACAATGCCGCAGAGCGTAATAAAAACGGAACTGTTCAATACGCTGCCAAGCGCCCCCGCTCCAAACCCGAGCAGCACAAACACGGTTGACAGCCCGAGTATAAACACCAAGGTTCTAAGGGCTAGCAAAGGAGAGAAGCTTGAAGCACCTTGCTTCGCGCCGGTTGGGCTTGCGCCTTCCGTCCCCGAGCTGCCAAGATAGGCCAAATAGACCGGAAGCAGAGGCAATATGCAGGGTGAAAAGAAAGATAACATACCTGCGGCAAATACACTGCCAACGTATAGCTGCTCTGTCATGAGAAACCACCTCCCTTTCGTAAATAACGGCCTTAAGCCAAGTCTAGACCTTTTCTACAAGAGTTAACATTCAAGCTGATCATCTTCTTCTCTAATTTCATCAGGTCTTTGGACGCCCGGCTAATGTAAACGACAAAAAGCCGGCTCCGGGAAACCCGGGCCAGCTTGTTTGTTATAGCTGTTCGGCTGTTCAATTACTCTTCATAAATCTCAGTTACTCTTCATAAATCATTTTACGTGTCATTCCGCCGTCGACTACCAGATTTACGCCGGTTACGAAGTCGTTGTCCGGAGAAGTCAAATACAGGCAGGCACGGGCAATATCGTCCGCTTTGCCCACCCGTCCGGCCGGATGCTGCTGATGATCCTCCGGACGCAATGCTCCATAATCCCCATTCTCAATCCAGCCCGGACTGATGCAGTTGACCATAATGCCGTCCGGACCAAGTGAAACCGCAAGCGCATGACTCAAAGCGACGATAGCCCCTTTGGAAGCCGCATAAGCCTCGCTGTTAGGCTCGGACATGAGCGCCCGGGTCGAAGCCAGATTCACAATCGAGCCTCCCCCGGAATTCCTCATATACTTGGCCGCTTCACGCGCACAAAGGAAACAGCCTCTCGCATTGGTATTTAGGACATGATCCCATTCGTCGAGGCCAAGCTCAAGCGGGGATTTCCATATGCCTAACCCGGCATTGTTGATGAGAATATCCACAGTCTCATCTTCCCCTGCCGCTTGTTTCATCAGCTCTTGGACCGAAGCTTCGGATTTGACGTCACATACGAAGAAATCGGCTCGTCCTCCATCCTGCCGTATGGCAGCCGCAGCAGCGGCGCCAAGCTCTGCATCAATGTCAGCCAAAATCACATGGGCCCCGGCTTTGGCGTAGGCTTCGGCGACTCCTTTGCCTATCCCTTGTGCAGCCCCTGTGATTACTACCTTCTTGTTCTCAAATGACATATCTTCGCCTCCCGTTTGTTTATCTTCTCCTGCTTTCAAATAAACCATGAATCAACGATAACCCGCTAATGACGCCAAAAAAGAAACGGCCCTCATACCGGGTCACTTCCGCATACCAGGGAATCTCCGGCAGTTTGATATATTGTGCTGCTACAGCATAAATAAACAGGATAAAGCATGGCGCAAACAAAGCCAGCAGCAGCGGCTTATGAGGCTTGAAACGGCCGGGCAGGCCGACAAGGAAGCTCAGGCAAGCACCGAGTACTAACGCATAAGCCGTTTCCCCGATGACCGCGAAATCATTGTCTCCGCTTGCATTCGTCCGGTGCTTCATCTGCTCCAGCCAGGAATTTCCGTAGTAAAGCAGCAGGACTGCAAACGCAATCCATACCAAGAAATAAAAGTACCCTTTATTGCTTCTCAATATCGTTCTCCTCCAAATCCGGCCCAGACTGCTTTATTTCATTCTTTCTCAAGACTAATGATCATATGGATATCTTCAGGCTCCAGCGTGAACAGCTCCTGATCTACCTCTTCGGTCGGTTCACTGCCCGCATCCCGGTAGAAATTAAAGGCTGAATCGGTTTCCGTAGATGAAATATACAAATACCGGGCTCCACGCAAGACCGCCTCCCGCTTCACCTCGTCCATAAGGCTGCGGCCAATCCCCTGTCTGCGATGGGAACGGGTCACATACATCAGATCCAATTGCAGCCGGTCCTTATGCTCCCCACGAAATTGATGCGCGAGAACGGCAAAACCGACCAGTCGCTCGCCTTCAAAAGCTCCGAACGCTGCTCCCCCAGCCTCTAACTCCTCTTCGAAACGCTGCTGCAGCTTCCTCAAGGAGGCCGCGTCCCAACCGGTGCATTCGTGACCAGCTGCCCTTTCTTCCACTCCATTTGCTATTTGGCGGTAAATGGCGCGAATATATTCAGAGCGGTCAATGTGGGACAACAAATCGGATTCTTCCCTATGCATCTTTCTTACGTCGATCATTATACATTCCTCCAAGGTTTGAATGGGAATTTAATGCTGCGGGTTCTTCATTCAAACCGAAGTCGGAAATGCCTTTGATCGCTGTTCCAACAATAAAATCAAGCTTATGCCCTTAGCCCCCTTAACTGATCATGAAATGGAATTCAGGTTATGTAGCCGACCGGCAGCAAAACTTTCGAGCCTCCGGCCGATTTTCTTTCTCTAATATAACATTTTGTTTGAGATTCGGCAGTACCAAACAAAACGAACCGGGCAGAAAGGCATCTTCTGCACCGGTTCGCTGCTTAAAGCTGTTATTACTTGTTATTATTCTATTCGTTCTTAAGAGATTAGAAATTAAAATTGTCCGGGTCTGAACCCACCCGTTCATTTTTGTTCAGCGCGTTGATCGCTTCCATCTCGCTGTCGCTCAGCGCAAAATCAAAAATGTTCGCATTTTCAATAATCCGCTCTTCGTGCACCGATTTCGGTATGGTGACAACCTCCTGCTGCAGATCCCAGCGAAGCACAACCTGCGCCGGTGTTTTCCCATGGTTAGCGGCAATTTTGCCGATTACTTCATCTTTCAAAATATGCCCCTGCGCAAGCGGCGACCAGGCTTCCAGGCGGATGCCTTTGTTTGGCGTATATTCACGCAGCTCCGGCTGGGACAAATACGGATGGAATTCGATTTGGTCTACGGCCGGTACTATAGACGCTTCGCTCAGCAGATCCTCCAGATGATGAACATGAAAATTACTTACGCCGATGGCACGTACTTTGCCGTCTTTGTAAATCTTCTCAAGCGCCTTCCAGGTTTCTTTGTATTTCTCTTTCACAGGCCAGTGAATGAGATAAAGATCCAGATAATCGAGTCCCAGCTTCTTCAGGGAAAGCTCAAAAGCATCCAATGTGCTTTGATAGCCTTGATCCGAGTTCCATACTTTCGAGGTGATAAACAGCTCTTCTCGCGAAACGCCGTACTCCTTCATCGCTTCCGCGACAGCTTGTCCAACGCCTTCTTCATTTTTGTAAACGGCTGCGGTATCGATGCTGCGGTAACCATTTTTAATAGCAGCTTTCACCGATTCCACCACTTCGCTGCCTTCTTTCACCTTAAAGACGCCAAGGCCGAACCAAGGCATTTGTACGCCGTTATTTAGTGCAACTCTGTCCTGAAGTGAATTCGCCATTTCCAAGAATCCTCCTTGTAAATATGGTTTACTTTTCCTATTATGAACCTTTTTAGAACTAAAGTGAAGCGCATGCTGTTAAGGTTGAGACTACTCCCTATTACCCCATTATAGAGAATAAATGCTCAACATCTCGTTCGTTAGGGTTAGAAAGATCGAAATTAAGTATGCGTCAAATTCTTGATTGCTGCCTTGCTTCAACTGGCTTTTAGCTTCCTCTAGAGCTTTCCTCTTATGTACAGTACGTTCTAGAAGTAAATGGTCAAACGCATCCGCAATTCTGCAGATCCGCGCATAAAGCGGAATACGCTCTCCCTTTAATCGATTCGGATACCCTGCCCCGTCCCATCTTTCATGGTGGGAGCCTACCGTCGCCCATACGTCAGGGCCTAACCCCTCAACCGTCGAAACAATCAATTCTCCAAGCACAGGATGAAGCTCCAGCATCATGTTCTCCCCATCGCTTAGCGGTCCAGTTTTGTGAAGGACGTCAGGCGGAATCATAACCTTTCCAATGTCATGCAGGAAACAGCCTCTGCGCAGATCCCCCAGCTCTTTATCCGACAGCTCCAGCTTTTCTCCCATCAGCTCTGCGACCGATGCCACCCTGTAACTGTGCAGAAAAATGTCCTCACTCGTCTCTCTCAGCCTCTTGATCCAATAAAGTGAGTCGGTTTCATCTATCGCTGACTCTCCGCCTTTTTGACCATCTGTTTGTTCCATCTTCTCTGTTCCTCCTTTAATTTTATGGTACTTCTTGTTATTAATATCCCAAAATCATCCATCATTATAGGCTAACACTTTGGCTTGTTCAAACCTCGATAGTTTAAATTTCTATCAAAAAAAGAAGAGGCACCCTTACCCGATCGGTAAAGGAACCCTCTTCTATTTGAATTGCTTCCAAGTTTAGAAAATAACCCGCCAGCCGCTTAGCCAAGCTTCTCCAAGCGCTTCGTCAGCGAGCTGCGCCAGCTGTCTGACAAGGCCTCCACGGCCAGAACCCGTTCAAGTCCTTCCTTGTCCGTCTTGCTGCGGTATTTAATGTAGTTAGCGTAAGCAACGGTTATTCCCTGCGGGGCCTGCTCCAACAAGGTCAAACAATCCTTTTGGCTTACGGTACCCGGCTCCAGAACCCGCAGATAAAAACCGGTGTAGCCGGTTTGTTCCACATAAACGGTCAATTCCGGAACCCCGTGGAAAGCGGCAATTTTATAACAAGGCTGTCTGGGCTGACTGACTTGTACAACCGCTTCTCCCCATTTGAAAATATCGCCGATTCTGACCTCTTCTTCCGTCAAATCGTGAAGCGTGACGTTCTCGCCAAACGCTCCTGGTTTGAAAGTCAGGCCAAGCTTCTCTTCCCAAAATGGATAATGCTTGAAGCAGTATACACATACCGCTTTATCTGCTCCGCCGTGGTGAACCGTGTCGCCCTGTCCGTCGCCCTGCAGCTGGGTCGCTGACAAATACAATTGCTCCTCGGTAGCCTGCTTGTTAAACCCGGACATAACTTCCTTCGCGTTCGCTTTCAGCGGCTGGGGTTTGCCGACATTCAGCGACGCCACAGCATAATCTATGCTCATAGCTGTCGTCCTTTCTTTACCGCTTTAAATGACCTCCAAGAAAGTCTGGCTGCCGTTCATGCAGTCCTGCTTAAGCCGCTGCCGGGCCCGGTACAAGACAATTTTATAACGGGATAATTTCATGCCCATCATTTCTGAAGCCTCGCGGTAGGAATAACCTTGAATATCATAAAGATGAATGGCCTCCTGCTGCTGCTCCGAAAGGCGTCCAAGCCGTTCATACAGCTGCTCCTTATTCTCCGATTTCATAAGCTGCGCTTCAGGCGTGTCCAAATCCGGCAGCGAACGGAAATAGTCGGAGTCATAGGTTTTCATCCGGCTGTCCTTGCGGGTTTTATCGATGAAAGCATGATAAGCTACCCGGATCAGCCATGGTTTTACCTTTTCATTTTGTGTTTGGTCCAAATGTATAAAAGCTCGGCAAAAAGTCTCTTGCATCAAGTCTTCTGCTGTAAAATGATCTTTGCATAATCCTAATAAATAACGATATACGTCCATCTGATATTCTCTATAAATCTTATCCAGACTGTCAGATTTCATACGATTTCCTCCTCTGATCCAATCCAGGCGCCAAAGCGGCGCCGCTTCCCCCGGGTTGCCCTGGGCTCAGCTTCTATTATGAAGACCAGAGCTTACTGTACCGCTAAGAAATTATAAAGAATTTATTAAGATTTGCTCAAATCCGTAACTTTCTGCTCCACTTTTACGTGTTCTCAGGCTCCGGGCGGTTAAACTTCTGCGGCAGACGGACCGTAAAGATCGTCCGTTCTTCGTCGCTGTCAGCCGAAATGCTGCCATGATGCAGCTCAACGATATTTTTCGCAATCGCCAGTCCAATGCCCGATCCGCCCGTATGCTGGGCTCTTGATTTCTCCACCCTGTAGAAACGCTCGAACAAATAAGGCAAATCCCGATGCGGGATTTGCTCCCCGTAATTGACCACTTCAGTGACGATTTCATCGCCCTGCACCCGTCCCCGGATATCCAGGAAATACCCGTCCTGACCGTAACGAATTGCATTCGTAATCAGGTTCTCATACACCCTTCGCAGCTTGTCGCCATCGGCCCAGATGACCAGCTGCCCTTCGATAGCCAGTCTGGCTTCCATGCCATGCTCATGGAGCTGCCAGCCGAACTGGGCGACCAGCTGATTCAGCATTTCCGCGACGTTAATGCGGTTCCACTGCAAGTTATTGCCTTTATTGCTGAGCCGGGTGTATTCAAACAGGTCCTCCATCAGCTTCTTCAAACGGATCGATTCCTCATAAGCCATATTCATATAATAACGAAGTTCGACTTCATCCCGGTATTTGTCTTGTTCCACCAATCCCAGATAGCCGGTAATGGTCGTAAGCGGAGTACGCAGATCGTGGGAAATATTCGTAATCAGTTCATTTTTGGTCTGTTCTGCCCGCCGTTCTTCCTCTACTGACAGCTTCAACCTCTCCAGCATGCTGTTGATGTCTGCCGCAAGCTGGCCCAGCTGACTGATGGAACGGACTGTGATTTTATGATCCGGCCCGACATGGCCGATTAAATGCACCTCTTCGATCAACTGATCCAAATACCGCCGCTCCCTGCGCCGCATTTCACGCCGGAAGAAATAGATCGAGAACAGCAGCACGATCGGAACAGCCGCATAATAATAAGCTTCCGGATAACCGATGTAACGATTGACCCAGACCAGGAGCGATTGAACATTGATCGAAGGGTAAAACATAAAGACCGATTTCGCCAGCAAAATGAATAACAGAAAGGCGATAACCGACGAAATGGCGGTCCAGAACAACCATGCAAGCACACGTAAGCTAGCCTTCAAGTTTATACCCTACCCCCCACACCGTATGAATCAGCTTCTCGCCTTCCATCTCTTTCTCCAGCTTGTCCCGGAGACGGCTGATATGGACAGTCACGGAGTTGTTGGAATCAAAATATTTGTCCTTCCAGATCAGCTCAAAGATTTCCTCGGAGCTGAACACCCTTCCGGGGTGACTGGCCAGCAAATATAAGATGCCGAACTCGATCGGCGTTAATTTGACCGGAGAACCATATATGGTTGCCGTATGCGTCTCTTTGTCACACTGCAAAGGTCCGATTTTAATAATATGCTCAGAAGCCGGCGCTGAAGCGCTTTGGTAAGAAGAACGCCGCAGCAGGGACTTCACCCGGGCTACCAGCTCCAGCGGGTTAAACGGTTTGACCATATAATCGTCTGCGCCCGTCATCAGCCCGTTGATTTTATCCATGTCGCTGTCCTTGGCGCTCAGCATCAGAATCGGCGTCGTATGATTCTCACGAATCCGGATACATACGTCTATCCCGTCCAAACCGGGCATCATCACGTCCAGAATGATCAGCTGAACCTCTTCTTTGCCCATAATCTCAAGCGCCTGATAACCGTCCGCAGCTTTGACTACCGCAAACCCTTCGTTGACCAGGTAAATCTCAATCAGTCTAGCAATTTTATCGTCATCATCCACAATCAGAATTTGTTTATCCAACGGAAACAACCATCCTTTAGTCCTTTGATAGCTTCTATTCTATCATGATCCCGCTGGACAGGAAATTCGGCTTCTATTCCCAGTAGGACCAGATCAATGCCATCATAAATACCACGGCAGCAAAAATAACACGACAGCCGATTATCAGGCTGCCGTGTTATCGATTCAAGAGCTGATTTAGAATTTCACGCACATATAGCTCATATTGCCAAACTCGTAGTCGCGGTAAATGATTTCCGTCCGGGACAAATCCCCTGCTCCCATGGCAATGTACAGCGGCACAAAATGCTCAGCCCGAGGAACGGCCCGTTCAGCATGAGGAGCCTCGGTCCGGTAGCGGAACAACGTCTGCAAGTCATTCCCCTGCATATGCTGGATCAGCCAATCGTCAAATTCAGTGGCCCAGGCATCGGGCTTGGTTGCTCCCCAATTGACGGCTCTCAAATTATGCACCGTCACGCCGCTGCCGATGATCAGAACATCCTGTTTTGTCAGGTCGCGAAGCGCCGCTCCGATTTGATGCTGAGCCGCCGGGCTGAGATACGGATTAACCGAAATCTGAACAACGGGCACATCCGCCGCCGGGAACATATGATGAAGCATGGTCCATGATCCGTGATCGAGTCCACGCTGTTCGTCGGTCGTCCAGGCAATTCCCTGTTTCGTTAAGCTTTCGGTTACTTTAGAAGCAGCCTCGACGTTTCCTCTTGCCGGGTACCGGACTTTGTACAATTCATCCGGGAACCCATAGAAATCATAAATGGTATCGTAAACGCCGTTATGGGAAGAAACTGTAACCTTCTCCTCTTCCCAGTGAGCGGTAAAGATCACCACAAATTCAGGTTTTATTCCGTCGCCCAGCTGTTTCAGGAAACGGGTATAAGGTTTATCTTCAACCGCCAGCATCGGTGATCCGTGGGCCAGGAATAAAGGGGATATCATGACAGCTGCACACCTCCATATAGTTTGTTACCTTTTGTAAGTAAGTATAATTTCGGAGGGGGCAGTTGTCAAACAAAAATTGTTCTATTCTGGAATTGCTACAATTGTTCCACTTCAACGCTGACCACATAATCCAAATGGCGGATAAAATAATAAATCTCCGTAGCAAATTCCTTGCGCTGGGCGGATAAAACCATGCTGACCTGCTGGCGTTCGCCGTCGAGGTCTTTGATTTTCAAGTGACGGATCCGGTGTTCCGTCGTTTTGTCTTCCAGTTTGACGAAATGAGTATTTTCGATTCTTCGAATCATATCACTTAAAGAATCATTGGTTTTCAAGACGATTTTGATATTAACGTCCCTTTTGTTAAGCTTTGTCGGCCCCACCATCTTGATCAAGTACGGAACAAAGTTCACCGAAATGATCAGCAGGACGACAGCAATGGCCGCTTCTTCATAGAATCCGGCACCGACGGCTATTCCGAGTCCGGAAGCCGCCCAGATGAGCGCCGCCGAGGTCAGCCCTGAAATGGCATCGTTATTTCTGCGCAGAATAACGCCCGCCCCCAGGAAACCGATGCCGCTTACAATCTGAGCCGCCAGGCGCATCGGGTCCATATTCGGATGCTCCGGTCCGGCAAATTTATGGTAGGATTCGATCGATACGATCGTAATCAAACAGCTGGCAATGGAGATAACCATGCTTGTTTTGATCCCAAGCGGCTTCTGCTTCAGCTGCCGATCTATGCCGATCAGCAGTCCGAACAGAAGTGCAATGCCCATTTTCAAGGCAATTTCCCAGTTCATATCCATGATGTCTGCAGCTCCTTCTAAAATATAACTGAGTATAATTGTATTCACCATGTAATGACAAGTTGATTCTTTTATCGGGAAATCTATAAAAGGCCCGAAAGGGTTAAGAGATCAAATCAGAACCACCCGTCCAACGGGTGGTTTGCACTAGGGGTATAACCCCCTGTTACCAAACTGCGCCTAAAGACGCTAGCCTGACCACAAAGCGTTCAGGCTCAGTGTTATTTGTCTCTTTCACTTACCAGTTAAACTGGTTTTACTTTTTCTTGCCCTTGTTGCTGCTGAATGGATCTTCATACTCTTTTACACTCAGCTTATCTACGGCTTGGTCATGTGCCTCTTGCTCTCGAATGTACTTGGCGACGGTGGCTTCATTTAGCCCCACTGTACTTACGTAGTAGCCTTCCGCCCAGAATTTCCGATTCCCATACTTATACTTCAAGTTGGCATGCTTCTCGAATATCATGAGTGCGCTTTTCCCTTTTAGATAGCCCATAAAGGAAGACACCGATATTTTCGGTGGGATCGCCACCAGCATGTGGACATGATCCGGCATCATATGCCCTTCTAATATCTCTACTCCCTTGTATTTACATAGACGCTTCATGATTTCAATTAGATCTCGTCTCACTTGATTGTAGATCTCTTTACGTCTATACTTCGGGGTGAACACAATGTGATACTTACACATCCACTTTGTGTGCGCTAAACTAAAATTTTTATTTTCCATATAAGACCATCCTTTCGAATTGAGCCTGAACATCTCAATTTTATCCGGATGGTCTTATTGGTGTAACCCTAGATCCCTCCACCCGCATAGCGGGTGGTTTTATATTTCGCACGTTTCACGTGCTCAACAGGCTAAAGCCTAAAAAAAAAAGAGAGCCGTCAATGACGACTCTCCTTATTTTAATTAGCTGTGCTCCTTAATATACAGGCAGAGCAGATCTAGCGTAAGTTTCTCTTAATTAGAACTTAGTTGCCAGCTCAGCAGCTTGTTTAACGCCTTCGCCAATGATGGCTTCAGCACGGTCAGCGAATTGGTTGTGGCCTTCAACCACTACCACTTCAGGATTTTGCACGCCCCAGAAAGCAAGAACGTTCTTCACGTAGTTCAGGGACATTTCCAGACCAGCCATAGGGCCTTCGGAATAAACGCCGCCGCGTGCGTTCAGCAGGGCAACTTTCTTCTCGCCTACAAGGCCTACTGGACCTTCAGCTGTGTACTTGAACGTTTTGCCTGCTTGGTTCAAGTAGAACAGGTAAGTAAGCAGTTGGGCAGGAATCGTGAAGTTCCAAAGCGGGAACGCGAACACGACTTTATCAGCTGCCAGGAATTGATCCAGGTAAGTGTTGGCCAGGTCAGCCGCTTTTTGCTCGGCTTGAGTAGCAGGGATATCGTTACCCAGTTTGTACAAACCAGTCAGCATATCATTATCGTAGTAAGGAAGGTCAGCAGCAAACAAATCAAGTTCAGTTACTGCATCCTCTGGATGGGTAGCTTTGTAGCTGTGCAGAAAGCTTTCGTACAATTTAACGGAAACGGCTTGCTCGGCCGGACGACCGTTAGCTTTAATAAACAAAACGTGTGACATGATTTCCCTCCTGGAAATAACTAAAATTTATTTTATAACTTTCATTAGTATAGTAAGTGGTTATTCGTCACTTGTCAACCTATATTTTTACCTCAGGAAAAATGATCCCGGGACGCCTTGTTCAAAATGCCCAGGCACCGGTCAAGATCCGTTTTGACCTGCTTGCGGTACAGCTGAGCTTTCTCCATGCCGTTGTCCGTAAAATGATATAACACAATTTCCTGAAAATCGACGCCGGGATCCCCGCCCTTCAGCTTCTTGGTCCGGTACAAAATCCCTTCCTGAACCAGTTCGTGGAGGGCCCGATAAATTTCGCTTTGAGGAGGAACGTAGCCCTGAGGGGCAAATTCCGTCTTCAGCTCTTCCAGCATTTGATACCCATATCCCCGGTGCTCTTCAACTAGCTTTAACAGATACAATTTCAAGAAAGCCCTTTGGGCAATCATAAATGCCATGTTCGTTCCTTCCTCCCTTTGTCCCGTATAAATTTACCAACATACTGATTATATGAAAATTTCGAAACAGGCGCAATTGGGCCCTTGTTACCCGTTTTGAGAATCCAGGGAGCTGAAAAGGTTTGCGTGTTGGAGAAAGTAAATAAGGTGTGAGAATATGGGGTTATTATTGTGAATTTTTCATATGTTGTAATCGTATAAATAGAGGGGGGAATTAAGGATTTCGTTAGTTGGCGGCCCTCAGTTATTGACTATAAAAAAATGACCATCCCATTTTCGTTCAAAATGGATGGTCATCCCTTTATCGTCTCCGCCGCTGCTCCTTGCCGTCCCGCTTTGCTTTAACCCAGCCCCGCTCCATGGCATAGCGGGTTAACTGAACCCGGTTCTCCAGCTGGAGCTTGTGCATGATATTCTTCAAATGGTTCTTAACCGTTTGGTCTGAAATTTCAAGCACTTCAGCCACTTCACGGTTCGTCATGCCTTGGGCCACCCATTGCAGGATTTCCCGCTCCCGGGCAGTAAGCGGATGTTCGCCCTCTTTCTCCGACCGGGCCGCAGCCGGAATCTCGCGCAGAATCTGGAGCGCCAGCTCGCTCGAAAACATCGCCTCATCGTTCAGGACGGCATGCAAATATTCGATCCAGGTGGAGGGAGACAAGTTCTTGAGCAAGAAACCCTGTGCCCCCTGCTTTAAAGCCTCAAATAAATAAGCCGCATCATCGGACACGGTCACCAGTACAATTTTGATGTAAGGGAATCTCAGCTTGATGGTCCTCGTCGCCTCAAGACCGTCCATATCCGGCATCCCGATGTCCATCACAATCAGATCCGGCATATACTGCTCGGTCAGTGCGATGGCTTCCCGGCCGCCCGCCGCCGTGCCGATGACTTCAAAAGCTGAATCTTCAGCTAAAATTTCGCAGATCCCTTCCCTTGCATGGGCGTTATCATCAACCACAAGAATCCTTGCTTTCATGGTAGATTTCATGGTAGCTCTCCTTTTAGCAATCACTTATTACAACTTTATGAGGATGACGGTTGTTGATCCTTCCCTGCTTTGGAGCTGCACCTGCCAGCCCATTTTTGCCGCCCGCTCACGTAAAATTCTCAGCCCGTATGTCCCCGACTTGTCCAGTTCTCCAGGCGCAATGCCTTTACCATGATCACGGATCGTGACCTTCCAGCCTTTATCCTCAGCTGTTGCCTTTATGTAAACCTCGGTTTGACCGGAGTGCTTGCGGACGTTCATCACCGCTTCACGGATACAAGCCAGCAATTCTACCTGCTCCTGAACCGTCAATTGCCCCTCAGTCAGATACCAATCCAGATGGATTCCGATTTGGATCTCCTTGCCCAGATCAGCTACCAAGCCGGGCAGCGTTTCCCCGTCGCCCAGCGTTTCTTCTACCGGATACCGCAGATTAGAGATCGATTGCCGGACATACTCATTAACCGTGTGCACCGTCTTTCGGAGCTCATCCAGCGGGACTTCTTCGCCGCGAAGCTGCCGCTTCTCAGCTTTCTCCAGCTTGACCGCCAGCAGAAACAATGACTGGGCTATTCCATCATGAAGCTCCTTGGCCAGCTGTTCCCGGGCCTCGAGTCTCGCTTTAACGGCACGTTCCTGCTGCAGCTCCTCCTGAAACCTCTCCAGCCGGGCGAACAGCGGAAGCAGCAGCATCAAGCTGATCAGAAAGAGCAGAATCGGCGTAATCGCGTTGCCCGTACTCATTGAAAAATACGGCATCAGCAGCGTGTGCCGCACCAGTTCCCATAAACCTACCAGCAGCGGGGGGAACAGCAGAATCAGCCATTTGGTTAGTTTATATGTCATACCGAAACAGTCCTCCAGCTAGCGATCTCTACAACATTTCCGTTCGTGACAAGATGTCCGTTCTTAACGAATATACGACAATAATGGCTTTATGGCAAAAAGATCTGGCTGAAACAGCCGTTTCTCCCCGCTAAAAAACCGGCGCTCATACGAGCGCCGGCCGGAGAAGCTGTACTCTTCATTAGCCGAGTACAGTTGAAGATTTTATAGAAGCTTCTTGATTTCATCCTTGATCGCTTCGGATTTAGGGCCAAAGACGACCTGGACTGCGCCTTTGCCAAGACGCATGACACCAGAAGCGCCCAGTCCGCGCAGCGTTGGATCGCTGACCGCCTGATCGTCTTTCACAACCAGACGAAGACGGGTGATACATGCGTCAACGGATTCCACGTTGTCCGCGCCGCCAATCGCCGCCAGAATTTTAGCCGCCTGGCTGTCCGCAGAAGCTACCGCACCGGCCATAGCCGCTTCGCCCGTTGCGGACAACTCGACGTCGTCTTCTCTTCCTGGCGTCTTCAGGTTCATTTTGACAATGATGATACGGAACAAGAAGTAATAAACAACCGCAAACACAAGTCCTACCGGAATCAGCACCCATGGCTTCGTGGAAAGCGGGAAGTTCAGCGCATAGTCGATAAATCCGGCTGAGAACCCGAAACCCAGCTTCACGCCAAGCGTGTACATAACGAATCCGGCAACGCCGGTCAGAATCGCATGGATCACATACAGGAACGGCGCAACAAACATAAAGGAGAACTCAAGCGGTTCTGTGATCCCTGTCAGGAAGGAAGCCACGGCTGCTCCAATAAAGATCGAGGCAACCGCTTTTCTTCTTTCCGGTCTTGCCGTATGAATGATGGCCAGCGCGGCACCAGGCAGCGCAAACATCATGATCGGGAAGAACCCGGTCATAAACATACCCGCCGTTTTGTCTCCTGCAAAGAAACGGTTCAGGTCGCCATGAATGACTTTGCCTGCCGCATCCGTAAAGTCGCCGATTTGGAACCAAGCGATCGAGTTGATGATATGATGAAGGCCAAAAGGAACAAGCAGACGGTTAGCCAGCATGTAAATGCCTGCTCCAACACCGCCAAGATCCACAATCCAGTTGCCGAACGTATCCAGCGCCTCTTGAACCGGTCCCCAGATCAGACCGAAAATAATACCCGATACCACCATTGCCGCTGAGGTAACCATCGGAACAAAACGTTTGCCTCCGAAGAAGCCGAGCCAGTCGGGAAGCTTGATATTGTAGTATTTTTTGTACAGGAAAGCTGCGATACAGCCGGTAAAGATACCGCCGAGTACGCCCATGTCGAGTTTGGCATCGGCGCTCATGATGCCGGTAAATACTGTAGGGACTTTGGCCAGTACCTGCAGCAGGATCAGATAACCGATCGCCGCAGACAAGGCGGCTACCGCATCTCCGGCCAAACCGATGGCAACCCCGATGGCAAAAATCATCGGCAGGTTGTCAAAAATCGTCCCCCCGCCGGCAGCCAGGAAAGGCGCGACGTATTGGTTTAAAAATTTGCCTACCTCGCCAAAATGGAAATCCTTGACGTAATCGATGTTGCCAAAACGCAGCAGAATTGCCGCCGCCGGCAGCGTGGCAACCGGAAGCATGAGGGATTTCCCGATTTTCTGGAGAAAAGCCAACATGTGTTCAACACCCTTTCATCTATATTATTTTCGTAAAACCAGTTTTAAAAGGACATCCTGGCCGGCTGTCACCGTACCCGTATTGGTTTCCATGCTTTCGGTCAATTCGTCCGCATTGGTGACTATAACCGGAGTGATCACCGGATAACCCGCAGCTTTGATCTGCTCAAGATCGAATTCGATCAGCAGCTGGCCCTGCTTCACCTTATCGGAGGCCGCAACATGGCTGGTAAACCCTTCGCCCTTCAGGGCAACGGTGTTAATGCCTATATGAAACAGGAATTGAAGTCCTGTGCCTTCCTGCTCGAGGATAAGCGCGTGATTTGACTTGATCACATGCGCTACAGTACCATTAAAGGGAGCAATCAGCTTGCCTTCGTTTGGCTCGATAGCGATCCCCTGGCCCATATGCCCGGCGGCAAACGCTTCGTCCGGCACGGCGGATAAAGCGACAGCTTCGCCGCTTACGGGAGCCACGATTTCTACGGCTTGGTTACTATTACTTTTTTTTCTCCATTTTGAGAACATCTTTGCTCCTCCTGTTTCCAATAACTAGGTTGAATTTTTTTGATAGACGGCTTAAGCAAATTCTATCGGCGGATTCTTTGGAACAGCCGGTATAAATGCATCGCCATGTAGCAAATCTCTTCTTCCGGCACCTTCTTATCCAGCTCCTCGGCCATAATCCGGCCTAGCTTCTGGGCAAGGGCATATTCTTCCCGGTATTCAAACCGGATGTGATTAACAAAGGGATTATCAACCGAGGTCCCCTGCAGAATCCGCTCGATCGAATAACGAAGATGCAGCATCAGGCGCACATGGCTTAAGCTGCCTTGATCGAAATGGATGTTCTTCTCCTGCTGAATCGCTTCAATCAGCCTTCCAACAATATTCGATGCTTTAACGAGCTGTCCGACCGGAACATCGCTCGCCGCCGAATAAACATGGTAAGTCAGGAAGCCGATTTCATCTTCCGGAATTTCCAGCTCAAATTCCTGTCCGATCATATCCGCAATCTTGGAAGCGATCTCATATTCTTTGGGGAAAGAGAGCTTGGTTTCAAGCAAAAAAGGATTGATGATATCCATCCCGTGCCGGATCCGGTAAATCGTAAACTGAAGATGGCTCGGAAGCGCCAAATACACCTTGTCATTCAGTTTGCCCGGAAATTCCCTGGAAATATGTTCGATGATTTTATCCGTAATCTCTATGACCTTTGGATCAAAATCCTCCAGAATGCTTTGATATTGACTCCACTGCTCGCGGTCCTCCAGACGGAATCTCTTCTCGATTCTTGGATCGTTAACGTCAATCGTGCCTTCGTTTTTCACGATAAACCCGATGCCTTTTCCCAGCAGTACATATTCCTTGTTGGTGTTTACCGTGTTTGCCATGACGACATTGTTGCCGATGATCCGCTGGACCTGTAATATTTCAGCTTCCTTCATCGCCACCGCCCCCTTTTAAGGTAAAAACCCCGGATCTTCTTCTTTCCTTCCCTACAGCAAAACAAAAAGAGCCAAGGATAAACTTACGCCTTTGGAATTAAAGGGAAGTTTTCCTTGGCTCATGCCCATTTATACGTCATGGTAACACGCCGTCAGAAAGATTTGCTTTTGTTGTGTCCATCATAAAACAGGCATTTGTATTCGTCAATACAAAAAATCGGGCCTCCCGACCTTCTTTCCTTTTCCGCTGTTTTCTCCCGGTACTATCAGGCATACAATTCGCCGCGCTCACAAACAATAAGGAAAAAATAGCCGGAGGTCCTTATGAATAAAATATTTTCCTTATATGCCCGGGACATTCGCAGAATCACCGGCAATTGGGCAGCCGCTCTGGTTATCGGAGGGCTTGTGCTTCTGCCGTCCCTTTACGCCTGGTTTAATATCCTGGCCTCTTGGGACCCTTACGGTCAAACCAAAGGGCTCAGCGTGGCCGTTGCCAGCGTGGATAAAGGGGCAACCGTTCAGGGAAAATCGATTAACGCGGGAAACGAAATTATCAGCTCCCTGAAAGAGAATCACAGCATCGGCTGGGTGTTCACCACGCCGGAAGCCGCGCTCAGCGGCGTTAAACGGGGCGAATTCTACGCCTCGATCGAAATTCCGTCCGATTTCTCCCAGCGGATCGCTTCGGTATTAACGGAGAACCCGCAGAAAGCGGAAATCCAATATACGGTGAACGAGAAAATAAACGCCGTAGCGCCTAAAATCGCCTCCCAAGGCGCCAGTTCAATTGTGGAGGAGGTCAGCCGAAATTTCGTACAAACGGCTAACGGCGCGATCTTTAAGGTGTTTAACCAGCTTGGCGCCGAGCTTCAGGAGCAGCTGCCGTTTATCCATAAGCTTACTTCGCTGGTTCTCAAGCTGGAAAGCCGTTTCCCGGAAATCAACCAGGCGGCCAAAACGGCGTCTTCCGATTTAAACGAAGCGGGAGGCATCGTCACCCGCGTCCAGCAGGCGCTGCCGCAGGCCAAACACCTGGCCGATCAAGGACTTAAGGTCACTTCGGCCTTGTCCGCGTTTCTGGACAACAGCCAAAACGTCATCGCATCCTCCGGACCGGCGGCCAAATCCGTTTTGTCGCAGGTGGAGCAGACGGCTACGAATGCTGCTGCCCTGGCGGAAATGCTGAAGGAAGCTGGTGAATCAGGTGCCGTGACCGAAGCCGTCTCCCGACTGGAGCAAAACCAAACCGCCTTAGCCGCCGTCCGTCAGGCCTCGGAAAGTTTGTCCGAGCTGCTGACCCAGCTAAAAAGCTGGAGCCTGTCAAGCCGCGGCCAATCCTCGGAAGCTTCCTCTACCTTAAGGCGGACTGCGGACAAGGTCGACCAAATGATCGGAAAATTGACCCGGCTGGAACAGCTAAATCGTTCGCTGCTTGAAGCCGCCAAAGCCGGAAACCCCCTTTCTCCGGAAGAGCTGGATTCCTTTGCAGCGCTATCCCGTGAAACGGCAGCAGCCGCAAAGGATCTGCTGGACCGCTTTGAGGGCGAAATTCAGCCTGCTTTGCTCGGGGCCGTAGACAACGCCCGGGCTTCAGCTAAAGAAGCCGGAGACCTGCTCAAGGACGCCAAGTCCACCCTGCCTGAAGTCAGCCATATCCTGACCGATGCCGCACAGGGCATTCGTCTCGGCAGCAAGGAGTTGTCCATGCTGAGCCGGCAGCTTCCGGAAGCCGAGCAGAAGGTCCATGAGCTGGCGGACCGGCTGCGCTCCCTTGAGACGGAAGGCGACCTGCAAAGCCTGATCGATCTGCTGAAGCTGAATTTCCAGAAGGAAAGCGAGTTTTTTGCCCAGCCTGTCACGTTATCCGAACATCAGCTGTTTCCTATTCCAAATTACGGGTCGGCGATGTCGCCTTTCTTCTCCACGCTTTCCCTTTGGGTCGGCGGACTGCTGCTGGTTTCATTGCTGACTGTCGAAGTGCATGAACCCGGGCTCACTTACCGGAGCTACGAGGTTTATTTCGGACGGTTCCTTACCTTTTGGACGCTTGCTGTGCTGCAGTCCCTGTTTGTGACGGCCGGCGATCTGCTCCTGCTGGGCACTTATGCAGCAGAACCGGTCTGGTTTGTCGTCTTTGGCCTCCTGCTCAGCAGCGTGTTTATGCTGATGATCTATACGCTGGTCTCCGTCTTCGGCAACGTCGGCAAAGCGATGGCGATTGTCCTGCTGGTGCTTCAGCTTGCCGGGTCGGGCGGAACCTTCCCGATTCAGGTCACCCCGCCTTTCTTTCAGGCGGTTTATCCCTTCCTGCCTTTCACTTATGCGATCCGGATGATGCGGGAAGCGGTCGGCGGCATCCTGTGGGATATCGTCGGCTCCTCCGCTTTGATGCTGCTATTGTTCGCAGCCAGCGCTCTTGCGATAGGGATCGGGTTAAAAGAGATCATTAACTCCGTTTCTTCGAATGTCGTCAAAAAGGCGAAAAACAGCAAATTGATTCATTAAGAGCGTTAGAGCATGAAAAGCATTAGAGCATGAAAAGCATTAGAGCATGAAAAGCATTAGAGCATGAAAAGCATTAGAGCATGAAAAGCATTAGAGCATGAAAAGCATTAGAGCATGAAGAGCATTAGAGCATGAAGAGCATTAGAGCATAAAGAGCGTTCCAGACAGCAAAAGGCTGCCCTCCGCTTTTTCCTGCTGCGGAGGGCAACCTTTTGACTAAATCGGAAAGAACCGTTATTTATGCGTATAACCATCAGTACCGTAATCGTTAATGCCGGCTTGGGCATTGGCCCCGATTTGACGCGGATCGACGTTATCATACCTGTGGGCATTGATGGCCCGGTTGTCTCTGAAGGCATCATAAACCCGGGTCTGGCGTTCTGCTTCGTCTTCATCAACCAGAACAAGTATTTTCCCTTCATTGATATAGTTCTCGTATTCCCGGGCTTCCTCCTCCGGAATGCCCAGCCCAACAAGACCGCCTACCAAACCGCCTGCACCTGCGCCGACTACCGCTCCGGTTAAAGTAGCCGCTATAGGGCCTGCAGCCAGAATCGGGCCGATTCCCGGAATAGCAAGCAAACCCAAACCCGCCAGCAGACCGGTTACTCCGCCCAGAACACCGCCGGTCGCCGCTCCCGCGGTTACGCCTTCGGGGGCTTTGGTACCCGTATCTTCGGCAATCGCTTCGCTGTCCCGGCGGTCCCGGGTTATGACGGAAATGCCTTCAGCGTTATATCCTTCCTGCTGCAGCGCCGAAATGGCAGCAGTAGCTTCTCTTTCCGTTTCAAACACACCTACGATTTTTTTAGCCATATGAATCGCCTCCCTAAAAGTAGGTCGTACATCCTACTTTTACCCCGGAGGAACAAGATTAAACGTTTTATAAGGCTAAACCAGGTTATTTGCCGCCTGGCCGGACTCTTCGCGTAGCCTCCGCCGCAAACGGGTCGTCCGGCCAATAATGTTTGGGATAACGGCCCTTCAGGTCTTTTTTGACCTCGAAATAGGTATGCTCCCAGAAGCTGCGCAGATCCGAGGTGACCTGAACCGGACGAGCCGCCGGCGACAGCAGGTGGAGGGTCAAGGGAACCCGCCCAAAGGCCAGTCTCGGCGTATCCAGCTGCCCAAACATCTCCTGCAGCTTAACTGAAATATAAGGAGCCTGCGGGCCTTCGTAAACAACGGCAATCCTTGAGCCGCTCGGCACCTGGATCAAAGCGGGAGCTTCCTGGTCCAGCTGGCGCTTCTGCTCCCAGGTCAATAGGCTTTCCAGCATCTGCACCAGATTCAGCTTCTGAAGATCCGCTTTGCGCCTGAAGCCGGCGGCATAAGGTCCGATCCATTCAGCGGCCTGACGCTGCAGCGACTCGTCGGAGACATCCGGCCAATCTCCGGAGGGGGCGTAACGAGCCAGAAACTGAATGCGCGCCTGCAGCTGACGAGATTTGGCGTTCCACGGCAGCAGGCCTATTCCGCCGCCGGCAATAGTCCCCAGCAGCGCTTGCAGCACATCCTCTCTGGAAGGCTTCGGATCGGGCGTCTCCTGGTAAACAACCGCACCCAGCATCACCGTGCGCCAGGCTCTGACCGATTCGGTAGCCTCGTCCCAGACGACCCGCTTGGATTCCTTCATCTGTGGACGCCAGTAGGTCTCCATGTGATCCGCCTCCAGCGGGGCAGCCCAGACGATGCGGCCTTCCGTCCCTTCGTCATCCACTTCGGCGGCCACAAGGTATGGGCTGCCAGCCAGCGGCGAAGCGGCGGGCAGAGCGGCGCCGCGTCCGCCGCTCAGCAGGTAACGGCCGCCGGGACGGAGCTGGCCGATCCGGTCGGGGAAGGCGAACGACAGCAGGAGTCCGCAGACCGCTTCCGCTTCCGGAACCTGCGGAAGCGGCTCTGGGCCGGCGCCCAGCTGCTTCGCCCAGCGCCGGCTTTGGCGCAGCAGCGGCTGCAGCTCCGCTGCTGCCGCGGGTCCCCCAGGCGCGGTCAGTCCCGCGCCTGGCCCTTCCGCGCCGCGCTCTGCAGCCAGCAGCGCGGCAAGCGCCCGCCGCACGTCGGCGTCATTCCCGCCCAGGCGAAGCTGGCGGGAATCCTCGAGCAGCGCGGCGAGCAGGCAGGCCAGACGCCCGTGCCCGAGGCGTCTGGCTTCCAGCAGCATCCGGCCCAGGCGCGGATGCAGGCCGAGGCCGGCCATTTCCCGGCCGGCCCCGGTGAGCCTCCCGTCCTCGTCCAGCGCGCCAAGCGCCTGGAGCAGCTGGACCGCCCCGGCATACCCTCCTGCCGGGGGCGGAGTCAGCCAATCCAGCTCGGACGGGGGCGAACCCCACACCGCTAGCGCTAACGCCAGCGGTGCCAGATCCGCCTCCAGCATCTCCGGAGGCGTCTCCTCCTTCAGCTGCCTGTGGTCCTCTTCCGTCCACAGGCGGTAACACACGCCGGGCGCGGTCCGGCCCGCGCGTCCCCGGCGCTGGTCGGCCGAATCCCGGGCCGCCCGCACCGTGGTCAGCCGCCCCATCCCGGTTCGGGGCGAGAACAGCTCCGTCCGCCGCAGGCCGCTGTCGATGACGACCGTGATGCCTTCCACGGTCAAGCTGGACTCCGCAATCGACGTAGCCAGCACGATCTTTCGCTGCCTGTCCGGCAAAGCTTTAATCGCTTCCTGCTGCTGCTCCTGTGTCATCGCTCCGTACAGCGGGACCACTTGGGCACCAGCTAGATCAACGGCCGCGAGCTTCTGCTCCGCCCTGCGGATTTCACGGATGCCGGGCAGAAAGACCAGCATATTCCCTGCGTGCTCCTGAAGAGCCCCGAGAACGGTGCGCTGCACCAAAACTTCAAGCGGGGTTTCGTTCCGTTCTGTCAGGTAGCGGGTCTCCACCGGATAAATCCGGCCCTGACTGCGGATGACCGGGGCTCCGCCCAGCAACGCCGAAACCGGCCCTTCCTTCAGCGTGGCCGACATGACCAAAATTCGCAGATCCTCGCGCAGCAGCTGCTGGCTTTGTCTGGTGAGCGCCAGCCCAAGATCGGAGTGCAGATTCCGCTCATGAAATTCATCAAATATAATCAGTCCGGTGCCAATCAAAGCCGGATCATTGTGCAGCATTAACGTTAAAATCCCTTCGGTAACCACCGTAATGCGGGTTTGGGGGCCGGTCCGGCTCTCCATGCGGATGCGGTAGCCAACCGTTTCGCCAACCTGCTCGCCCAGCTCGCGGGCCATATAAGCGGCGGCGGACCGCGCCGCCAGACGCCGCGGCTCCAGCATCAGAATGCCCTGGCCGTCCAGCCAGGCTTCCTTTAACAGGGCAAGCGGCGTTCTCGTTGTTTTGCCCGCACCAGGTTCGGCGATCAGAACGGCATTTTCGCCTTTCTCAAGCACCAGGGCCAGTTCGGGCAAACATTCGTCAACCGGTAATCTCATTTCTTGTTTCTCCTATTCTTTCTGTGCTTTCTATTCTTCCTCGGCTCTCCGTGCTCTCTATGCATGCTGTACTTGCGGTTACCATTTCCGCTTTCCTAATCCTTAATCATAAGCGGGGGCTCTATAGCTGTCAAAGCTGGCTCGATGAAAGTTAGCCCTTGATTTGATATGATAGAAAGATGTGAACAGCTCAGCCCGGGTGACGAACCACAACAGCAGCTCCGGTTTGAAAGCAAGGAGAAAGCTCAGGAGAGAGCGCTTAAGCAATAAAGCTTGAGGAGAAAGTCAGAATAGGAAGTGATCGTATAATGATAAGAGGACGTTTTGCCCCTACTCCGTCAGGAACGATGCATCTTGGGAACGCCAAAATCGCCCTGCTGTCCTGGCTGCAGGTCCGCGCTGCGAACGGCGTATTTGTGCTGCGGATTGAAGATATTGATATGCAGCGCTCCAAATCCGAATTAGCCCGGCAAATTATCGCTGATATGAAGTGGCTTGGCCTGAATTGGGACGAGGGACCCGGTCAGGGAGGAAATTACGGACCTTATACGCAAAGCGAACGGCGGGACCGGTATGAGCAGGCCCTGCAGGAGCTGGAGCATAAAGGGCGCCTGTATCCCTGCTACTGCAGCCGGGCCGAGCTGCTGCAAATTGCCGGGGCTCCTCATGGCCTGGCCTCGGAAGGCCCTGTTTATCCGGGAACCTGCCGAAAGCTGACACCGCAGGAACGTGAGGAAAGGGCGCTACATAAAACGTCCTCTCTCCGGTTTGCGCTCCAAAACGAGCAATATGAGGTTCAGGATGGCATAGCGGGGTTTCAGCATTTTCCTGAAGCAAGCGGTGGCGATTTTATCGTAAAAAGAGCGGACGGCATGTATTCCTACCAGCTCGCCGTGACCGTGGATGACGCTGCCATGGGCATTACGCATGTGCTGCGCGGCAGCGACCTGCTGGATTCAACTCCCCGGCAGCTGGCTCTATATGAAGCCTTTGGCTGGCAGCCGCCACAGTTTGCCCATGCGCCTCTGCTTATGGGGGAAGACGGACGGCGGCTCGCCAAACGCCATGGCGATCTCAGTCTGGTCCAGCTTCGCCGTTCCGGTCTTCCTGCAGAGAGGGTTATCGGCTGGCTGGCTTATATCAGCGGGCTGATCGACCGGCCCGAGCCCGTTCAGGCCTCAGAGCTGGTTACAGGATTTACGCTGGACCTAATCTCGAAATCGCCCTTTACGTTGACCTCGCAGATGGTTCAGCAGCTGCTGGCGGATTCTCGCTAATCTCCAGCAGACTGTTCGGCTTGCTGCCGGGCAGTCTTCATCTTCTGCTTCCTAGTTCGATTTTAAGCAAAATGAAAACCTCCATCCCCACTTATACAGTGGTTTTGGAGGTTTTTTCGATCCGACTCAAATCACAATCTACCATTCCAAATCAGAGCAAAGCTTCCGCCCCGTCAATCCGGACCCGCGCTCCTGTAATATGTTTGGAGGCATCTGAAGCGAGGAAACAGACCAGTTCAGCGACATCCTCCGGCTGGCCCGGCCCGTCAGCAAGCGGCTGGCTGCCCTCCGGATATTCGACCGGAATGACGATTTCTTTCAGCTCGTCGCTGATTTTGGTCGATTCGTCGATATTGGTCGCGATTGCCCCCGGGCTGATAACATTGACGCGAATCTTGAATTTGGCCAGCTCCAGCGCTGCCATTTTGGCAAAAGCCACCTGACCGGCTTTGGTTGTACTGTAGGCCGAAGCCCCCCAGCCGGAAAAGCGGTCAAGCCCGTTGATCGAGCTGGTAATGATAATACTGCCAGCTCCTCTTTTTTTCATATAAGGAATGGTATGTTTAACCGAAAGGAAGGTGCCGTTCAAATTGACCCGCAGGGTTTGCTCCCAGTCTTCCAGACGCATGTCCTCAATCGGACCCCAAGCCCCGTTAATGCCGGCATTCGCGAACAAAATGTCCACCCCGTCAAAATGATCCGCAGCTTCCTTGACCGCTTTCGCCACCCGGGCTTCATCGGAGATATCCACATCAAACGCACGGGCTGCCCCTTGGAAAATTTGATTGATTTCATTTTCAGTCTCCGCAATCCGCTGATCGTTCAGATCAAAAATCGCCACCTTCGCTCCTTCTCTCGCCAGCTGAATGGCCGTCGCTTTTCCGATTCCAGAACCCGCTCCGGTTACAATCGCCGTTTTTCCGCTAAAGCGCTGAACTGTCTGGTTTGGTACTGTCATGGACACACGCTCCTCTTTATGTTGTTTAGCTTGATTCCTATATGGATAACGATGATTTTCAGATCCTTTTCCTGCTAACTCAGTATTACCCAAAAGGATTAGATGCTAAATCACAAGCTACAGTTAAAAGCGGCTTTTTCTTCGGATACAACAAAAAAGCAGACCTGTCCGGATTCCCCAGGTTCAACACGTTAGGAATCTTTAATGGCATAGTCTGCCTGATTGGCGGTTTTCTTCAATTGTTCTGATTGACCTGATTGCTGTCCTGATTGCCTTGGTTGACTTAATTGTCCTGAAGATTTCAGTTTTAACGCATTCGATTTGTTTGATCGTTTTAAGCCTTTTGATTTTAAAAATCCGGCTCCACTCCGTTCCAGCTTACTTCAAGCAGCGAAGCATCATCTTCAAGCCAGCCCGCTGCTCCGCCCCTCAAGGCATCCGTTAGTTCGCATCCGGATAAAGGAAGTCCAGCTTTGTCCAGAGACTGCAATCCATCGGTATAAAGCAGCAGCCCGCCCTTTTCCCGAGATGGGATCGGAAGGTGAACCATATGCGGATATTGCGCTGCGGTCTTCGATCGTTGAAGCCGAGACTGGCGTGCCGAACTCATACTGGTCCATCTTTCTTCCGTACGGAAGCTCGTTTCCGGAAGCGGCCGTTGTTCCTGTTCATCGCGCCATAGGCGAATGCGCAAATCTCCCTGCCACATCAGCCACAATTCCCCTTCCTGTTCGGGAGTGGGCCGGACAAGATAGCCGCAAGTAAACATGGCCGCTGTCCCTTGGCTCCGTTTCTCCAGCAGGACATCCCTTAACATCGGTGGAAGTCCGGCGGGCAGCTCAAGACAATCAAGGGCTTGCTCAGCCTTGAATGAAAGGGCTTCAAGCAGTCTGACAGCGGGCTCGATCTCCATGCCGGGCGGTTCGCGCAGCCATTCAAATAAGCCTTCACCCAACAGCTTGGCGCCAAAATCCCCTCTGTAGCTCAACGAAACCCCGTCGCATAAAACAAATCGCACCGAATTCCCATGAACGGCCACCGCGCCAAAATCCTGTCCCGGTTCTCCATAACTGCTGCTTTCGGAGGAAGGACTGTAGCCGTAACGGCAGGTCAGTCCCCCGTCCGACCATGAAGTGACCGGCTGAACCGTATCCTGGCTGCTGAGCCACATGAACAGCTCTGAATGCGGGCCTTGGCCGCCTTTTCCTATACCGCGAGGTGTCATTCTCATGCGCCCCCTCCTTATCTGACCGGTGTTGCCGCAGACATTTGAAATCCGACGGACACCAGCTCGGCACAAGTTCCGGGCAGGAGCATAAGCGCTTCTTCCGACAGCTGATAGTCCGCTTCCTGCAGCATTTCCCGGTAGCTTGGCGGAAGCGGGGAGGACATCTCCCGCAGCAGCTCCGCGTGATCATCTTTCAGCTTCGTCTGCACAGTGATCCCGCCCCATCTTCTCGGCTCCGCAACAGGTTCCGAAAGAAGATAATCGGTAATGAAAATATTTTCGATCAGCACCTTTCCGTCAGGGACGCCCATCTCCATAATCCGCCGGGCAACCGGCAGCGGGTCCGCTCCAGTATGGACGCCATCTGTCATATGGCAGATCAAGGGCGCCGGACAGTCCTGCATGAAGGGAAGTTCGTCCCGCAGAATTTTTTCGGCTTGCTGAAATGCTTTCGCACTGTCTGAAAAACGTTTTGGCGACATCCAGGGAAGTGTGCCGAGCGCGGCAATTTCATCGATGCCTTTTACTCCACCAAGCAGATCATAGACCTCATCACTGTAAGCAAGCATCGCAACCCGGTATCTGGGCGTCAGCCGGTTGCCTTTCGTGGACCGGAACACCATTTGGCGGACAGCAAGCGAAAGCGCCTCGTAGACGATATCCATTCTTCTTCTGCCCTCCATCATCATATTCATGGAAGCGCTGATATCAATCAAATAAATGATCAGTGCAGGCGTACGCTGTGAAGCTTGTACCGTATATGTCATGCTTGTCCCCTTCTTCTTCGTACTCTTTCACCGTACACAGCTCCCTACACATCCGGCAGAACGTAAGCGGAGCTTTGCAGGTATTTATAAATGTGCCCGACACGTTTGCCGATCGCTCCGGTTTTGACAAAATACTGGGCATCCGTGTTATAAATCTCAAGAAAGTCACGGCAGTATCGCTCGGCCATATCCCGGTGTCCGCCCGTCTGGGCGTTGTACGCCGAATTGTAATAAGCGATCATTTTAACCGTTTTCTGATCCCGAACCGCTTTGAGCCGGGCGGCCTGTTTGGCCTGTTCGGCCTTCTGTGCCCTAAGCTCTGCTTCTTCCGCCGCCCGTTTCTCGGCAGCCTTACGGGCCTCCTCTTCAGCCTCGGCTTTCGCTCGGGCCTGCAGCAGCTCTTTGTTTTTCTTCCATTCTAAGTATTTGTTATAAGACACCTGCTGGGCATATTTCTTCTGAAGAGCCGCTTTCACCGCTGCCTGCTTCTCCTGTTCGGCTTTGGCGGCCTCTTCTTCCCGGACAGCCTGCCCTGAATCACCTTTAGCTGGAGCATTAGACGCTGACGGAACCTTTCCTCCCCCTACAGGATTGAAAGTATAATCGGCCGGCAAGGACGATGAAGCCGACGAATGAGTCAGCGATTGTTTGTGATCAGACGATGCCCGATCTATCAGCAGCACACCAACTAATAGGAGCAATAGGGCCCCCGTTATTCCGCTTCCCCACCAAAGCCGCCGGCTGGTACGGACAACGGGTTTGCTTCTCCCCGCTGTCTGGGGTGCGCCTGCAATCTTCATACGATCGCCGCCGATATTCGCAGCTCCGACGGCCGGGTTTAAAGCTGCTTCAGTTCCAGCAAGAGCAATCTTTCGTGGTGCGGGGTCTTGGTCCTGCTCCATACCTTGCTTCAGTTCCTGGATCACAGAGGTAATTTCGACGTAAAGAGGGCTGCCTTCAGACGCAGCCCGTTGTGCCTGCAGATACAGAGTCTGCGCTTCAGACAGCTGTCCATCCCGTTCCAGCTTTCTGGCCTGTCCCACTAGAACAGCAGCCTCCCGCTCTGATCCAAATCGGGAAGCCGGAATTATCTTCAGGTCCTCATCCGGGTGATCGGCTTCATCCGTTCCCAGTATAACCGGCAGCCTCTTCTCCGGTATGGACAGGTCACCAGCGGCCAGACCACCAGCCTGATCGTGCGGAATATCCGCTTTCCCTGGATCGGCAACATTTAAACGGCCGGAAGCTTTGGTCAAGGCGATAACCCATTCGCCAAAGGTCGGACAGAACCTGGAATCCCCACTGCCCCAAGCTCTGGCGAACAGCTCGGCCGTTTCCTTTCCCCATCTTTGTTCCAGAGTCCGATTCAGCAAGTAATACCTTTCGCATGGACGCTGCATCTCTTCCGGGTCAAAATAGCTTTCGCCCCAGGCCAGCTCCCGAACCTCCGGCTCGCACCAGCCCAGCATCTCGGCAATCAAGACCGCTCCGGAAAACCTGTCGGCATAAGCGTTCCATACTGCAGACGGATGGCCAGCAGACGTACGGGAAGAAGCGTATCCCGGTGACCCGCCAAGCAGCAGATCCGGAGGGTCGAGACGCGGACTGAACATCTGCTCTACGTCAACCAGTTCTATGCCAAGCCGGCTGCTTGAGTCTTCGGTAAACATCACATTCGGAGCGGACAAATCGCAATGTGCAATGCCTCTTTGTTCCATAGCAGATCCAACCGACGACAGCAGGCGCGCCGCTTCCAGGCTTTCAGCCGGTGACATCGCGTCTCCGCCTCCAAGCACATCCATCCATGTCCAGCCATGAACCCACGGCATAAGGACGGCATAGAGCAGATCCGGATATTCTGCAATCAGTTTCCCGTTTATCTCCGGGGTGAGCACTTCTCTCTGGCAAACCTTCAAACCCTGAAGCCGGCTGAATTCCTCCATCGTTTGCGATAAATGGACCCGGGAAGGTATACGAAATTTCGGTAAAAAGATCTTCAAAGCCATGGTCAGACTGGCTTCACCGTTCTCCGGAATCAGCTGGTAGACGACACCCTGACGGCCGGCCTGGGCATACGCCATCCCGGGCGCAGCCGGATGCGTGCCGATTATGTAATTCGTACCGCCGATTTGAATTTGATCTCCCGGATTCGGATTAAAAGCCATTCCTGTTTCCCTCTTTCTTCCCATCTGCCTAATCAGATTAAATTACCTGACCGGCGTTATTCCTTGATGTATATGTACCGGGCTGTACGCCCGCTTGCTGCCATTTTCTTTAGAAACGGGTCTGATCCAGACTTCTGAACTTGTTGGACATCACGGCCAGTTCTTCGCCTATGGATTCCAGCATATACACAAAAGCTTTCATTTGTTTATCCGCTTCCTGGAATTCATGGAAGAAACGCTGCTTGGACAGCCCCTCCCATTCCTGTTCCAAACTGTTCACCATTTGGGTCAAACCGGCTATAATCTGGCGGCTTTGTTCGCCACCCTGAAGAAACTGACGTGCCATCTCTTCAATTTGTTCCGGATTAACCGTAATTCTGCCTCCCATAGCCTTTCTCCCTTCATTGAAATCCCTTGGGCAAGAAACAAAGCATTTTTTATAGCTTTTTACCCATCTTCATTCTCCTTGAATCAGCCGCAATCCGCCCAGATTTAAAGTCATCTGCCGTTTACAATCCGGAGGCCGGATTTGTAAACACCCAGGGCTGCGGATTTAAGGCAGCTTCCTTCAGAATCATTTTGCCTGCCGATCTTCTGCGGGATAATCCGGTGAATAAAGCGGTATTGTTCTCTGAAGACAGTGAGCTGGAATCCGATGGTCCTGAATCCGACGGGCCGCTGCTATCCCAAGTGCCGCGAAGCTCCTGTTGGCTGTATTTCGTTTCATGCCATTCACGGCGCACGGCTTCAACAGCCGATCGTGGATTGGAGATAACCCCGGGCGAAAATTTAGCCGAAGGCAGGATAAGCGAGTCCGTTCCCAGCCGAAGCGTGCGGTACAGGCTGGCTGCCTGACCGGCACCTCTTGGGAAAGTGCTGCCGAAATGACGGTCTGCTTCGTCGAAGGAGGCGGAGCGGACCTGCAGCCCTTGCCCTAAACGAAACAGCTCTTGTCCAAACTGCTCCGATAAAAAGCGGGCCTGCTCCCATTTGGCCTGGACGGCTGCCCATGCAGATTCGTTGTCCTGGCTGAACGAATACAGCAGCCGGTTCAAATGCTCAGCAATCGTATGAAGCTGCTCCGCAGAGCGCTGCAGGCCGCTGCCCGCAGAACGGAGCTGTTCGGGTTCTATACTAATACGCATGATTATCCCCTTTCATCTGTTTCTGGCGGCTGTTCCAACCACAGCAGCAGCATGTCATGAAATTGTTTCTTCGTCGCCGGCGTAGCCACCAGCCAATCCTCTTCATCCCTTAAGCTCATCCGGATCAACCAGTTCATCTTCTGTCCGACGATAAAGGCTGCCCCTTGACTATCCCATCCCTCTTCACTCCAGATGGAAAGCTGAAGCTCCCCTTCGCACGCCCGGTCTTTCAAACATTTTGCAAGCGCCCAGGAGGCTTCAATGTCCCCTGTTGACTGAGACAACTCATTGCTCAGTTCTTCCAGATCCATCGTTTCGCTTTTCTCATAAAGATCGTTAAACTTCCTGCGTGAGAGCAGCAGCGCCGGCAGATCGGATAAGGATTCCTCTCTCCATTTCATCCGTTCCACCAGCAAAGCCGAAGCCTGCTGCACATTGCCCAGTTCATTCAAAATGTAGAGGGAATCGGCTTCCCCCTCCCGGGCCACCTCGACAACCTTTTCATTCGTGATATGCAGGTATCCTTCAAACGACTCCGAGGCGTCCTCGTATCGTACCCAGCAGGCCCGTTCAGCAAAACCGGTAATCGCCACTCTGGCGAACACTTCAGGCACCATCGTGAGTTCATGTTCCGACTCCCCAAGGGTCAGATACCCTTTATCCAGCAGGCCCTGTTTAACCTGCTCCCATTCAGCGGCAATCTCGTCCGACAAATAACCCAGAAAGGGATCTTCCACCCCAAGCAGACGGTCCGAACCTAATATTCCGGCAAGAAAAAACAACTCCTTGGTTTCAAGGCTGATCGCAGCTTTGTGTATATCCTTTGCTGCCAGCATCAGGCCACCTCCCTTCATACACTCACTTCCCATTGGTCACAAACCCGGGCCACCCACTTCTCCGGCGTCCATACTTTATCGAAAGGCACCGCAGCTTTTATCTTCATATATCTGCGGTTAACATAGAAACCCTCTCCTTGCGGAAGCACAGGCAGTTCACCCGGCCCTCCCGCCGATTCCTTGATCGGAATCCGCATGAATGCCAAATCCGAAGGGTCTTTGGTCCCGAGCATAAAGCCGGTTTGACACGCTTTTACTTCCGAGAACCAATCGGCCCCGAAGGTTGGGAAATCCCCGGGCACCCCGGAGAGCACAACGTGCACGCCGGTATCCCGGCTTCCTCTAACGAGCTCCGTCAAGCCATCTTTTACTGTAAAATCGTTAAGTCTGCGGGCCAGCAGATCCGCATCGTCAATAACAAGCAGCGTTACCGGCCGCGGCTTTCCGCTTTCCGCTGCAGTTCGTATGTCCTCCTGAATCCGGCTAAGCATTTCGGCGGCCCCGTTTTCGCCGATGCCGGTCCCCCGAACATGCGGCAGCCTGGATAATAGGGATAAATGCGAGCTGTCCGGCTGGACAGACCTGGCTTCCAGGATATAAACAGCCAGCTTCTCAGGATCCGCATGCCAAGCTAACGAAAGAATCCAGCTCTGCAGAAAAGTCGTTTTGCCGCCGCCTATCGGAGCGCCCACGATAAAATGCGGTCCGCTGCCGAGCGAAACAGTCACGGGAGTCAGATCCTCCGTATCAAGACCGACAGGCACGGCCACAGCAGCCGGGTCAAGGCCAAACTGCCTGCCTACCGGCAGCAGTTCCCTTAAATTGACCTTGGCCGGGGTCGAAGGAATTCTAGGAGCCTTAATCCCTTTCCACTCTTCCGCGATCCGGCTGAGCTTCTCTCTCAAATGCTCTGCCCGTTCATACTCATCGGCTCCGGAGACGGGCAGCGCCGTCTGGAATTCGAGCGGAGGATAGCCTTTCAAGTAACCTCTGCCGCGTTTTGAAGGGATCGGGGCAGAGGGTTTGCCAACGGCCAAATAATAATCACCGGAATCGGCAAGCTCCAGTGCAGCTGCCTGCGGAATCAGGCTGCGTGTCCTCTCCGGAATATCGCCGAAGCGGCTGGCCGTCATTACTACATAAATACCAGCCGCGGCTCCTTCCCGCAGAAGTTCATCCAGCCACTCGGCCTCCATTGGAAAGGCGGTTTGAAACCGGCGGTAATCGTCGACTATCAGTACGATATCCTCCAGCTTGTTCCCAAATGTGCCTCTGTATTGATCCGCCTGCTTGAGGCCGGCACCGGCCAGCAGCTCCCGGCGCTCAGCCGCCGTTCGTTTGAGAAAGCGGAACAGCCTTGGCAGCCGGTCGCTTTCATCCGGAGCGATAACCGCTCCTACAGGAGACAGGACTGCGAAGTCCCCCAGCATCCTTCCCATATCAATCAAATATCCGTGCCAGCTGTTATCCGGCTCTTGCAGCAAAGACATCAGCAGCGTTTGCAGCAGTGTCGTCTTGCCTGAACCCGGCATGCCGTAAATAGCTATGTGACCGGCCTTCAGCGGCAGAGCCGCCGCGAACTGGCGCTGCCCGTTCACATCGTCGGCAAGGCCAACAAACGCCGTTAGCGCCCCTCTATCCTGAGCCTGCAAATCCAGCTCATCCAGATAAAGCTCTTCAGGCAAAGACGGGAGCCAAGGACCTTGCAGACGTTCGATTCCCTGCTCTGCCGCAGCCCGGGAGAGCGTCTCAACAAGAACGTCAAGCTCGCGTTTCTGCGGCCCGGTCTGTGCAGCCCCGTTTATGTCTGGCCCACCTTGCTGTCCAACCGGCTCACGGGTACCGTTCAGCAGAACCATTTGCAGCCGGGATTCAGCCGGGTTAAAGAAAGCTTGGCCATTACCTTCGTAAGCCGCCCCAGGCCAGGCAAACTGAACCTCTTCGGTCCAATCCGGGCCGACCTGGACAAATCCGCGTCCGGAGACGGTCAGCCTTGCAGCATCCGGAATTTTGAGCATTTCCCGGCTGTCGCTTTCGGATTCTACCCGCAGACAGATCCGGAATCGGGCGTTGCTCCATATTTTATCATCGACCACTCCAGCAGGCTTCTGAGTTGCCAGAAGTAAGTGGAGTCCGAGTGTCCGGCCGATGGAAGCTATGCTGACCAATTCATCGATAAAATCCGGATAATCCAATTTAAGCTCTGCAAATTCATCGACGATGACAAATAAATGAGGCAGGGGCCCATTAGGCGCTCCCAACCGGTAGTATTCATCGATATGTTCCAGCCCTCCGGCTGTCTTCAGCTTCTTCTGTCTGGACACAAGCTCCGCCCTTAAAGCCGTTTTGGCCCGTTCGACCAGCCTTCCGTCGAGATTGGTTAAAGAACCGACGACATGCGGCAGCTCCTGCAGAGCGCCCGACATCCCGCCGCCTTTATAGTCGATCAGCAGAAAGGCGGCATCATGCGGGTGATAATTGACGGCTGCTGACAGGACAAGGGACTGCAGCAGCGCGCTTTTTCCCGAACCTGTTGTGCCCGCGATCAGCCCGTGCGGCCCTTGTCCGCCCAGATCGATTCGATCATGAAGATTTAATAGAAAGGTTTCGCCGCCTGTTCTCACGCCAAGCGGGACAGGAAGGCCTAACGGTAATCTGCCGTTATTCCAGGCTGCTGCGGCGGAGCCGGAAGAAAAGCCGGAAGAAAAATCTTCACGGTCAAGGAGTTCCAGCAGCCGTACTCGTTCAGGCAGAACGTCAGCCTTGGCGCTCTTCAGCGTGATTCTGGCCATCAGCCGTGCCAGATGTTCGCTTTCCTCCTTGGAAATCCGGTCAAGCTGAAACGTTTTGTTCTCCACTTGTCCGTCTTCTTTTTTCCATATATAACTGCCCTGCTCGGCTTCACATTCCACGATCAGACGGCACTGTCTCGGAAGCTGGTTCACGGAACGGGCCAAAATAACGGTATGCGCGCCGGCCAGCTTTCCAGTCTCCGTCAGCATCGCATAAAGCAGATCATGATCCATAACCCCGGGGTCGGACAGTATGACAATATCCTTGGCAGGTTCATTCACCTCAGTGAATCTTACTGAACCCGCAGAGCGCCCAAATCGGTTTCTTAATTCTCTTTGCAGATAGTCGGCCAATTTCTGCTTGTCCGCAGCTGTACAAGCCATTCGCCGGAAATGTCCGTCCGTCTCCCACAAATGTGGGAACCAGCGCATCCAGTCCCATTGCTTTAGCTGATCCTCCCTGAAGAAAGCCGAAAGTCTTACTTCATCCGGTGAGTGGCGTACGGCCAGCTGGACCAGGAGATTTCGCAGCACCTGGAGACAGGCTTGCCAGTCACCCACAATTCCAGTCACGCCGCATTCGGATAACGGGATAGCCACAGGACTATTTGGAACAAACTGGGTCCTCTCCGCCAATTGACAGGCTTGTTCATACCACAGCTGCGACTCTCCCTGGGGTTCGCCGATAGCAGGCAGCGAGAAAGTGTAAGCAGCCGGGGCGTCCCCCGTACCGACCCGCAGATGGAGAAAGTCAGGCTCTGATACAGATCTTTCCCAAAGTGACGGCGATCTTCTTCTTACGATGCTTTCAGAACGTACAAAATCCCCGTGGATTTGTTCCAGCACTTCCCGCTGCTCATCCGCTTTGGTGTTCCATTCCGATTCAAGCCGGTTTAGAAGCTCCGAATATTCTTTTGCCTTTTGACGCTGCGCTTGGGTATATCTGTTTCTGACATTCAGCATATAAGCCGCTGGAACGGCTCCTGCGAGCAGCAGCACCAGGCTTGCCAACCATAACAAGAAGCTGCTGTGTCCTCCTGCAGCACCGAACACCAATATGTAGACCAGTATACCGAATCCGCTTAAAAGCGCGAGTGCCGGCAGAACCAACCCCGGAAGACCTACAGCTGGTTTAACCGTTACTTGGGACGGAGCCGGCAATTGCCGACGGATTTGTTCGATTTCCGGTCTGATGCGGGGTGATCTTTGATAAATAAATCCCATAGCTCGCCCCTCCTACTCGTATTCGTTCCGAAACAGCGGAAGGCTGCTTTCTTCCTGAACGGACACGGGAACCGTACTGTAAACACTTTTGACCCGAATAAAAGCCCCCTCCTGCAAGCCGCTGTCTACAAGCCGCATGCCGCTCGGGATCGGGAACCAGGTTCCTCCGGATTCTTTTCCTTCCAATAAATAGCTGCCTGCATCTTGAACAGCGTCTTCAGCCGCCCATTCCAGCATCCACTGCTGCTTAAAACCATCCGCGCTTAGTCCATCCGGTATTTCTACATCGCAAACCTGAAGATTCGTTCTGCCATCTATTAAAGTTAATATCATAGTCTATTGCACCTGTTCCTTCTGAATTTCTCTATCATCATACCACTGTTTTCCCTGCTAAAGGGCAGTCAAATTTGTAAATCCATTACAAATGACTCACAAAAATAGTCTCTTGGGCGCAGCACACAATCATGAAAGCGTTCTAGCGAATGTCTGCTTGCCTGTGAGAACAGTCGGGCGAAATGACAAACAGGAGTGAAGAGAAACCTCCACCCCTGTTAACTGCTTAAATCTCTATAATCAGTATATAATTACATTACAGAAATCACTTATACAGCTTACTTTATAGACAAACCTCTGTCCTTCAGCAGCTTGATAAACATCCCGCCGACCACGCTGCGGTGCTGGAAACCGATCTGCCGGGCCGTAATCGTATCGTACCAGTCCGAGAACGGTACGCGGTCCGGGGTTTCATTCAGAAAGTCCCAAAGCGGCGAAATGATCTGCTCGAAGTCCTTCCGCTCCTCCGCCAGCGAAGCAGCCCAGACGAGCCAGTCCCCTTTGGTGTAAGCTTCACGGTTATCCAGCGGCACGCCGTAGCGGTTTTGCTTCTCCAAATACCAAGCCGTTTCCCGACGAACAAGGGATGGATCAAAGAGATTCGTTCCGAAAATAAGATCCCATACCAGATTGTATTTCAAGCTCCAGGTGCCTTCCCCTTTCTCGCTAAATACCAATTTGGTATGCGGGCTTCCCTCGCTTTGATCCTCCGCAAGTTTCGTCCACTGGCCGGCCATGTCCTTAGCCGCCTGCAGGTAACGGTCCGCTTCGGCAGAATCGCCCAGCTGCCTGCACAATAAGGAGTAGCTGGCCACTCCCATGATCGCTTTGGCCGACAGGTTGGCATTGCGGGCCAAATGGCCGGCGAAATCATCGGTGCACAGCTGATTCTCCGGATCAAGCCCGTATTCGAGCAAATAATCCGCCCACCGGGACAACAGCTCGCGGTGCTCCGCCGCAAACTCCCATTGTCCGTCGGCCAGGCTGACTGCCGCTGCCATCACCAGCATATTGCCGCATTCCTCGACCGGCATTTGGGCCTCTCGCGCATTCTCCCCGTACACCTGACCGTTAGCGAGCGGATATTGGCCGACGTCATGGGGAGCAAATTCAAACGGCCAGGCTTCGCTTGCCGCATATTTTAAGATAGGCCGCATCATTCCGCGGACAAGCTCCGGCTGGTACAGCAGAAAAAGCGGAATCGAAGGATAGCTGACATCGACTGTAGCGATACAACCGTTGCTGAAGCATTCTTTGGACATGAACAGCGGCTGGCCTTCCGGATCAAGCACAAGCTTATGCGCTGCGATCGCCTGCCGGTAGGACAGGGACAAAATATCGGCGTATTTCTCTCCGCCGGAACGCACGGCATCCGCCTGCAGCTGCCGGTCAAACGCTTCGCAGCGCAGGAGGATGTCCGAATATTCCCGAAATGCGTGTTCTATCATTTCCATCGTAGTTTGGCCATCTTTCTTCCAATACGCCTCAAGCCTGCGCCCAAAATATTCGATCGAATAAACATCGTCATACGCAAGCACAATCATCTGCGATTTACCTGCCTTGCCGTCTACCTCGCCGCAATTCCAAACGGCTGCCAGCACCGGCTGGGTATCGCGAACCGTCTGCGCCTCATTCGGTGAAGGTGTCTTGCTGCCTGCCTTGAGTTCACCGGTGCGTACAAACGACTTGCGGACTTCCGCCGGTCCCATCCATGTCTGCATGTCAGGAGCCTGCTGCACCGCCAGCATCAAGCTGCCCCAGTCGATCCGCAGATCGTCTCCCGAGGCGTTCAAAACCTGCTGCTCTGCGCTTCTCGCCTGCATAATCGCCAAATGTTCATTTTTCTCCTGCCCCAGTACAACCTTTTGCTCGCTGGTGTTCACGCACCATTCTCCGGTCACGTCGAAATAAAGCTGCACGTCATGCGGATTACCATCCAGGGAACGTACCCGGAAGGATACATAAGACGCCGGCCGCGACAGAAGCTCCAAGGAATCGGGCAGCAGCGGGCTGGTAAATACAACCTCCAGCGCAATGCCTCCCGCCTCAAAGGTGTAAGAGGTGGACAGCGGGGTAACCTGAAGTTCCGTTTGCTGCATAGCTTCCGGCTCCGCATAATAATTTTCCGGATTTGGCTCAGTTAAACCAGCGAACCTCCAAGGCGTTCCATCGATGCGGATCAGCCCGGTCAGCGCATTCCGCTTACCCGTCCAATGCCGGGTGAAGTCGCCGGTTAGACGGTCGGCCATCGACCAGACGCTGAAATAAGGATCAATGGTAACTAACGGGACTGCGGGTGGGCGTAAAGTCGTTGTCATAAGAGATCTGCCTCCAAAGAATGGACCCGGTTATGTGCCGGGCCATAAACTTATTTTGTAATGGTAATGCGTGTGCCTTCATCCCCATGCTCGTAAGCAATCAGCAGGGTTTGCGACGCCGGATCATATTCGTATTTCAGTTCAGCCGCTCCTGCTTTGACGGCTGCCGGCTCTGCTTCGCAGCGAATTCTCGCGGCCGCTTTCAGCGGACGCGGCCCCTTAGCCGTAAATGAAAGGTGATGTTTATCCTCGAAATAATCTTCGATCCTTGAGGATGCGGCGATGATCGCGCTGCTTGGCTGCCCGGCGTATTCCAGGTCGTACAAGAAAGCCTGCTTCCCCGGCAGGATGGTCACCTGCTCTTTCACGGGCAATCCCGCTTCGAGCAAATCTACGTATTGGCCTTTCAGCGTAAGCGGCGTATCGCTTACCGATTCGCTCATTACCGCTGCAATCATATAGGGTCCCCGGCGGATCCGGTAATAGTTCAGCGCCTCCCAGCGCAAATTCTGGCCATGCCCGGTTTGATCCGCTCCCTCCGCTCCCTCTGCTTCCTCTGTTTCGGAGGTATTCTCCAGGGCCGCCATCGCCTCCCGTACCGCAGTCCGCAGGCGTTCCGCTTCTTCGGCGCTTTGCGCGAGCCGTTCCGGACGCACACGCATATAGGAGACAAGGCCGCTTCCTACTCGGGTAATGCCTTCCGGAGTGTGAGCCGGGCTCAAGCCCAGGCATTCGAACAGATGCTCTCTTGGCGTGGCGTATCGGCGTTTCCCCTGGTTCCACCATTCCCGGACTCCGTGGTACGGATCGCTGTCATCGCCGACATAGACCAGCGCGCCGCCTTCTTGCACCCACTGGGCCAAAGCATTATGCAGATCCGGATATTCCGGTTTCATGAATTCATAACTCAACACGAGTACACGATAATCATCCAAATACCCCGGAAACCGCCGCACGTTATCAAGCTGCACCGGCCTTACCGGCAGGCCATGCTTGATCAGCGGCAAGGTCAAGCCGTAAAATTCCGAAAGATTGAGCAGCTCCACGGCAGCTTCATCCGTAAGCTCCACTTCATTGGTGCCGTCGTATTTCATCATGAAGCCGGCCGTCTCCGTTCCGATCCGCTTGCGCTGAAACATTGCCGAATCGGACAGAAATACGCCGGTAACGGCAGGATTTCCGTAGACTTGAACGTCTTCCTGCTCCATGCTGCCTAATGTATGCATGACAGTAAGCAGCACGCTAGCGTAATCCCCAGGGATGCCTTCTCTGCCATTTCCGTCTTCCGCAGGATATTGCCCTTCGAAGATTCTCCTAGGCCAAGGGGCCACCTCATACCGGGCAATTCCGGGATGAAGCAGCGAGGCCGTCAGCGTCTTGATGTAATTCTCCCGGTAATCCGCCCACGTCTGTTTCGGGTCGTCTTCGATCGGATCATGGAGAAACCACATGCTCCGGTCGGTGCCACGCACCAGCTCCTGCATGATGCCGTACTCCAAAAATGCCGTCTCAAACGTCCGTTCTGCGCGTTTGCCTTCGTAGACATTAGCCGTGCGCGACGTTCCCGTCCAGATTTGAGCGATATAGCCGTTAACCGAAGGCAAATCGAGCAGCCTCGATTCCGGGCTGACAATCCGCCATTGGGTATAGTTGATCAAGCTGTGTGTCGGGACAAAAAATCGCAGCGGCCGATTATACCGGACTAATGAATATTCCTTGAGCGCTGAGCAGATGCGGTCCAGGCAGCGGGTATACAAATAAGCCTTGAGCTTGGAAGCGCGGTACTGCGCATCCTCTGAAGCATGGGGCGGAATCCAAGGCTCGTTGTAGTAATTTTGCCATTCGCGTTTAAAGGCCTCGGAGTAACCGCCCTCCACCCAGAATTCCGGCTCTTCCAAATGGATGGCCTCCACGCCCGCATCCACGGCGGGACGAATCCGTTCCACCAGAAAGTCGGCATAACTTATCGTTGGCACCATATAAGGAATGTCCGCTGAAGTCCCATGGATAATCGTTTCACCGTCATGGTATTTCTGCGCTTCATCCCAGTGCGGACGGCCGTCCACCTTGCCCTTTAGATAATCCTGGTAGCCGCCCCAGGATACCCCGGTCATCAGGTGAACCCGGTAACCCCGCTCCGCCCATTCGCGGATCCGCCGCGGCATGGATTCGTTAATGCCGTATACCATCACGAAATCCGCCTGCAGATCATACGCAGGTCCGAAGGTGCTGCCCTCTTGAAATCCGGTTCGTTCTTCCTTCCGTGATTTCCCTGTCACTGCCTGAACTCCTCCTTCCTTTAGGCAAATGCCACACGAATTGTCTTAATTTCAAACGGCGTAAAGGACAATTTTATTTCATTCGTCTGTTCCGCCAGCAGTCCTACCGGATTCTCCAGCAAATCGGCTTCCTCTATCGTCCGGCAATTCAGGCCGATAGATAGATTGGTTTCGGCTCCGGCACCTGCCGTCTCATACAGCCGCAGAATCAAATGATTGCTGTCCTCGGCTTTTTTGACGGCCTCCAGCATGATGTTTGGATGATCAAGCCGCACCAGGCTAAACGGCTGAATAAGTTCCGCTCCGTGCTCGCTTGGTTCCTGTGCTTCAGCTATAGTGAGCGGAATGTTCAGCTCGTACCCTTTGCGGTAAACGCCTGCCTGAATGAAATCGCCAGAATGAGGATATAAGGCATAAGTAAATTTGTGTTCGGCCTGATCCGCTTTCGGATCGGGGTAAGACGGACTGCGCAGCAGATTCAGGTCCAGCACACCGTTCTCCGCGCTGTGTCCGTATTTGCTGTCGTTTAGCAGCGCTACGCCGTAATCCGGCTGCGACAAGTCGATGTAATGATGGGCACATATTTCATCGCGTGCAAACTCGATCGCATTGTTGCGGGTCGTTGGCCGCTTGAGCACCCCGAACTGAATTTCGCAGTTCACTTGATCGGCCGCCACCTGCACGGGAAAAGCGACCCGCAGCATTTTGCCCGCTTCGCGCCAGTCCGCTTCGGTATCGAACCGCAGCAGCTGCCCATCTTGCTCCAAACTAATAATCTGCTTCAGGGTCGACTCCCCGAACCGGTACTCCTGCTCGATTACAGCGCGAGGTCCAGCCACGAAACCCTGCACCCGCTTAAGCTTCATCGTGCCGGCAAACATCTCGCGGTAATCGCGCGGGAAATCCCAGGCATCCCCGTCATCATGGTAAAGCGTAAATACGTTGGCCTTCGCTCCCGGCTGCAGCGTTTCCCGTCCAGCCGCCTTATCGTACATCGATACGATGCTGCCGTCTTCCGCAAAACGGACCGATAGCCGCTCGTTCTCCAGCCTGAAATCCTCCGCGATGAGCAGGGCCCCCGGCTGATCCGTTTCAGCTTCTGCAAGCGAACGCCAGCCCATGCCCGGTACTTGCACGAAATGCCAGCTGCTGCCGTATTGCACCCACTCCCTCCGCTCCCACGGCAAGGAGTTGAACAGGACAGGCGTTCCGGCCGCCCCGCCGGACAAACCGGCCAGCCGCCCGTAAATACCGGCGATCATCGTTTGCACTTCTGCCAGCAGCTTGCCGTAACGCTCCAGCGACTCGTCGTACACTCTTGTGATCGAGGAGCCGGGCAAAATATCGTGGAATTGGTACAATAGCATTTCCTTCCAGACCGCCTCAAGCCGTTCGGCCGGATAAACGTCTTCCTCGCCGCCCACAGACCAAAGCAATGAAGCCGTGAACTCCAGCTCCCGCAATGCTTTCTCCAGCTTGCGGTTGTACCATTTGTTGCGGGCTTGCGTAGTCAGCGTCCCTTGATGTTTCTCCAGATACAGCTCCCCGCGGTAGGTCTGGAAGCGGGAAGTTTCCCGCTCCAGCCGATGAAAGAAAGTGACCGCAGGCTCCTGCACCACCGGCAGCAGCCCCAGCAAATTCCGCTCCCGGGCCAGCCGTTCCAAATGTTCTTCTCCCGGACCGCCGCCGCCGTCGCCGATGCCGAACAGCATGAGCGCATGCTCCGAAACACCGCGATCGAGGTAGCTTTGCTCAATTTTGGCAAGCGACCGCGGAGCCGCAGGACCGTTGTAAGTGTCCTCCGGCGGCAGATGAGTCAACACCTTCGTGCCATCGATGCCTTCCCATAGGAAGCTGTGATGCGGATGGGTATTATAGACGCTCCACGACAGCTTTTGGGTCATCATATAGTCCACTCCGGATTTCTTGAGCAGCTGCGGCAGGCTTCCCGTATAGCCGAATACATCAGGCAGCCACAATACCTTGATTTCCTTGCCGAACTCCTGCTTAAAAAAACGTTTCCCGTACAGGATTTGCCGCACAAGCGCTTCACCGCCGGATATATTGGTATCCGGCTCTACCCACATGGCGCCCTGCACCTCCCAGCGCCCTTCCTTGACACGTTCCTGCACCTCTGCATATAGCTGCGGGTAATGCTCCTTCATCCACGCATACAGCTGCGGCTGGCTGGCGCCAAACATGTAATCCGGGTATTTCTCCATATTGCGCAGCGCGGTGGAGAAGGTTCTGGCACCCTTGCGGATCGTTTCGCGGATCGGCCACAGCCAGGCAAGATCGATATGCGCATGCCCGATTGCGCTGACGGTTAAGACGGGATCGCCGCCCTGCTTCGCAAGTTCCGGCGCCAGCTTGGCTCTGGCCAGCTGTACGGTATCTTCGGTAATCTCGGCGAGCAGATTCGCCGCCTCATATACGTTTTGCAGCACCCGCGCCTTTCTGGCGCTCGAATCCGGCAGCTGCTCGGCCAGCTCGATCAGCACCTCCAGGTCGTAATACAAAAGGCGTGCTTCTTCGTGGCATATGGCTATACACGCTTCTTTAAGCGTTCCGCTGCGGAAGCGGCCAAACAAATCGTTGCAGCCGCCGTCTCCCCACAAATCGATGACTTCCCCGCCTTGAGCCGCAGCGCTGATATCCACAACACGTTTGCCGGGCATTCCCAAGCTGTAATCGAATTCGGAGCTCACATTGGTTAAACCTTGGCGCGGGGTTCCGGCTTCGTCCACCAGGCATAATTCCCCGTTGATGTCGATAAGCAGCACTACTTTACGGCCATTGGCCGAACCTGGCACCTGTCCCCGGAAATGAAACCAGGCGCAGTCCCAAAGCTCTCCCCACCTGTCGCCGGGCTTAAGTTCAAGCGGTCTGCCTGACATTCGCTGGTCATAGGTCACCGGTTCTTTCGTTACCCAAGCGTTGACAGTCAAAGAGGCTATCGGCTCATAAATGTAATCTCGAAGCTTGGACAGCCGTCCCTTCGCTTTCTGGGTCATGATCGGATTTGTTTCATAAGGCATGCTGCATCACTCTTTCAATGAAATTTACTTCGTTATGGCCTCCGCTCTCTTCTGCGCATCATCCAGAATCGACTTGATATCGCCGTTCGTCATCAGCGATTTGGTTACCGCGTCACCGAACAACTGCCAGACTTTGGAGTCTTCCTTGGCAAATGTCGGCAGTCCCTGCACATTGCCGGACATGGCCAAATAGTGCTGGTACATTTCAGGGTGGGCCGTCTTGTATTCATCCTTCTCGGCAACGGATTTGAGCACCGGCGAACGGACGCCCGTATCGGCGATCAGCTGCTGGATATCCTCGCTGTACATCGCGCGGATATAAGCAAAAGCGGCTTCTTTGTTTTTGGCATCCTTCGGCACCGAATGGAAGGCCGCGCCGATCGTAATGTTGCCCGGCTTGCCGTTAGGTGAAAGCGGAATTTGAGCCATGCCGTAATCGATGCCGATTTGCGAGCTTTCAACCGCGCGCCAAGGTCCGTCGATCAAATAAGCAATTTGTCCTTTTTTGAAGGCATCGAAATACGTTCCTTCATTGGTGTTGGCCATGAGGCCTGCCGGATGGGCCGCGTTCAGCTGCTTCATGAATTTTACAGTTTCTACATTGGCATCGGAGTTAAAGGTCGGTTGGCCTTGATCATCCGCAAATCCGCCGCCATTGATGACTACAAGTGTTCCGTACCGCAAATAGCCGCCTGCGTTTGGTCCGGCATATACGCCCCCGCCGTAAAACTTGCCCTTGCCGGCCTCCGTCACTTTCTGCACGTCCGCAAGCAGTTCATCCCAGGTGGTCGGCGCTTTGTCCGGGTCAAGCCCTGCTTCCTTCACCAGCTTTTTGTTCCAGAACAGGCTGCTTACGCCCGGCTGGGAAGCAAAGCCGTAAATCTTTCCATCGTACTCCATCGGCTTCCAGGCCGCCGGAGCCACGTTGTCGCGGATTTCCTGCGCCATATCGTCCGGGAACGGTTCAAGCAGGCCCTGCTGGGCAAAACCCGGCATTTGGGTTTCCCCGACGATAATATCCGGTATGTTTTTGGCCAGGAAACCGGCCGTTTCTTTCTGAATGAGCTGTTCGCCCCAGCCCCAATCCTCCATTTTCACCGTGACGTTCTGCTCCTGCATTTTCTTGAGCATGATCGATTGGTAGAAATACGGGAAGACGGCTGCCTTGAGCGGGCTTCCGGGCGTATAGCTGAAATCCTCCGCGACAACTCGCGGATTCTGCGCTTCATCGGCGATGAGCGACTGCTTTTTCTTCTCCAGCAAATCGCTGAGCGCACCCACGCCGACGGCGACCGCACCTTCGTTCAGCACGGTGATCGTTGTGCCTCCTGGCGAGGAAGTGTCCTTCCCGGAGCTGTCCGCGCTCTGGCTGTCCGCAGGCTGGTCACTGCTTTGGGCATTGCCGCCTCCGCCCCCTCCGCCTCCGCAAGCGGTCAAACCGGCAGTGAGCATTAACGAAAGAATAATGAAGGACATTTTTTTCTTTAACATGCTTGAACCCTCCCTGACATTTTGAATTTGTATGCAAAAGGATGGTTATCCTTTGATACCGGTATTGGCCAAGCCTTGGACGATGTACTTTTGGAAAAAGGCGAAGATAAGCAGGGCCGGAATCGTGATCCCCATGCTTAAGGTGATGATCATCGGATAATCGATTACAGCACCCGGGCTGGCCCCAACGGATGAAATCCGCGTAATGGCTGCTGGAAGCGTTTGCAAGTTATCGCTGGTTGTATAAAAGAAAGGGGTAATGAAGTCATTCCAGGTTCCCAGCGCCGTCGTGATCGCGATAAAAGCCATAATCGGGAGCTGTAGCGGGAACAAAATTTGAAAGATCAGCCGGAAAGTGCCGGCCCCGTCCATAACCGCCGCTTCGTCGATCTCCAGCGGCACTTTCTCCAGCGACTGCTTCACCAGGAAGGTGCCCATAATATTGATGCTGGGGCCGCCAATCAAATAAACCCACCAAGAGTTGAGTATCCCTGTTCCTCCGGTAAACGGGTTATTCCCCCCGGCAAACGGAAATCTGGCGAACTCCAGATAAGTCGGGATAATGGCCAGCGTGCCCGGAATCATTTGTGTCGCCAGCAGAATCAGGAAGATCGCTTCCCGCCCTTTGAATTTCAAGCGGGCAAAAACGTAACCGGCCAGGAACGAAGTCAATATAGCCCACAACGTGTTATAAACGGTCCGGATGACAGAATTTCTGAAATACATGGCCACCGAAGAATCCGCCGTGCCTATAATGAGCTCTTTGAAGTTTTCCAGAGTCGGTTGCTTGGGAATCGGAAATATGCTAAGTACAGTGGATGTAAACTCCGTTTTCGTAAAGAACCCGGCAAGCACCATGAAGATCAATGGATAGAGTAAAATAAGGCCGATGCCAAGCAGCAGGATATGTCCGATGAGATAAGCGGGTTTGAACTGATTTTTAAAGTTCTCCTTTCGCGTTGCGGACATGGCTCTCCCCCCTCTTTCCTTTGCGTTTTACCGGCTTGATCGGGATCGTCGTCCGTTTGTCGGATTTGGTTGACCAATTGTAATACAGTACGGTGGCCACTATGACGATCAAAGCCATAATCAGAGAAGAAGCTCCGGCCATGCCGAGGTTGAAATCCCAGAACCCGTCGCGGTAAATCCGGAAGACCAGCACCTCCGTTTGCCCGTACGGCCCGCCGTTGGTAATAAACAGCACCTGTTCATAAATTTGAATCGCACCGATCAGGCTGGTGATCACGATATAGGTCGCAATCGGCTTCAAGCCTGGCAAGGTGACATACCGCAGTTTGTTAAAACGACCGGCCCCGTCGATTTCCGCCGCTTCATAAAGCGAGACGTCAACGGACTGCAACCCCGCCAGCCAGATCAGCGCCGCTCCCCCCACGCCTTTCCAGACCGAATAGACCACGATCCAGAAAATGCCCCAGCCGACGGAATACTGCCACACGATCGGTTCCTTGCCCATCGCTTTAAGAATGTTGTTGATCACGCCGTTATTTGAATCCAGAAAGATGTTAAATACCTGCGTGGTGGCCACTGTCGCCGTAACAGCGGGGATGTACCAAATCGAGCGATAGAAGCCTTTGCCGAAAAGCGGCATATTCATCAGCAGCGACGCCCCGAAGCCCGCAGCCAGCGTGATGAACGTGACGAGGCCGCCAAGCCATATCGACCTCCATAAGGCATCCGTATAGACCGGGTTTTTGAAGAAGTCGATAAAATTGTCAAACCAGATAAAGTTGGGCGTATCCGCCAGCCCTACCCACTCAAAAAAGCCGAGCGCAAAACCAAACAAGGTCGGAAAACCCGAAACCACCAGCCAAAACAGAAACATCGGAACCAGAATTACGGCTGCGATCAAGGCATCCTTATGTCTGCCCCTACGCCGGTTGAAAGAGGGCCTTCCCTCCCGTTCTGCCGTTTTCTCCATAGTCCAAGCAACCTCCCTACTGATTTCAGTCCTGCAAGAGCCTGTGTGAAGCAACTAATCAATTGTATTATTAAATATAATTAGTTATGTCATTTAAGTCAAGATATACTATGTCATTTATTGCTGTTTTTTTTTGCAAAAAAAAAGACACCTGCTCCTGGCGAGCAGATGTCATTACGATCGATCAAACCTTTAAGGATTTCTTTCCGGCGCGGCTTGCCGTCCGCGGAATTCGTTCTGCTTTCGCAGCGGCCCCGTCGATTGGCTTTCGATCAGCTTAGGCTGGAGGATTACCTTGGTATAGCCCTGATCTTTGGGTTCGTTGTTCTCGAACAGCTCCAGCAAAATGTTGGCCGCCGCCTCTCCCATCTCAATTTCCGACTGCGAAATATGCGAGAAATAAATCCACTCGTGCAAGCCCGGAGACGGATCATCGAACGTCAGGATGGAGACGTCCTCCGGCACCTTGAGGCCAAGCTCCTTGCATATGGAATAAATGTGCAGGCCAAGCCGGCCGTTTAGCGTAATATAGGCGGTAGCGATTTGATTTTTGATAAAGCGGTACAAAGGGTGCTCTTTATCGATTCCGCTGTAATCCACTTTGAAATCGGTTAAGATCAAAGCCGGATTAATCATGGCTTCTTTCTGCTTCAAGGCCTCCATATAACCGTTGATCCGGTCCTCAACCGTAATGGTCGGCAGCGGAGAATCGGAGCAGATGGCGATGTCGCGGTGTCCAAGCTCCCATAAATAATCGACGGCCAGCTGACCGCCGATCAATCCGTCGCTGCGCGCCACGTTAGTGGCTACGCCGGGCAGATAACGGTCGATCAGCACAAACGGGAATCCCTGCAGCTTCAGGGACAAAATCTCCTCGTTGTACATCTCCGCATCGGAGGGGAAAATGATCAATCCGGCGGCACCTTTGCGAATCAGATCGCCAATCGCTGCTTTCTCCCGGTCGATCGAATTGTAAGTCAACACGATCTGAAGGGTATACGGACTGTTTTCAATAATGTTATTGATCCCCTGCAGCAAACGAATGGCGAAATAATCCACGAGCTGCGGCATAACCAGTCCGATCGTTTTGGAGGTCTCGCCCGTATAAGGATAGGTCTCGGCTCCAAGCGGCATGTGTTCTCCGTTCGCGGCAAATGTTCCCTCGGGCTGCGAAAAGCCCGCTCCGCCGCCTTCCGGATGAGCCCTCGCTCCTGCCTCTTGCTGATTTTGACGAGGCAGCAGCTCGCCGATGCCTTCGCTGACAAAGCTGCCTTTGCCCGGAATACGGTAAATCCACCCGTCCTTCGCCAGCTGCGTCAGCGCATTCGCCACGGTGATCCGGCTGACATCAAACTGGTCCATCAATTCCTTCTCCGAAGGAATTTTATCATCTTCCTTCAGCTTTCCGCTCAGGATCAAATCTTTAAAATACTGCTGAATCTGCATATATAACGGTTTTCGTTCATTTCGCATCCTATGGATCTCCTCACTTGTTTCTCTCTTTCACCTCTTTACGTTATATCATTTATGTCATTTAGTCAATGATTTGAAAGCTGGAATTCTCACTTGACAATACATATTAGATATATTTAACATATTCATCAGGCGTTGTCGTTTGTACCTATAAATGACGGCCGGAAAGGAGGGGATTTGTGCCCGGCTGACGGAAATTTCCAAACGATGGCCCCCCAATACGAGGACATGAGGTGAACGAACTTGATTCGAAAAATCGCGATTACATGTTTCGTTATCTGTTGTACGTTATCTTTAAGCTTTGGCAACACCTCAATATCTGCACAATCCTCTACCCCTTTATCGAAAAAAAATCAAATTAGCTGGCCATTATCGCAAGCGCTTCCAAGCTTTGCAAACGCAAAGCATCTTGATGTTGCCGATGTGATCGATGAATCCGGCGATATGCGGCTGCTGCTGAGTACCTTGCAGGGCATCGTAAACCGTTCGGAACCTCGGATTTATTTGCTGGAGAACGAAGAAGAGGGCAAGACAACCTGGCTGAACGACCTCCACGTCCCTTATGTTCAGCACAAGGATCCATGGCAGCTTGTTAAGAAATACAAAAACGAAGTCAAAGGCCTGATTATTTATGATCCGCAGGTTCCGGATTCTATCAACGTGGCGACAACCCTGGCAGGACTGAAAGACGCCGTCGTCGCCGGACCTGAGCTGGCTGCCAAGCTGCAAGCCGCTCCCTATAAGCTGAAGGTGCTTGAAGATTTACGCGGCAAATTCAAGGACCGTCTGGACGCCTACACCTGGCAATACGAACATCTATGGAACCAAACCACTCATCGGATGCTGGTCGGCTTGAGCCCTGACACCTCCATCAAAATTCCGTCAGGACTGCCCGAATCGTTTGAGACGATCGCCCAGGAAACGGAACAAATCCGCGACGCCAGCAACAAAGCTTCTTATGATCTGGATTTGACCCGTTTCTTAGGCAAAGATTCCGTATACCTGCGTTTTGACGATGCCTTTACGCAGGATGGCTGGGGATCGGCCGTTCATGAGATTACCGTCAAAGCGGACGGCAAGATCATCGCTCAATTTGTTCCGGGCACACCGGAAGAAGAAGCCTTCCTGTACGACCGTCAAGGCTCGCAGATTTCCGCCGGGGATGGCGGACACCGTTTTGCCGATGGCGGGAATTACTTTGTGTACCGGTTCACTCCTCCGGCTGGAACTCAGGAGCTGACGGCTTCCGTTGTTATGTGGAACCAATATAAAGTATCCGCCGGCAACGTTCAGCCTCTTTCCTCCGAACAGAAGGAGCCTTACGGCTACCTGCGCGATTACGCGGTTGCCAACAAAGCGATGGTATTCTGGCTGGAAGTGAACGATCCAAAGCAGAAAGCTTTGTTTGAAAAAATCCTTTCCAGCGTTAAACCGGGCACACCTTATCTGGGCTGGTTCAGCAACGATACAGCCGGCGAATTCAATTCTGTCGAGGTGACCTCCAATTACGGCGTTTATGTGCTGGCCGCCGATTGGTTCTCCAACATGACCGTCTTCTCCGGCACCCAAGTACAGCCAACCCGTCCTCAAACGTCCGTCACCCATGAATTGGACAACAAAATCTATGTGACCTACACGTTCAGCGAAGGCGACAATTTCCAATACAATCAGCATCGCATGCGAATTCTCTGGGACGATCCAGCCCGCGGCCAGGTTCCGATCAACTGGACCTCCAGCCCGCTGCTGGTTGATGCGGCTCCAGCCATTCTCAACTATTACCAGAAGACGGCAACCGCGAATGACTTCATAATGGCCGGACCGTCCGGAGCAGGATATTTTTATCCGTCAGCCTGGCCTCAAGCGAGTTTTGATGATTTTCTGAAGCAATCCTACAAATATCTGCAGAAATCCGGCATGAATCTCACCTATGTGCTGAACCGGATCAACGGGGAGAACGTGCCGCTGGGCTCTTCCTACGCCAAGGACTATGAGCAGTATTATAAGGCGCCAGGACTGTTCCTGAGCTGGGAAGATCGCTATGGGGTGGATATTCTGAACGAATCCCTGCCGGTATCAACCATTCAAGGCATCAGCACCGTCCAGGACGGCCTCCGCATTCTGGAGCAAGCCAAAGCGGACTGGGATGGTAAATCTCCATTGTTCGTCTCGCTCGGCCTGCTGGCCTGGAGCCTGACCCCAACGGATGTCGCCACCATGACGAAAGAGCTGGGACCGGAATTCGAAATTGTAAGGGGCGATCAATATTTCTCGCTCATTCGTGAAGCGAACGGACTTCCCGTCAAGCCTTAAGACGGCTCAAGTCAACTGATTAGAGGCCTGCAGATCAGCGATCCAAGCTGAAACTGCAGGCCTCTTCTTTCTGGCTGCAAGCAGATCAAACTGAGGCCCAGGCTGTAGAAGGAAGGGTCGTTATTTACCTTGTTCACCATTTTTTCACCAAATTATCTAAAAAAAACGAAACCAAGAAGCAGCTTCGTTCGTTACTAAAGTATAGCGAGCTGAAAAAAGTGTCGTTACCCTCGGCAAAGGGTAAACAAACAGCAAGAAGAGACGACCGATTGCCGTCTCCTTCTAGTATTTAATCAATTTGTTATATTTTCTTAAGCTAGTTTTAAGCAAAAGGTTTTACAATTTAATTAATGAAATTAAAACTATAGAGGTGATTAGAGTGAAAACGGTCATTCATTTTGATAACAAACTCATTCCCGTCTATTTCAGCTCCGAGAACAAACAACCTATGCAACGTACACTTAAATTGCTGACAAACGCGCTCGATCATAAAATTCGCAACGGCAAGCAAGCGCTGAAAAAATGTTTGACTTCTTTGATTAGCATTGAAATTGAAGGTTCCGAAGCCATTCTTCACAGCAAAAGCGAATTTGATTCTTTGGCGCTCTCACTCTACTAATCTTTCTATTTATGGTGTAGAGTAGAAGACTTGTGTTATTTGTTCTTTATGAAGTTGAGGAAGCCCGCAGCTACGGTTATACCGCCGTTCTGTGGGCTTCTTCTTTATACCAGGCTTGTTCGATCCGGATTAGAAACAGGTTTAGCAGATTGCGTCTGATGTTCTCTTCCTCGCATTGTTCAAGCTTCCTCAGAATAAAACGGTCAATGGCCATAGTAAGCACCCCTCGTCCTGAATTATATTACCGAGCAGGAACAATTTTCCTGTTCTTCTGGTATTTCTTATTTAACCGTTCAGATCAATTTAAAACTTCCCCCTTCCCGCCGCTCTGCATAGTCATTCCGTCCTTTCTGAGGCCGATCGACGGCATTCCCGGAAACAAAGCAAAAACGCCGTCCCAAGCCGTAGCGTGGGATGGCGTCTGCTGTCAAACGTTGAAGGAAAAATTTTTCTCAAAAAATCAAACGTCCGCCGCCTGATCTTTCGCCCTGCGCACTTTAAGCTGCTTCCACTTCAGCGTGCCGGCCGTGGCCGTGAGCAGCACCCCGTTGAGCAGAAAGACAATCGGGATCGGAATATAGGCCCCTAACGTGCCGCCCGCAATCGGACCGACCATATTGCCCAGCTGACTGGACGACTGATTCAGGCTGAAGGCGCGTCCGCGGAATTCTGGTGTTGTCGCCTTGACAATCAGGGCATTCAAACCCGGATATACCGCCGCAAAGAAAAGCCCGTACACAAAACGCAGAATGCCGAAGCCAACCAAATTGTGGAACAGCAGCTGCAGCACATTGCCTAGGCCTCCGCCGAGAAGGCCGATCATCAAGGTCCGCTCGTAACCGATCTTCTGGCCGATTTTTCCCCAGATCGGAGCCGCAACGACCGTGGCTACGCCCACCGCAGAGAAGATCACGCCGGAGCTTAACGAAGCATTGTCATGCGAGGAGCCAAGCTCCAGCACATAAAGCGTCAGCAGCGGCTCTAGCACCATGACCGAAGCCGTCACAATCAGCACGACTCCCAGCTGACGCATTAACGGACGGTTAGCCGAAGCTTCCTTCAAATCATCCATGACGTGCGACCGTGTCCGGTTGCGGTCGAAGTTCTCTTCCTTCGCTCCGATCCAGGCAATGATCGCGGACATGAGTACTACAAACGCGGCTACCAGGAAACATTCCCTGTAACCGATAAATTTGCTCAGCACGCCGCCAAGCAGCGGACCAACAATGCTGCCCGACGCTCCGGCCGTTGCCATAATGCCAAGCGCGTAGCCAACGTGCTTCTCCGGCGTATTGGTACCGACCAAAGCGATAGCCGAAGGGACATAACCGGCAAGCAGCCCCGACAAAATGCGGACAACCAGAAGCTCATAAGGATTCTGGACGACGGCCATCAGGAGATAAACCGCACACAGGCTGAAGCCCGAGCGCAGCAGCATCGGTTTGCGGCCGTATTTGTCAGCGAGCGAGCCCCAGAAGGGCGCAATCAGCGCACTAGCCAGAAAGGTTACACCAAATAGCAGGCCCGACCAAAAGGACACATTCGACTCTACACCCAAATCCTTGTTGATAAACAACGTCAGAAAAGGGATGACCATTGAATAAGCCGTGCTTGTACAGAAGACGCCGCACCAAAGCACATAGAGGTTCTTTTTCCAGGGCAAATTCATGGTGCCACCTCCCTGTTTGTTTGCTTCCGTTCCATGAAGAAATTACCCGTTTTATGATTATAGCACCATAAGGAAAGCAAAAGGATGTAACAAAGGTCATTTTATATGTACAAATATACATATTTTTTTCTATTTGTAAGTGGGCTCACAGAAAAACTCCCGAAAGACAGGCAGCGTCTCGCGGGAGTTCACCGGATCGTATATCATTTATTCCATCGAAAAAGGATGACGGCTGAGCATGAGCTCCTGATCCGTCAAATACAGCGGCAGCGGCGGAAGCTCCTTCAAATAATGCTCCTGCATCAGCGCCCGGTAATCGATTTCTCCTTCCAAGGAGCCTTTCACCAGCGGAAGTTTACCGGTTTCGTTCACGTAATCGTCCACCGCCATCTGCACCAGGTCCAGATAATAAGGAATGTGGCGGTCGGCTTCTTCAAATATTTCAAACGTTTCTCGGGATAGATAAAATTTGTGTTTGCTTGGACCGCCTAAATAACGAGCCAGCCGGTTTGTATCGAGACTGCCGTCGGGTTGAATCAACGTCAATCGGTTAATCGTGTCCGGCGTATCATCTTCGTACTGCAGGACGGCTCTGCGAACCTGCTCGAGCGAGACTTCAACTTCAACAGGTTCCGCGACCTTCGTTTTCTTGTTCCAAAACAGCATGACCTTAACCTCCTTCGCCAAACCGTTAATAGAAAACGCTTACACTTATATTATATCCGGTTTTCCCCCGAAAGTCTCTCTTTAATGCAACCGCCATAAAACGTTCATAGAACAGTCGATAAAGGCTTATTAACGGAGCTGATGCCAGGAGGTCCACATCGTTTTTGGATTCAGTTCATAGATCCCTTCTTCCCGGTACATGAACTGATGCATGATAAACTCTCTGCGCAGCGTTGCGAAGTCCTCATGATACTGCTTGATAAATTCGTTGATCTCTTTCTCCTCGTATTTCCGTCCCGGCGTCAGCTGCTCGGCCAAATATTCCAGCACAATGACCTTCTTCTTGAGCTGAGCCGGAATCTGCTTCAAACGGCCGTCCTTGGCGAAAAAATTTCGCAAAACCGACTGCTTGAGCGTCTCCTGCTCCGATTGCTGCGTTACGTTCTCCATTTCGTTTCCTCCTGTCCGGTTTAAAATATAGGCCACAGACGCTGCAGCGCCCTGCTCTATGAAATAAGGATTCACCTGGAAATAAACAGTGTTCTTGTCCCTGCGTTCCTTGATCAGCGCCGCTTCGCGCAGCTTGGCCGCGTGGTGGGTAATCGTAGGCTGGGACAGATGAAGCAGCTCGGCAAGCTCCTGTCCGCTCCGCTCCTGCTCGGCCAGCAGCATCAGCATCCGGATGCGGGTTGGATCTCCCATCGCTTTATGATAAGCTACCATCTTCTCAAGCTGCATCATCAAAACTCCTTATCCATTAATGTTTAATGATTATTGTTTATTTTCGATTAGATAATTATCTAATTAGATTTTAGTGAAACTCCACAGAAGTGTCAAGCCAATATGGTTTGAAAATAAACAGTAATGAGCTAGAATGGTTACATGCTTAATTTTCAAAGCTGCCAAGCAGCCTGTCACAAGGAGGATTTCTAACATGGAAGACGTCATTATTATCGGAGCAGGACCCTGCGGTTTGTCTGCAGCTATCGAATGTCAGAAGCAGGGATTATCGGCTCTTATTATTGAAAAACACAATATTGTTCATTCCATTTTCTTATACCCGGTTAACATGCAGTTCTTCAGTACAGCCGAGCTGCTGGAGATCGGAGACATTCCGTTCCCCTCCTCCAATGAGAAGCCTTACCGGCATGAAGCGCTTGTTTATTACCGCAGGGTTGCGGATCATTACGGGCTGCGCATCGCTACATACGAAGAAGCCGAATCCATTATCAAGGAACAGGACGGCACCTTCACGATCAAGACCCAGCGGCGTTTTGGCGAAAGCCGCGAGCTGAAAGCAAGGAACGTCGTTGTCTCCTCCGGCTATTTCGATCATCCGAATATGCTGGGGATTCCCGGGGAAGACAGCGATAAGGTGACCCATTATTTCCGCGAAGCTCATCCATATGCCGGCATGGAAGTTGCCGTCATCGGCGGAAGCAACTCTGCGGTGGATGCCGCCATGGAGCTGGAGCGGGTTGGAGCGAACGTTACCGTCATTTACCGCGGCGATGATTTGTCCGGCAACATCAAACCGTGGGTTAGACCTCTATTTGACGGGCTGGTGAATAAGGGTAAAATCCGCACGGTCACCCGGTCTCGCGTGGTAGAAATTCAGCCTGATCATGTCGTTGTAGAATCACTGGAGGATGGAAGCCATGAGCAGCTGGCCAATGATTTTGTTGTCGCGATGACCGGCTTCCGCCCCGACCGCGGCCTGCTGTCTGCCTCGGGCATCGAGATGTCCGAGGATCAGGATAAGCCGGTCTTTGATCCAACTACCATGGAGAGCAATGTGCCCGGCCTGTATGTGGCGGGCGTTGTCGCTTCCGGACGGAATGCCAATGAAGTCTTCATCGAAACCGGCCGCGGACATGGCAAGCTAATTGCTGCCCATATAGCCGCCCGACGCCTGGAAGCAGAAGCGGTCCGCGATACAGCGGAGGCCCCTTATGGCGCAAATTGACGTCACGGCCCTTCTGCTGCTGGCCTTGGCCGCACTTGGCATTTTCAGCAGCAATATGCCGATCACGGTGGCCATTCTGGTCCTGCTGTTCCTTCGGGTGACCAAACTTCATGCCGCTTTCCCGTTTCTGGAGAAATACGGCCTGACCATCGGGATTCTGATCCTCACAATCGGGGTTATGACCCCGCTGGCCAGCGGAAAAATCCCGCTTGATTCCGTCTGGCAGTCCTTCCTGAACTGGAAGTCGCTGCTGGCTATCGCCGTCGGCATGCTCGTCGCTTATCTGGGCGGCCGCGGCGCGAGCCTGATGGCCGGCCAGCCAATCATCGTGACGGGCCTGCTGATCGGCACCGTGCTGGGAGTCGCCTTCTTCAAAGGCGTGCCCGTCGGACCGCTGATCGCAGCCGGGATTTTGTCCCTGTTGATCGGTCGGGGGTAATCCACGGCCGCTGCCGGGCGAAGATTCACCTATATCAAAAAACCGGAACACCTGCCTGATCTCGATCAGGGGTGTTCCGGTTTTTTATTTTCAGGAGAGACTCCTTAATTTCCCTCGCTCCATCGTCTTCGGACTATCTTCTTCGTATTATCTTCTTCACTTTATTATCCTTACTTTAATCTTTCCTCACTCGCTGCGGAAGCCAGCTGCAGGCTATCTCCCTCTTCATTCAGATGCAAATGCTGAATATTATAAAGTCTGGCGTAAATGCCGCCTTGCTCCATCAGCTCCGTATGCGTACCGGTTTCGGCAATCTCGCCGTGATTCATCACATAAATCCGGTCCGCATGCGTAATCGTGGACAGCCGGTGAGCGACAATTAAAGTGGTCCGGCTCTCGGACAGGCGCTGCAAAGACTGCTGAATAAGATTTTCGGACTCCAGATCCAGCGCCGAGGTCGCTTCGTCCAGAATCAACACAGGCGGGTTCTTGAGGAACACCCGGGCAATCGCAATCCGCTGCTTCTGGCCGCCCGAAAGCTTCACGCCCCGCTCCCCGACCTCTGTGTCATAACCGGTCGGCAGTTGCATGATGAAATCATGCGCGTTAGCAGCCTTCGCCGATTCTACCACTTCCTCATCGGATGCATCCGGTCTGCCAAGCAGAATGTTGTCCTTCACCGAACCGCTGAACAGGAAATTCTCCTGCAGCACCATGCCGATCCGGCTGCGCAGGCTGTGCATGGTCAGCTTGCGCACATCGGTTCCTCCAACATAAATTGTCCCCTGCTGAACGTCATAAAACCTCGGGATAAGCCCAACCAATGACGATTTACCACCTCCGCTCATTCCGACAAACGCGACGGTCTGACCCGGTTTGATGTCCATTTCAATTTGTTTGAGCACCCAGTCATGATCCGGCTGATATTTGAACCAGACCTTGTCAAAGACAATGCTCGTTTGTCCGTCCGGGAGCTCCTTCGCCTCTTTGGCATCAACCATGTCATACGGCTGATCCAGCAGCTCTTCCACCCGCTCCCATGAGGCTGATGCCTGGGTCAGAACGGACGAGGAATTAATCAGGCGTCTCAGCGGAGCATACAGCCGATCAAGATAACCAAAGAAGGCCACAAAGGTTCCCAGCGTGAGCCCGCCCTGGATGACATGGTATCCCCCGTAACCGATGACGAGAAGCGGCGCAATATCGGTGAGTGTATTGGTAATGGCAAAGGTCCAGGCGTTCCAGCGGCTTTGATTCAGCGCCTTGTCCAGATAACGTCCGTTTATGCCGCGGAATCGTTTGCCTTCGTGGCGTTCCAGCGCAAAGCTGCGGATAATGGAAATACCCTGGATGCGCTCATGCAAATACGCCTGGATGCCCGCGAGCGCGGCAGAGCGCTCTTTCGTCAGCTTTTTCAATCGTTTGTAGAGCAGGTTAACGGATATAGCGTAAAAAGGAAGCACCGAAATGGCGACCAAGGTCAGGATCGGGTCCAGATAAAGCATAAATCCAAGCACAAAGATAAGCGTGAACAAATCCAGCCAGACGTTCATCATGCCAACTTCCACGATGTTTTTCGTCTGCTCAGCATCGTTGATGAACCGTGAAATAATTTCGCCGACCTTTGTATTCTGGTAATAGCGCAGTGACAACCTTTGCAGGTGATCATAAAGTCTGCTGCGCAGATCAAACAAAATTCTAGCGGTAATTAATTGTGCGAAGTATTGCCGGAAGTATTCAACCGGCCCCCTTACTACAATGAACAGGAACATCGCCGCCGCCAAAGCCATCCCCAGCCCGCGAATCCTTTCAGCCGATGTCAGCTCGGCATTCATGAGCAGGTCATCAACTACATATTTTAATAATAGAGGCAGCAGAGATGGAATCCCGAACTTGAGCAGACCGATCAGCAGCGTAAGCAGGATCCATTTCCAATAAGGTTTGACAAAAACAAAATAAGCTTTAAACGGATTCAATTGAGTGCACTTCCCTTGTATGTTATACTCCTTAGTAAAACTTGCAGCTATTGTCTTGGCGCAAGCCGAATAATGATGTAATCGCTTTAGGAGGGTAACCATGACACGCCGATTTGTCATTGAAGCTGTAATGGTCGCGATATACGGTGAACTTTTGGCACCTTCCGGCCCCGTAGAATATATTGTGCCTTACAACACGATCATGGAATTGTACGAATTTCGGGACAGCACCGAACCGCTCATGAATGATCTGGAAGACGACCGTTACGTGAAGGATAAGATCAATGAGCTGATCGCTTATATGGAAGAGCCCTTGAACCGGAAACGGCTGGAGAAGATCCTGGTTATGCCCTGGGGGAAAACGGCGTCCATCCTGCTCGATGAACACATTACCTGGACGGTCGTAAATGCCGTGGATAACGAACAGTACGGCGAATATCTGGACCCCATCGAAACGGAAATCATCCTGACCGCCCAGAAAGAGAATGCCCCCATTCTGACGGACCAATTCGAGCTGATCCGCCGGATTATCGAAGCCGAGGTGCCTGTTCAAGTCTTTGATATTCAGGATTTCGAGTTCGCCATGGAAGACAATGTTTTCAGCTGATCTGAAGGATAACGTTGACCTTTAATCCCCCTATCCATACCGTCATCAGACCATTCTATCAAAAAGTCATGAAAAAGCCCGCGCACACGCGGGCTTTTGTTCTGTACTTGTCCCCTTAAAATTTTCTATTCACCTTGTTATTTAACAGTTATTACACGGGTACTACACGGTTACTGCACGTACTCATAAATGATGTCGTCGGTTTCCCCATCATAGCTGACTTTCAAGTCATAACCGTCCAAATACCACAAATCCTGCTCTTCCATATAGAAACGAATGCCGCCTACAGTCGTGGATAATCCCGGCTTCTTAGGTTCTTCGGTATCGATTCCGAGCGAAAATCCGGGATGGATATGTCCGCCGGCGCTATAACGGGCAAAAAAACGAACCGACTGCCCTTCGTGGAGGTTCAGTTCTTTCTTATACCATTCGGCTGCATCCTCTGCAACGTGAATCATTTGATTCTCTCCTTCTCAATCAGCCCTGCTGCTTCTAACTGCAGGCTGTCTCTTCTATTTGTACCCTTATTTTAGCCCATGACACTCCCGTTTGCCAAACGGGGTAAATTAATTATATTTGTTTTTTACGTTTGACAATCCGGAAAATACGGTGTTAAGATTCTTGTGTCAGATTCATTTATCAAAAATTCCCAAGCGGGGGAAAGGGTGCGCTCGATGCTTAATCATATTGTTTACGATAACCATGGTATGGCCGTCCGGCTGAAACAATTAAATAGCGAAGCAATCCCGCATACCGAGATTCAGGGAATTTACCAGAAGTGCTGTACGCCTTGAACAAAGGCTGGCCTTTCTTGGCTCCAGCATGCGGATACGATTGCTTACAATCGTAATCCGGCATATGTTTAGGTTATCCAGGGACATATCGTCATAGGACGATGTGTCCCTTTTTTATTTTTCAGGGTCTTGCAGGCAGACGGAGAAGACTCAAGAGGAGGGTTTTGATTCATGTTTTCGGTACTAAAAAATTTAGGCTGGTTCTTCCGCCGGGAGAAACAGCGCTACACGATCGGACTTATTTTTCTGATTGTGGTCGGCGTTCTGGAGCTGGCTCCCCCACGGCTGCTCGGCAGCGCCATTGACGACATCGTCAGCGGCTCCATCACGTGGAATTTACTGACGATGTACATTTTATCGATCGTGGGCCTGCTGGTCCTGATCTATCTGATTACTTATGTTTGGATGCACAAGCTGTTTGGCGGATCCAATCTGGTGGAACGGCTGCTGCGGACCCGGTTTATGAACCATCTGCTGCGGATGACGCCGCCGTTCTTCGAACGGAGCCGGACCGGCGACCTGATGGCGCGGGCCACCAACGACTTGCGTTCCGTCGCCCAGACAGCCGGTTTCGGCATGCTGACCCTGACGGATTCAACCGCTTATCTGACCACGATCTTCGTAGCCATGGCAACCCTGATCAGCTGGAAGCTGACGCTGGCGGCGATTATCCCGCTTCCTTTCATCGCTTTGGCGATGAAAATTTACGGCAAAATCATTCACGAGCGGTATACGCTTGCCCAGGATGCCTTTGGCGACATGAACGACCAGGTGCTTGAATCAGTAGCCGGCGTACGCGTTATCCGCGCCTATGTGCAGGAACGGAACGACGAAGCGCGGTTTGAGAACATCACCAACGATGTTTATCAGAAAAATCTAGCAGTAGCCAAAGTCGACGCTTATTTCGAGCCGACGATCCGCCTCTGCGTAGGCCTGAGTTATGTGATCAGCCTGACGTACGGCATGTATCTTGTGTTCCACAATGAGCTGACGCTGGGCAATCTCGTCTCCTTTAATATGTATCTTGGCATGATGATCTGGCCGATGTTCGCCATCGGCGAATTGATCAACATCATGCAGCGCGGCGGCGCTTCGCTGGACCGCGTCAACGAAACGCTCAGCGTAAAGCCGGACGTGGAAGACGCCGAACATCCCGTAGCTGTGGCTGCTCCGGATTCCATTGCATTTCATGACGTGACGTTCCGTTATCCAACTTCGACTGTAAACAATTTGGAGCATATCCGTCTGAACCTGAAACGCGGCGAAACGCTTGGTGTTGTAGGGCGGACCGGTGCCGGCAAATCAACGCTGCTGAAGCAGCTGCTGCACGAATATCCACTGGGCACCGGCGATCTGCTCATTTCCGGCGTGCCGATGCCGTTGATCGCCAAAGACCAGCTGCACGGCTGGATCGGCTACGTGCCGCAGGAGCAAATTTTGTTCTCTAAAACCGTCCGGCAGAATATCCAATACGGACGGCCAAACGCCGATGACGAGCTGATCATGGACGCCATCCGCACCGCCTCCTTCGACGGCGACCTGCATACGTTATCCGACGGGCTGGAGACGCTGGTCGGCGAAAAAGGCGTCGCCCTATCCGGCGGGCAGAAGCAGCGCGTTTCGCTGGCCCGGGCGTTTATCGCCGATCCGGAGATTCTGATCCTTGACGATGCTTTATCGGCCGTCGACGCCAGAACCGAAGCGCGGATCATTGAAAATATCCGCAGCAAACGCTCCGGCAAAACAACCCTGATCGCCACGCACCGGCTTTCCGCTATCGAACACGCCGACCATATCGTCGTGCTGGAGAAAGGCCGGATCGTGGAGGAAGGAACGCACGAGGAACTGCTGGCGAAAGGCGGCTGGTACCGCGAGCAATATGAACGGCAGCAGGTTGAATCCAACCTGACAGACTAGAGAGGTGTTTCCCCCAATGAAAACAAAAACAGGCAAGGCCTTGTTTAAATACGCTTTAACCGCCAAAAGGACGTTTATTTTGGCGCTGGTCATGCTGGCGATCGGCGTGGCGGCCGATTTGGCCGGCCCGTTTATCGCCAGAAACATGATCGACAATCACATGCTGGCGATCGAGAAACCTTTTTACGAAACCAACACCGCTTCCGGCGAAACGGTCAGCTACAACGGCAAGCTGTATAAACGCGGCGACCGTTTTGCTGCGGATGAAACCAAAGGCGGCGAGGTGCATCTTCTCCAAGCCGGCCGGCCGTTTTATTTCGTTGAAGGAGCGATTCCGGACACGACGGGCGAACGTTCCTTCGAAGGCGGCGTACTGACCCTTACCAAAGGCGGCGAAAGCCTGCAATACCCGGCCGTTAAGCTGTCGACCAAAGAGCTGTATGCTTTTTACAAACCTGAGCTGCCGGGCATCCGGACATTGGTCCTCGCCTATTTCGGCTTCCTGCTCGTCTCCATCCTCATGGAGTTCGGCAAAACGTATTGGCTGCAATCGTCGGCGAACAGAGTCATTCAAAAGCTGCGCATCGATGTATACGGGCATATTCAAAAGCTGCCGGTCAACTATTTTGATAATCTTCCCGCCGGTAAAGTTGTTTCCCGGGTGACAAACGATACCGAAGCCGTCAAAGATTTGTTTATCGCGGTTTTATCCAACTTTTTCTCCGGGATCGTCAATATGCTCGGCGTTTATGTGGCCCTGTTCCTGCTTGATTTCCGGCTTGGCCTCATCTGCCTGTTCGTCATTCCTGTCATCGCGGCCTGGGTGGTGCTTTACCGCAAGTTTGCGACCCGATACAACACGATCATCCGCTCCCGGCTGAGCGAAATCAACGCCATCATTAACGAATCCATCCAGGGCATGCCGGTGATCCGGGTATTCCGCCGCCAGCAGCAAACAAGCGATGAATTCGAAGCCTTAAACGACGATTACATGAAACACCAGAACAAAATGCTCAACCTGAACGCCTTGACCTCCCACAACCTGGTTAACGTGATCCGGAATCTCGCTTTTGCCGTGGTGCTCTGGTATTTCGGCGGGGCGTACCTGTCTGCAACAGGCATCGTTTCGCTTGGCGTGTTGTACGCCTTCGTCGACGTCCTCGGCCGCTTGTTCCAGCCGATTACAGGCATGGTCAACCAGCTGGCAGCGCTGGACTCCTCTCTCGTATCCGCAGGCCGCGTATTCGAGCTGATGGATCAGCCCGGCGTGGACGTGACGGACGGCAGCATGCCGCGTTACAAAGGCAATGTGGAATTCGACGACGTTTCTTTTGCTTATAAGAAAGATTATGTGCTGAAAAACATCAGCTTCACTGCCAAGCAGGGCGAAACCGTAGCGCTTGTCGGCCACACCGGCTCGGGAAAAAGCTCGATCATCAACCTGCTGTTCCGGTTCTATGATCCTCAGAAAGGCTCCATCCGTATCGACGGCCAGGAGGTCACCAGCCTGCCGAAGCAGTGGATCCGCCAGCATATGGGCATCGTGCTGCAGGATCCTTATCTGTTCACCGGAACGATCGCCAGCAACGTCAGTCTCGGCGACAGCCGAATCTCCCGCGAAACGGTCGAGAAAGCATTAAAGGATGTCGGCGCCGACCGCATCCTGGCCCATTTGCCGGGCGGTCTTGACGAGCCGGTCGTGGAAAAAGGCAGCACGCTCTCCGCTGGCGAGCGGCAGCTGATCTCTTTTGCCCGGGCGCTGGCTTTCGACCCGGCCATCCTCATTCTCGATGAGGCCACGGCCAACATCGATACCGAAACCGAAGCGCTGATCCAATCCGCGCTTGAGGTGCTGAAGAAAGGGCGCACGACGTTTATCATCGCCCACCGCCTTTCCACCATCCGCAGCGCCGACCAGATTCTGGTGCTGCACAAAGGCGAAGTCGTGGAACGCGGCTCCCACGATGAGCTGCTTGCTCTCGGCGGACGTTATTACCAAATGTACCGCCTGCAGGGCGGCATAGCGGATGCCGCAGAGAATGGCTCCGGGCAAGATCAAGATAGCGGCTCCAGCTCCACGGTTGGCGATTCGGATTTGCCGAAGACTCAGGGATCGTCGGCGCCCGCTGCCGGATCCGCCGGAGCGTCCCATGAATCCAAACGGCCAGCAGCAGCTTCGCCTCTGCCGAATTTGTCTTAAGGATTTGTCTTATTTGTCTTAAAGTTTTGTTTTAAAGTTTTGTTCTTATGATTTGTTCTAACAATTTATCCTGGGAACGGTTCTTCAACAAGAAGGTTGAATGCATTTTAGGCTGATTTTTCTTTCATACAAAAAGGCTGACCCATGGAGGGTTCAGCCTTTTTGTGTTTAATTGTTTCTAGGAATTACAGACACTTATTTATAAGCCGTCCAACATTTGAATATTTCAACACTTCAACCATTCAATCATTCAAGATTTTAGCAATTCTATCTAGTGCGGGCTATTCCAGCCTGCCGGCTTCCTCTTTCTCCTCAAGCCCTTCAACCTGCTCATACAGCTGCCGCGTGTACTGCTGGAGCTTATCCTCCAGCCGCTTCGCCCGGTCTTTGAACTGCTTCAGCTCATCAATCATCGCTTTCCGGCCTTCTTCGCTGAAGGTTTCAAGGATACGTTCCTTGAAATAGTCATGGACAATCCGGTTGCGGTCTTTCCAGATGGAAACCAGCTCTTCCGTCTCTTCCTCCGTGAAAGAAAAATGGTGCCGGATCTCATTCACCAGCTGACCGAGGGAATTGCCGAGCTTGCGGTGATAAAGCTCCTCCAAATCTTCTTCGGTAGGCACCTTCCCTTCCGCCAGCTTCATCATCATGATCAGGTTCACCAGCTGCTGCTCCAAAGCCTGGCCGTAATAAACGGCCAAACCGAAGTAAGAGAACAGCTCCTTAGACTGCTGCTGCTCCATAAGCTGCTTGCGGCTATTGCGATAAGGCATAATCCTCCCCCTTTCCTGACGTCTATATCATGGACAACCGCGGCCGCGGCTTATTGGGCCAGTTCTTTGATCCTTGCCAGCCGTGCGGCTTCGTGTTCGACCAGCCATGTATCCTGTGAAAGAAGCTCGTACGCTTTCCTGAAATACCCGTGAGCCTCATCCCGTCTGCCTGCAGTGAGAAGACACTCTGCTATTTCTTCGCAATTGTACCCAGTGGGTCCCTGCTGATCCATGGCTTTATAGTACAGGGAGGTCTGAATCTCAAGCGCTTCCGTTACCCGCCCCATTAAACGCAATACTTTGGCCACACACCATTTGGCGATTGATATCGTTTCCTCGTTCCCCCGCTGCTCCCTGAAAGCAAGTGCCAGGCTAAACATGTCATAAGCCTGTTCAAGCTGCCCCGCTTCTACTTGAGCCCAGCCTATATTATTGTATAGGGAACCTAACCAGCGCTGCGCTTCAGGATGATTCTCCGCATAGTCCAACGCCTGTAAATTCCAGGCCATTCTTGTATCTGGATCAGCTTCAGCAATGCCCAGCATATGGGCCGCATCCACAGCAAAATCATGCTCGTTATGCAGCTGTGCCAGGTTCCAGGCCTCTACGAATAAAGGTACACTCCGGGCCGGATGACCCGAAGAGTTAAGCACCCTTCCTCTTTCCAGCAAAAAACGGACATGAGCTCTGGGAAGCTCTTCTTCTCCAAGCAGGACAAGAACCTGGTCAAGTGAGACATTGGCGCTTTCAAACCTGCCTTGAAGACCTTGCGCTCTCGCGATCTGCGTCCATAATTCAGCTATGTATCCGGCATCTCCGTTATTCTTAGACTGCTCCGCAATTTCAAGGAATTTCTGTTCTGTATGTTCAGGCCGGTTATAATCCCACAACTCGTCAAAACGAATCATTGTTTCCCCTCAGTTCAATCGAATGTATCCCTGCCTTCTTCTCTTATAGCTGCCTCTATCATAACACAGACCAAAGAATACAGACTAAAGAACACACACTAAAGAACACTCTCCTAAGAACACTCTCCTAGGAACACAAGCCTCCCTGAAAAAACAAGAAGCCCCCTTCGCTGCCGCGCGGGGGACTTCTTCTCAATTGAAGCTGACTTTCTTTAATCACCAAATCATTTCATTTCCGCTTATTTAACAGCTTGCTTGAGCTGCTCATAATGCTTGATGGCCGCCAGATGCACCGGATGATCCGCCGGGATCCCCGTAAAGTGAGTCAAGGTTTCAGAGGCGCCGCGTTCGTTCAGCGTCTGCTGGATCTGTACAGCTTCAGGGTCCTCCTGAACGTCAAACAGCAGAGCGGCTGCCATGGACTTGGCTAATCCGTCATAAGACAAACCGCGGTCAAAAGCCTGCAGTGCCGGAGATACCAGACGGTCGTTCGGCGACAGCTTGCGGATTGGCGATCTGCCGATCCGGTTAACCTCATCCTTCAGCGCCGGATTGCGGAAGCGCTCCATGATTTTTTGAATATAGGCTTCATGTTCCGCCGCGTCAAAGCCATGTTTAGCTACCATTACAGCGCCTGTTTCTTTCAGAACCCCGTACAGCTCATCGGCGATTTGCTGATCGTCCATCGCTTGCTGGATCAGTTCATACCCCTTCAGATAACCGCGGTAAGCTGCTGAACAGTGACCGGTATTAACTGTGAACAATTTACGTTCGATGTAAGGCTCAAGCCGGTCCACATAATGTATACCTTCAATCGGTGTATAGCCTGGAATCATTTGGGACGTGTCAACAGCCCATTCGTAAAAAGGTTCCACTTCCACTTCAAGCGGATTGTCGTGCTGCTGGAGCGGAACGATCCGGTCAACAGCCGCATCCGGGAAAGCTACCAGACTGTCCGCCTTGCTGCGGGTAGCTTCGTCAAGCAGACCATACACATGCTCTTTAAGCTGGGTGCTGCCTCCGATGGCATTTTCACAGGCAATGATATGCAGCGGAGCCGGAGAACCGCTGGACAGACGTTTTTTCAAACCTTCCGCAATGGTCGGAGCAATAAACTTCAGAATGTTAACACCCACCGCCGTTGTAATGATGTCAGCTTCAGCCACGGCTTGAACCGCCGCTTCTGTTTCCGTGGCACTGTTGATGCCCGTTACGTTGCGAACGATGATCGTTTCGCGCTGATCGCTGGCCAGCACAACCGGATATTCGCGTTTCTGCTTGAGATGATTCACCAAATTCTCGTTAACGTCCAGAAAAGTAACTTCATAACCTGCCTGGGAAAGCAACAGTCCGATAAAACCGCGTCCGATATTTCCTGCTCCAAAATGTACGGCTTTCATCAGTCTTCAAGGCCTCCTTCAAAGATCGCCATAATGGCTTCTTCAGTAGGAGCGTTCATGACCTGCTCCAAGCTTTCATCTTCACTGAAGATCATAGCCACGTTGGTCAGAATCTGCATATGGTCGCCGCCGGCACCCGCGATGCCGATAACTACAAATGCCGGTTCGTCCCCGTCAAAGTCAACGCCATCCGGGAAACGAACGATGGACAAGCCGGTCGAATGAATCAGGTCTTTGCCTTCTTTAGTTCCATGAGGAATGGCCAAACCATTGCCCATATAGGTCGATACGATATTTTCACGGTCAATCATGCGATCCACATAAGCCGGTTCAACATGGCCTGCTTTGACCAGCAGTTCACCGGCAATGCGGATTGCTTCATATTTATCTTTTGCAGCTGCAGACAACAAAATTTTCTCTTTAGACAGTATACTCATGTTTAACTCCACCTTTGTTTATACTTTATTTTTGAAGAATCCCATTAATTCAGTCGCTAGAAACTGTTTAATGTCTTGCTCGCTCCCCTGCTCCATCAGCCGGATTAAATCCGGCCAGAGCAGAAGAGCACTGATTTCGCTCAAGATCTCAAGCGATTCTTTCGGCAGCTCCCGGGGTCCCAGCATGATCAACATGACCTGTATATTGGTTTCTCCATCCATTCGAACAGGTTGGCTCAGCCTGTACAGGGACAGGGAGGGCTGCAAAATGTGGGCGCTGCGCGTATGGAACAGCGCAAGAGAGCTGTCGGGAATAATTAAACTGCCCAGCAATTCTCTCTCCAGCAGAAGATTTGTCACCTTATCCGGATCATCCAGAATCGAATCTTCCGCAAGCGCCCGGCATGCTTCCAGCAGGGCATAATGTAAGTCTCGGCCTGTTGTGTCAATAGTTCCGAGCCGAAATTGCTCGATTAGAACGAGGATTTCAGTCAGCGTAGTATGCAGCGATTTAATCCGCCCTACAGCCCAGCTTGAATTCTCTTCCGACCTGTCCTCACGGCCCCCGGCCTTACGTCCGGCGTCCATTTGCTTGAAGGTTGTATTTTTGATGTAATCAATCAACCGCTCAATATCTTCCCGGGTGAGCAAAGGACTAAGCCGGATGTAACGGTTTTGCGGAAGCGGCAAATCAATGGTTGAAATAATGAGATCGTAATCTTCCTCGGGAATTCTGGCCGCTTCGTACCAGGAACTGTTTCTAACGATTTCGATCTGCGGAATTTCTTTAGCCAGCCGTGTTGCAAGCAGCTTAGCCGAGCCGATTCCACTGCTGCATACGAGGATGGCCCGGACATCCTGCTGGAGTCTTTTCAGCCGTTCAATAGAAGCACCAAAATGCATCACCAGAAAGCCGATCTCCTCATCAGGCACACCGAGAGCCGAATCCAGATCGCTTACAGCTTCTTTAACCGTTTGAAACAAAGGCTCGTAATCTTTCCTTATGGAAGCCAGCAGCGGATTTCGGATTCGCGAGCCTTCCTGCAGCCTTTTGAGCGCCGGATCGATATGCTGGAGCAGTCCTTCCCGCAAGGATTTGTCGCCTTGCAGCGGATAGCCGGTTTTCTCGGCCACACTCCTAATAAGCTGCTGAACAATTTCCATATGAAGAAGATCGGCCTGTGTCAAATATTCCGAAGCAGCCGAATCCTGTAGGGCATCCAGCATAAGGGCAATATAATTCGTTTCAAAGCTGCAAAATGGAATATCCAATACTTCGGACAGCTCTGCAACAATGTCCTGGGCATCATCCAGATTTCTTGGCCGAAAGCCATAAAACGCGGACCCGTCGTTGTTATCTTCCACTTTCTTGTCCTGAAGAATCCGGGACACGGCTACGGACAAGGAAATAAGCAGATGGGTATAAGCCTTTTCACTTAATTCATCCAGCCATTTCGACCCTCTGTTCCACAAGGCGCTTTCCACGAACATAAAATAATCTTTGCCCGCCAGATTCAGCAGCTTCTGCAGCAGCGGAGGATAATTTTCGCTCGCGCCTACCAGATCGGAAGGATCCAGATTTTCTTCGGCCAGTTGGCAGATCGCTCTGCGTTTGTCTTCCTCCCGGCCTTCGATTTCCACGCCGTACCCGCGCCGGCGAATAAGCTCCAGCCTGAACCGCTTGATCCAGAGCTCAAGCTCGTTGAGATCATTAGTCACTGTGGGAACCGTTACTTTTAAAGCATGAGCCAGTGTAAACAGCTTGACAGGCTCATCGGCTTGAAGCAGCGAAGTCAGGATATAAATCTTTCGTTCTTCTACCGTATATTCAGACGGTTTTTCTTCTTTTAGCATAGCGGCGAGCTTATCCATGGACGCCTGAGTCCCTTCAAGCTCGATTCCTTTACCTGACTTCTTCTTAAGGTGGAGATCAAAATCGGCCAGAAACTGCTCCAGCCCTTCCATCTCCCGGTGAACGGTTCTGACACTCACCCGAGCTTCTTCGGCAATTTCAGCGGCTGTCGTTTCTTCTTTCCTATCAAGCAAAAACGTCAGAATCTGCCTTTGCCTTGCGGTGAGTTGGTTCACGCCGCACCTCCTGTAAAAATGGAGAATAACGCCGGCTTCCGCCGGCGCTTTCTCTTGTTCATCTCAATTAATCTTTAAGACGATCTACAAGCTTGTCATATTCAGGACTCTTCAGGAAGTTGTCGATAGAAATATGCTCAGCTGTAGGGATTTTCGCTTTCGCCCGGTCCGTCAACGTTTTCTGCGTGATGACGATGTCCGCATCAGAAGGAATTTCACTGATGGCCGAGTTTACAACTGTTACATCCACATTAGCTTGCTGCATTTTCTTTCTAAGCACCGAAGCACCCATCGCACTCGAACCCATACCTGCGTCGCAGGCAAAGACGATCTTGTGAACGTCTTCTGGATTCAATTGAACTACCGCATCGTTGATGGCTTGGTTCGCGCCAGTTGTCTCAGCAGCTGTTTTCGTTACGCCGGCAGCTTTCATGTCTTTCATTTTTGCTGCAGCTTCTTCAATGTTGTCGGTCTCTTTCTGTTTCGTTGTTTTGAGCAGCAATACCGACAGAAGGAAAGAGACAACAGCAGCTACAACTACACCGGCGATCATGGCCAAGTAGCCGCCTTTAGGCGTTACCAGGAAATAAGCAATGATACTGCCTGGAGAAGCCGGACCAGTCAAACCTGCACCGAGCAGCTGGAACATAAATGTACCGGATACGCCGCCGGCCATAACAGCCAGGATCAGGCGAGGGTTCATCAAGATGTAAGGGAAATAGATTTCATGAATACCGCCCAGGAAGTGAATGATCACTGCGCCTGGAGCAGATTGTTTCGCCGAACCTCTGCCAACCAGGCAGTAAGCCAGCAATACGCCAAGGCCAGGGCCCGGGTTCGATTCGAGCATGAACAGGATGGATTTACCCGTACGTACCGATTCTTCAACAGCAATTGGACTCAGGATACCGTGGTTAATCGCATTGTTCAGGAACAGCACTTTCGCAGGTTCAATGATGATGTTTACGAGCGGAAGCAGGTTCTTGTTCACCAGGAATTCTACACCGTTCGAAAGAACGGTAGTCAAAGCTTCAACGGCAGGACCGATACCGGAATAAGTTCCGAGCATAATCAAACCGCCGATAATACCAATCGAGAAGTTGTTCACCAGCATTTCAAAGCCGGCGCGGATTTTGCCGTCGACCGCACGGTCAAACTGCTTCAAGATCCAGGCGGCAATCGGACCCACGATCATAGCGCCAAGGAACATCGGAATGTCTGAACCGATAATAACGCCTATGGTCGCGATCGCGCCGATAACGGCACCGCGTTTACCGTGAATCATTTCCCCGCCGGTGTAACCGATCAGGAGTGGAAGCAAATATTTGATAGTAGGATCAACCAGTTTTGCCAGATACTCGTTAGGAATCCAGCCGGTCGGGATAAACAGGGCTGTAATCAAGCCCCAGGCGATAAAAGCGCCGATATTCGGCATAACCATTCCGCTTAGCAGACGACCAAACTTTTGAACGCCAACCCTTAATCCTCCGCTTTTGTTTTCGCTTACTGCAGATGTTGCCATTTTAGGAGCCTCCCCTTAAATCAAAACTAGGTAGGATAGATTTCATTAAGTCTTATCCTTGATTCCATGTTAATTCAAAGCGCTTTCTTTCTCAATCAAATGAAAATTCACTTTCGTCATGAATATTGTTGACAACTTTTATCATAATTAGTGAGTTAAATTTTCCCTTGATAGAGCAGCGTTTTCGGGCATTTCCCGCCAATGGAGGCAAAAAAATAAACCCGGTCAATCCCCAGTTTTCACCAGATAATAACCGGATTTATCCAATTGGGCCTTCTGGCCCATGATTAATCTGGACCGTGACATGCGGTCAGCCCGTCAGGCAGACTAGCCATCAGGCAGCCATTGACAGGCAGGCATCCGCGCAGCGGCGGCAGGCCTCGGCACATTTTTTGCAATGTTCATGTTCATGATGACTGCATTCTTCGGCGCAAGCCATACACACTTTAGCGCAAAGCTGGCAAATCTCGGCCGCAAAGACGGATTCTCGTGACAAAGCATCGGCCGCAAACATACAAATTTCTGCACATTCACGATCCATACGAATGCAATCTCTAAGCATGGCAAGATCATATTCTTTCAAGCTGGATATGTAACAATAATTACAGGCATTCATGCACTCCAGGCATGCTTCGATACACTCTCGATAAGGGTTTGGATTCATCATCATGTTCTCCTCCTTCAGCATTCTGGATTTGATCATTGAAAGGGACTAAACCTTAACTTCAACGTAGTGTTATTACCTTGTTGGAGCTTTCTTGAAACACTTATTCGGCAAGCAGCGTACCCGCCTCAAGAGCTTTCAGCTTTTCAGACAGCTCCTCTTTATCAAAATGCTCGCCTATAAAAACAACGACATCCGGGATGTCTCCCTGCGGCGTAATCTTCATGAAATCCGGCTCTCGATAAGCATATTGAAATAAGAAGCGGCTGCTCGTATCGGAAAAGGTCAGTACGCCTTTAGCCCGATAGACGTCCCGGGGCAGCTCGGCAATCAGCTGTTCAAAAGCTTTGCTGTCCACAGGGCCGCTTAAGTAATGCGTATGGACCATCACATGGCTGTGAGTATGATGATGATCATGCCCATGAGGGTCTTGTCCATGGTCATGAGAATGTTCGTGTGAATGATCATGGGAATGGCTGCTGTGGCTGTGGTTATGAGTATAATTATGATTATGGCTATCGCTTTGACCATAATGAGAATGAGTTTGAGAAAGGTTCTGATCACCGGCCTCGTCTGTAGCCCCCTGTGCGCCTTCTCCTTCAACCAGCAACTCTGCCAGATCGACCTCGCATTTTACAGCCGGAATCTTCTTCGCGTAAGGATTGGATTGGTTCAGCAGCTTCAGGAGCTCCTGCATGCGCGAGCTGTCCAGCAAATCGGTCTTGTTCAGGATCAGGACGGATGCACAGCGAATTTGCTCCTGCATAAGCCGGTAGGTTTTCCCCTGCTGACGATCGAACAGCTCCATCAAATAAGCGGAATCCACTACCGTAATCAGCGGTCTGATGTCCAGCTTCATATACAGCGCTGTCTCCGTCACCCCGTCCAGAAGCTCCATCGGATTTGCAGCACCCGTTGCTTCTACGACGATCAAATCCGGATGTTCCTTCTGTATCAATTCATGGATGGTCACCCCAAGATCCCCGCGGATCGAGCAGCAAATACAGCCGCCCAGCATCTCTTCCATCGGCACCTCCTGCTTGACCAGCAGACCGTCCAGATTAACGTCTCCCAGCTCGTTCATAATCACTGCCGGCTTAAGTCCGGCCTCCTGCCAATAATCAATTAATTTAGCAAGCAGCGTCGTTTTGCCGCTGCCCAGAAATCCTGACAATATGTAAATCGGGGTCACATAAGTTTCGTCCGATGCCTTCATTTTCAACTTCTCCTCCAAACGCAGTGCCTATATTTGATCTGACTCGGAGTTTACTACAGTGTCCAGAACAATGCAACAAAAGGGGAAAAGCAGCTTAACTTACTTACTTAAGCGCCTAAATTTCGGGATCTAAATTCCAGAATCTAAATTCAGTATGCTAAAATAGACGGGAATCCCATTTTGCTCATTATAGAAGAGAAAGAGGTAACGCTAATGAGATCTGTAGACGAACACAAAGCGGAGGCCCCTGCTTCCGTCACCTGCCAAGTCATCACAGTGTCTGATACACGCACCAAAGAAAATGATACAAGCGGCAAGCTGATGCTTGAGCTGCTTGAGCATCACGGATATTCCGTCGTCGACTATAGAATTGTCAAAGACGAATACGATGAGCTTCGTAATCTTCTCCATGAGTCGGCAGAGGACAGCCGAATTCAGGCTGTTTTGCTAAGTGGTGGGACCGGAATTGCTCCCCGCGACACGACTTATGAAGCGGTGAGCAGCATGCTCGGGAAAGAATTGCCGGGCTTTGGCGAAATTTTCCGTTATCTCAGTTTTGCCGAAGACATTGGTTCCGCAGCCATCTTAAGCCGCGCTATCGCCGGGGTTATGAACGAAACCGCCGTATTCTCCATGCCGGGGTCTATCGGTGCCGTAAAGCTTGCGATGGAACGGATCATCCTTCCGGAATTAAGACATGTCATGCGCGAGATCTATAAGAAATAGCCAAAAAGCCAAATCCAACCACCCAAAAAAAGCGCCTCCGAACCTTTTCACTCGGAAGACGCTTTTATTTTATTTCATCTCTTTGAGCAAGCTGTCAAAAATCGGCTCCAGTTGATCGCTGTATTTATCTTTACCGCTGCCACTTGATACATAAACGAGCGCTAGCTTGCCGGCTGTCCGAATCAGAGGGCTTCGGCTGTTTTTGTCGGTGCCGTATAGGCTGCGGATTTTGGACGCACGGGTGTTTTCCTTGTTATAGCGATAAAACACAACGTAATGATGAGAATCTCCATTCACATAAAAGCTCGTGCTCCGGTTCCCGTCCAAATCCTCGGAATTCGTCTCATGGGTCAAACGCAAATCGATACCGGCGCAGTCCTGGCGAAGCTGCTTCAGCAAATCCAAGGTTTCACTGCCGCCATAAAATTCGCTGCTCATAAATTCACTGCCCACTAAACCGTCTGCGGACAACTCCTCCAGAGCTCCATGCTTGACGAGCCTGTATGCCTGCTCAGCGCGTCCCCCCTGCAGCTGGCTGGCTTCCGTTTGCGGAACATGGACAAACCAGGCAGAGACGATCACTCCTGTGCCTAACAGACCGGCTATCCATTTGTCGAATCGTTTCAGGCTGCCCATGTGCATCATCCTTTCCAAATCAAACTTAATTAATGGTTAAATCTAGCAGGCTCTCATCCTCAAGTTTGCCTTTCAGGCGCTGATTTTATACGTGCGGGCGGCATTTTATTCACGTCATGAACCAAATGAAAATGGTCCCGCCGGCGCTGTCGAAATTCCATTAGGCAGCGTCTGATCTTATCGATTTCTGCGCTTTCCCGAGAAATAATTTTGAATTTTTCTTCAAAAAAGAAACGGCCAAGCCCTTTAAAGGGCTCCAGCCGTATTCGTTTCCATTCAGCACGTTTATTCCTCATGCTGTTCCAAATAAGCTTCAATCATCGACTGCCGCTGGTTCCAAACCTCTTCGCTCAAGCTGATGCGGTAGATTTCCGGATTAAGCTTGCGCAGATATTCCGGCCAGAACAGTGAAAGCTGCTGTTTATGGTAATCACGGACCTGATCCAGATTCGGCAGCTCGTAGACGAGTTTTCCGTCCTCAAAGATAGGCTCCAGCATCCGCATCACTTCAAAGTTTTTGACGGTCTTCTGCAGTGTGGAATTCAGCGGATGCTTCAGACGAAGTTTATTGTTCCGCTCTTCCGGAATGGCTTCGTTCGGGTAAGTTATATAGTCGCCCATAGCCTTTTTATCACTGCGGCTGATCAGGCGGTATACTTCTTTTTTCCCCGGGGTGCTGATCTTCTCCGGATTCCCGGAAATCTTGATCGTAGGCACCATCGTGTCGCCTTTTTGACGCTCTACGAGCTTATAAACGCCTCCAAGCGCAGGCTGGTCAGCAGCTGTAATCAGCTGTGTTCCAACTCCCCAAATATCAATCCGCGCACCTTGGGCCTTCAAGTTGAAGATCGTGTTCTCATCGAGGTCGTTCGAGGCGACGATTTTGACGTAAGATAAGCCGGCATCGTCCAGCATTTTTCGGGCCTGGATAGACAAATAAGCCAAATCTCCGCTGTCCAGCCGGATCGAGCTCATCCGTTTGCCTTGGGAAGCCAGCCACTTCGCTGTTTTGATGGCATTTGGCACACCGCTTTTGAGCGTATCATACGTATCCACCAGCAGCGTTACTTGATCTGGCAGCGCTTTGGCATAAAGCGCAAATGCTTCTTCCTCGGACTCAAAACCCTGAACCCAGGAGTGGGCATGCGTGCCTTTCGTCGGAATCCCGAAATATTCTCCGGCAAGCATATTCGACGTCGCGTCAAAACCCGCTATATACGCCGCTCTCGCTCCCCAAAAAGCCGCATCGGCTTCCTGGGCACGTCTTGTTCCGAATTCCAGCAGGATGTCATCAGGCGCTACCTGCTTGATTCTTGAAGCTTTAGTGGCAATCAACGTCTGGAAGTTCATAAAGTTCAGCAGCGCCGTTTCAATGAGCTGGGCTTCCATAATAGTGCCTTCTACACGAATCAGCGGCTCATTCGGAAATACCAAAGCCCCCTCCTTCATGGACAGCAAGGTGCCTCTAAACTTGAAGTCCCTAAGCATCTCCAGAAACTCGGGTTTATAATTTTCCTCCTGCTTGGCCAAATAGGCCAGATCCTCCTCGGTAAACCGGAGGTTCACCAAATAGTTCACAATGCGCTCCAGTCCCGCAAATACGGCGTAGCCATTGCCGAACGGAAGCTTACGGAAATAAGCTTCAAATACGGCCTTTCTCAAATGGCTTCCATTCATCCAGTGCGCATAAAGCATATTGATTTGGTATTTATCCGTATGCAGCGCCAAACCTGTCGTTAGCATCTGATTATTTCTTCCTCTCTCTGCCGCTGCCATCCTCACTTCACCTCTTCCGAGCTTGTTGTCACTTTCGCTCCCAAGCTGCCGGCAAAATGGCCAAGCGCCCATTCATGACCGGCGGAGTTAAAGCTGGCTACCGCATCTTCATATACGGTAATGGCAAATCCTTTATTATAAGCATCCACAGCCGTGTGCAGCACACAAATATCCGTGCAGACGCCGATCAAACAAACTTCCGTTATTCCTCTCGCTCTCAGCTTCAGCTCCAGATCTGTCCCACTAAAAGCGCTGTATCTTGTCTTATCCATCCAGTAGATCCGGTCCTTGAACTTCTCATATACCGGCTTTAACTCCCCGTACAGCTCCCTGCCTTCGGTTTCCCGAATATTGTGGGGAGGAAAAAGCTTCGATTCCGGATGATAAACATCATCCTGTTCATGAAGATCCACCGCCATGACCACATAATCACCGTTTGCCGCAAAAGTTTCCGTTATCCGGGCAACGACAGGAGAAATCGCAATCGCAGGTTCTCCTACCGGCAAATTTCCATCGACAAAATCATTCGTGAAATCAATCACGATTAATGCTTTCATCTTCCCTCAGCTCCTCACTGATTCAGGATTGGCTGCAGTAATGTACTCTCATCTATTTAATCAGTTTAAGTATAAATACTCAAGCGCGGTGTAAAATCCGTAAACCGGTAGAGCTGAGCGGGACGCTGGGAATACTGATTGGAGACCAGCCGTTTACCGTTTTCGTCCACCACTTCCTCCAGGATGCCTTGTCTGCTCCGGGTTGACGTCACTTTACGAATAAAGTTCAGCTCCTCGAAATCAGGCACAACTGTGCGAATGACCTGATAAAGCTCGCTCAGCGTAAAATGCGGCGGCAAAAACTGTTTGGCAATCGTCGTCTGCAGCATTTGCTCCTGGATTCTCCGGTAAGCATCTTTGATGATCTCCCTATGGTCAAAAGCAAGCTCCAGCTCTTCAAGTGCCTCCTGGATGGTAAACAAGCCCACCGCCTGAGCATCGTCAGCCGCCTTACGCTTCTCCAGCACCCATTCTTCCACCAGAGCGTAAAAAGCATGCGAAATGATCCAGCCGCGCGGATCTCTTCCCGGGGTACTGTAGACCCCCAAATATTCCAAATGCCCGCCGTCGACACCGGTCTCCTCCTGAAGCTCCCGGCTGGCGGTTTCGTACAGCGATTCGTTCTCCTGTGAGAAACCGCCAGGCAGCGCATAAGCCCCGGCAAAAGGCCAGCTTCGTCTGCGGATGAGCATGACCTTGAGCTCAAAGAGCGGCAAGGATTTGGTCGAGGAACGCCGTTCCTGCTTCGTTAAAGTAAACATGACGATATCCGCAGGAATTCCATCCGGTGTCCGGTATTTTTTCGGATTATAATTTTTGGCTTTCTCCTGGTCATCGTTCATTATCCATCACCCACACTGTCGGATTAATTTTAAGCTTTCGGTTTCGGAAGCCGGAAGGTGGATGTCGCCACACAGCCAAGCTGTCCCTGTTCGTCGCGGACCTCAGCTCGCATAGTCATCGTACGGAACGTTTCGTGTACGGGATAAGCGCTGGCAATCAGTTTCCCTGTCCCCATAGCCGTAAGAAAATTCACATTCAGATGAGTCGTAACTCCTTCTACTCCGCCTTTTGCAGCCGTAACGAGGATTCCCATCGCCTGGTCCATCAAAGAGGACAACACTCCTCCATGCACGATGCCCATTGAATTTAAGTGATTCTCTTTGACCTCCAGGCCAAGATCTACCCTTGCAGCATCCGCATGCAGCAGTTCCATGCCGAGAAAGCCCCAAAATGTTTTGCTGTTGCGATCTAAAATATCTGTCCAGTCCATACTCCGTATTCCCCCTGAGTCTTGAAGTTACACTTGTTGTTATTGCCCGCCCCGAGCTTGCAGCGGGTATGTAAGGTTCTATTAGTTTATGGCCTAAAGTTTGTACGGTTGCATACAGCAAAAAGTGCGGAAGGCTATCTCCCGCACTTCGCCTGCTGCTTTAATCGCACCGGCTTGGAGGAGCCTCCGTACCGGATTCTACGTTAATCTTCTCAGAAACGGTATCCTGAATCGCGGACATTACAAATTGAAGCAAATAGTTCAGGTCCGCCTGGCTTTGCTGATATTCAGTCACAAGCGGAATCGCATCGATCTGGGCCTGAAGCTCATCGATCTCTTTCTCGATCCGGCTCACCATCTCTTTATTGCGCATACTTTCGAATGCCACGATTTCCTTCTGCTTCTTCTTCATCTGCGAGATCAGTGATTGAATCCGCTGATGGCTCTGGATTTGCTGCTCCGCCTGTTTAAAGATTTGCACCTCTTCGCTTCCGCGGATCAGTTCAGCCAGTTCCTTGGATTTCTCCATAATCTCACTTCTGGAAAACATGCGCGAAGCGGAATCTGGAATTCCGCCTTGAGCGCCAGACATGTTCTGCATTTCTGCCACTTTGAATTCCTCCCTTTCGCGTTCTTTGTTTGTTGATCGTTTCAAACCTTTGCCTTGCTTCGTATATCTTAATTAAACGGCAGCCACAGAGGTGCTGATAATTTTGCCTTTAATGTACCAGGTCATCGGATCGGTGATTTCCACATGTACAAAAGTTCCGATCAATTCCGGGCCCCCTTCAAAATGGACCAGCTTGTTGGTCCGGGTTCTGCCCGCGAGAACACTCTCGTTATTTTTACTTTCACCCTCAACCAGCACTTCGACAACCTGCCCTTTAAACTGCTCGTTGATGGCTCGGCTGCTCTCTTTAATAGCGTTGTTAAGCCGGTAAAGGCGCTCTTTCTTGACCTGCATCGGTATGTCGTCTGTCATGGAAGCCGCAGGCGTTCCTTCACGCGGGGAATAGATAAACGTATAAGCCGAGTCGTAGCCAACTTCCCGCACAAGCGACAAGGTTTCTTCAAACTGCTCGTCTGTTTCGCCAGGGAAACCTACGATAATGTCCGTCGTTAAGGAAACGTTCGGAAGCGCGGCTTTGATCTTGCGCACCAATTCCAGGTAATGCTCCCGCGAATATTTCCGCCCCATCATTTTCAGCATTTCCGTGCTGCCCGACTGAACCGGCAGGTGGATATGCTCGACCAGATTGCCGCCTTTGGCCAACACAGCAATCAGCTCGTCGTCGAAATCACGAGGATGCGAGGTGGTAAAGCGGATCCGCGGAATATCGATCTTATGGATATCATCCATCAAATCAGCGAAAGAATACGTCATATCCGTAAAATCCTTGCCGTAAGCATTCACGTTCTGTCCCAGCAGCGTGATTTCCTTAAAGCCCTGGCGTGCCAGGTCTCGCACCTCGGCAATCACGTCCTCAGGACGGCGGCTGCGCTCCTTGCCACGGGTAAACGGTACGATGCAGTAAGTACAGAACTTATCGCAGCCGTACATAATATTTACCCACGCACGCATGCCTTCACGTTTCTTAGGTAGATTTTCGATAATGTCGCCTTCCTTGGACCATACGTCCACAACCATTTCCTTGCTCATCAGCGAATCTTGAATCAGGAAAGGCAGGCGGTGGATATTGTGTGTACCAAAGATCAAATCTACGAAACCATGCTTCTGAAGAATCCGGTTAACTACGTTCTCTTCCTGGGACATACAACCGCATACGCCGAGCAGCATATCCGGTTTCTCGGTCTTCAGATGCTTGAGATGGCCAAGCTCGCCAAACACTTTATCTTCCGCATTCTCACGAATAGCGCACGTATTCAGCAGAATGATATCGGCTTCTTTACGATCCTCTGTCGGCTGATAACCCATCTGCTCGAGCAGACCTTTGATGGTCTCCGAATCATGTTCGTTCATCTGGCAGCCGAAGGTATAAACGATGTAATGTTTACCCGCACCCAGCCGGCTCAGCTCTTCAGGCACCGCTGTATCGTAATGAACCTGGACCGCTTCCTTGCCGCGCTGCTTCTCCTGCTTCTGGTTCGGTTCGGAGAAAATATGGATATCCCGGCCGCGAATCCGGATCTTCTTTCCGTTCTCATCCTCAGAGATGATCTTGGCATCCGAGAAATCAAAATATTTGGAGTAATCCTTTGTTTCCTTAGCCATTAACGGCTCACTCCTTACTGTCTATCTTTATCCCCGCGGGACAATTATTTAAAAATGCATTACATCAAATTATAACATGCACAAGCTGCTATTTCTAGACGCAGCACGGGACTCTATCCATTTACTGCCTTTTATCAGGACTTGGGCTTTAACAAATCCACTGGCAGCAAGCAAAAAACAGCAGCCCGGTATTCCCGGAACTGCTGTTTAAGAGGATCTCGCCTGCTTATTCTATTCTACGATTTCAGCGCTGTCGCCGTTTTTCACGCCGGCTGCATTCGCTTCGTCTGTATCAATGTGCATATCCAGTGCAAAAGAATCCGATACACGAGCGATTACGTTCTCGAACACAACACCACGTTCGCCGCCTACACGCACTTTAAGCAGCTGCTTGTCGGCAATGCCCCATTTTGCGGCATCTGAAGTATGGAAGTGAATATGACGGGCTGCAACAATGACGCCTTGCTCCAATTCAACTTCACCTTTAGGGCCTTTCACTTTAACGCCCGGTGTACCATCAATTTTGCCCGATTCACGAACCGGAGCAGGTACGCCAATCACAAAAGAGTCTGTACGGGATATTTCAAGCTGGGAAGCTGGACGTGCAGGTCCCAGAATACGCACTTTGGAAAACTCGCCTTTAGGTCCGATTACGGCAACCTGCTCGTTAGCAGCAAATTGACCCGGTTGGGACAGGGCTTTAAATTCAGTCAGCTGGTAGCCCTCGCCGAACAAAGCTTCAATATGTTCTTGAGTCAGGTGGATATGACGTCCGGAAACGCCAACAGGTACGATTTTATTCATCGTAGGTTCACTCCTATACTGTACTTTTTTTCACTCACAAAAACATCCTCAACCATTATACATCTTTCGACACAAAAGGCAAAGGCACCCGGACCGGGTGCCTTGTGACAATATTGTTAGGCTTGTAAACAGCCTGCCCTTATTCTTATTTAAACTCCGCCACCAGTTTCTCAAACTCTTCGGCAGTAATTGCCGGATTCTGAGCAGCAAGCGGCTCTTTGCGGAAGCCGGGAACAAGATCCTCGTAGCTCTTCCGATCCTTATTCTGATAGATGAGTCCTGTCAGCAGACCGCCTGTTTCCATCAGCTTGGTCATGGCATGGATGCGGTTGCTGGAGTCATATCCCTCTACCGTGTCCAAGTTGGTAATGTTCTCTTTAAACCAGTCATAAGTGTTCACTTTATTGAAAGTAACGCAAGGACTAAACACGTTAATTAAAGAGAAACCTTCATGTTTGATGCCTTCCTCGATCAAGGACGTCAGCTGTTTCAGGTCGCTTGAGAACGACTGGGCCACAAACGTGGCTCCAGAGGACAAGGCCAGCTCCAGCGGTGACAGCGCCGATTCGATAGAACCTTCAGGTGTACTTTTGGTTTTAAAGCCCTCAGCACTGCGCGGGGAGGTTTGACCTTTCGTCAGGCCGTAAATCTGATTATCCATAACAATGTAAGTGATATTAATGTTACGGCGGATCGCATGAATGGTATGACCCATCCCGATTGCAAAGCCGTCACCGTCGCCGCCGGAAGCGATAACCGTCAAATCGCGGTTAGCCAGCTTTACGCCTTGGGCAATCGGAAGGGCACGTCCGTGAATGCCGTGCAAGCCATAAGCGTTGATGTAACCGGAAATCCGTCCGGAACATCCGATTCCGGAAATGACCGCCAATTGCTCTGGCTCCAATCCGACATTAGCCGCTGCGCGCTGGATAGCAGCCTGTACGGAGAAGTCTCCGCAGCCTGGACACCAGTTTGGCTTAACGTTGTTGCGGAATTCTTTAAAAGTTGCCATGTTCAACCAACTCCCCGCTTTGTTTCTCTGATGCTGACTGTTTATAAACGTTCAAGCATTTGCCGTACACTTCCGCTGGCAGGAACGGATTGCCGTCATATTTCAGCATGTTCACGATTTTATCGCGGAAGCCGACATTCAGCTTGATCAAACCAGCCAGCTGGCCTGTTGCGTTATTTTCGAGAACAACAACCTTCTTGGCTTTCTCCAGATAAGGTGTGATTTCTTCTACCGGGAACGGATGCATCAAACGCACCGTGATATGGTTCGTGGTTACGCCGTCCTCTTCCAGTCTTACCCGAGCCTGATCAATTGTTCCGCCGGTGGAACCCATACCAATGATCAACAGTTCAGGGTTCTCATGCGATGCCTGTACATGAATCGGATTGTCAACTTGAATGCCGGCCAGCTTGCCAAGGCGCTTATCCATCATCTTCTGACGGTTCACCGGACTTTCCGAAGGCCGGCCAGCCTCATCATGCTCGACACCAGTGACGTGATGGATGCCATTTTTCTTACCTGGAATAATCCGTGGTGATACGCCGCTTTCGGTCAGCTCATAACGTTTGAACAAGCTGCCGTCTTCACGTTCTGGCGTTTCATCCACCAGCGCGCCGCGGTCGATTGCAATTTTGCTGTAATCAAGCAGCTCGCAGGATTGCTTGCCGAGTGAAAGCTGAAGGTCAGTCGCCAGAATGACAGGTACCTGATATTTTTCAGCCAAATTAAAGGCCTGGAGGGTATCGTAGAAACATTCTTCGATCGAGCTTGGCGCAAGCACAATCTTCGGAATCTCACCATGCGTACCGTAGATCAGCGCATTGATATCACTTTGCTCCTGTTTGGTTGGAAGGCCGGTAGATGGTCCGCCGCGCTGGGTGTCAACAATGACAACCGGGGTTTCCGTCATGCCGGCAAGACCGATGGCTTCCATCATCAGGGACAAACCCGGACCCGCAGAAGCCGTCATCGTTCTAACTCCGGCATAGTTTGCGCCGATGGCCATCGTAATTGCTGCAATTTCATCTTCGGTCTGAACGACGGTACCGCCAAACTTCGGAAGCTTCTTGATCAGGTATTCCATGATTTCTGAAGCCGGTGTAATCGGATAAGCACTCATGATCCGGCAGCCAGCTGCAACAGCCCCAAGGCCGATAGCATCGTTGCCGATCATAAACAATTTCTCCTTGCCGTCGGCCGGTTCAAGCTTGAAGCGCTCCAGTGGACCGCCAGCCAGCTCCAGAACGTATTCAGCGCCGCGTTTGACGGCTTCTACGTTCTTATCAACGATAGCCTGGCCTTTGCGGCCGAATTCTTCTTCAACCGCTTTATTAAACACTTCCAGCGGTAATCCGAGCAGTGCCCAGGATGCTCCGGAAGCAACCATATTCTTCATCAGGGAAGTGCCAAGTTCTTCTGCAATAGCTGTGATAGGAACCGCAAACAGCTTGGCGCTGCTGCCTTCAGGAACAGTTGGATTGAATTTGGCGTCCGCCACAATAACCCCGTCCTGACAAAGCTCATGGGCATTGAGGTCGATGCTTTCCTGGTCGAAAGCCACCAAAATGTCCAAGTCATCGGAAATGGCCCGGATCGGACTGGTGCTGATTCTGATCTTGTTGTTGGTATGTCCGCCTTTGATACGGGATGAAAAATGTCTGTAGCCGTACAAATAATACCCCAAACGATTCAAAGCTGTTGAAAAGATCCGATCCGTACTTTCTACGCCTTCACCCTGCTGCCCGCCGATTTTCCATGACAATTGACTAATCAAACCGTCCACCCCTTTAATCGTATCGCATCAGAAGAATTTAATAAGTGCATGACTATTTCATAAAATCAAGCCCGCGGAGGGATGATCCCCCGCAAAAATATGAAATATCTGTTTCATAATCATGTCAATTTTATGTCGACAAGGTGTAAAAAGCAAGCGTTTTCGCGCCCAATTCATATAGTAGTTTTCGATTAAACCGTTCTCGGTTTGTGATGAGTTAAAGCGCTTTCTTTGTTGCTGGAAGCCAGGTCTGCAAAAAGCGCATCGCATTGAGGCTGAGCCACTTGTCCACGAGGGGTTCCGAGTAGTATTTGAGCAGCAGTTCTTTGAAGCTGACGTAACAAGCTGCATGCTCCAAACCTTCGATATGTTCATCGATGCCGTCGAAATCCGATCCAAACATGAGATGGTTTTCGGCCCCGAGGGAACACATATGCTCCAGATGCGGAAGAAGGTCCGTCATTTTCACGGGACCGGAAGCTTTGACAAACGGAGGTACAAAAGTCAGGCCGATTCTTCCGCCCAGGCGGACGATCGTGCGAATCTGCTCGTCGGACAGGTTCCGCGGATGATCGCAAATTTTAATGCTGTTGGAATGAGAAGCAATGAACGGTTTACCGACCTTCTCCGCCGCTTCCGTCAGCTCCCAGAAACCTTTAATCGATAAATGCGAAACATCCAAAATAATACCCAGCTCATGGCACAGCTTGACCAGTTCATGTCCCTTCTGCGTAAAGCCGCCTCCACGCGGCTCCATGATACCGTCCGCAGCCCAGTTGGCGTGATTCCACGTGATCCCCAGAAACCGGACACCCAAATCATAGCAGTTCTGCACATATTTCAGGTTGCCCTCAAGTCCATGCGCGCCCTCCAGCGAAAGCATACCGCCCGTTCCCCCCCCAGCAGCGTTCAAGGCAGCCAGCTCCTGCCGGCTTGTAACCAGCGGAATCCCAGCTTTCTCCACTTCCGTACGGTATAAGCTGATCTGTTCCAGCACCCGGCCAATCCGGGCTTTCTCCTGCTCGTCATCGATGAATATAGCAAAACACTGCAGACCTACTCCTCCCTGGCTGAGTTTCTTGGCGGATACATCCAGCCTTTCATCTTCCTCAAATCGGATTTCGGGATTCTCCTGAAGTTTGCTTAACGCATCACAATGAAAATCAATAATTCCCCATTTCAACGTTATTCACTACCTCTCCTCAAAGTACGGTTAACTATGACCAACTGATGCCGCGTATCCGGGCAAACAGGTCAGTCCCATTATAGTCCAACCTTTGGCCTGACAGATTGATGGAACGCAAAAAACCTGTCTGCCTCCGGCAAACAGGTTTATTAAAGCTCTTTCATCTCGGCTCCACAATCAGCTTGATTGCTGTCCGATCTTCTCCGTCTATGACAATATCTGTGAAAGCAGGAACACAAATCAAATCGACTCCGCTGGGAGCGACAAATCCACGGGCAATAGCCACCGCCTTGATGGCTTGGTTGAGCGCACCTGCACCGATCGCCTGAAGTTCAGCAGCGCCTCGTTCTCTCAGCACACCCGCAAGTGCACCGGCAACGGAGTTGGGGTTGGATTTTGCTGAAACTTTTAATACTTCCATGGTAAGTACCTCCCTGTGATTAATAGTTTGGTTTCCACTACCTTGACAGATGATCTGTTAGATCATATTCGGGAGATTTGGAATAATTCCTTCTTTTTGGAAGCCTTCAGATAAAAAAGAGTCTCAACTCACCACCCCGGATCGGTGCCCTGGCCCTGCTGATTTCGGAACCAGTAGGTCCAACCGGGTTCCTCAGTGCCACTGCTTCACGGCTTGTTTAGCGGCTTTTAGTCCATCGACCATTCATCTTCGAGCAGCCGAATTTTGCGGATCGATTTCGCTTTACCGGTCTGGTTGTCTAAATCGGCCACAATAGCGTGGAACTGCCATTTCCCGTTGCAAACCTGGAACCTTACCGGCAGCTGGGTTTTAAACTTGCGCAGCACCGCTTCGCGTTCCATGCCGAGGATGCCCTCTCTGGAACCGACCATGCCCACATCAGTAATAAACGCCGTGCCTTCCGGCAGGACAATGTCGTCATTGCTCTGCACATGGGTATGCGTGCCTACGACAACCGAAGCGCGACCATCCAGATGCCAGCCCATCGCGATTTTCTCGGAAGTCGCTTCGGCATGGAAGTCCACAAAAATAAATTTATGTTTCTTCTTCAGCTGGTCCACGATTTCGTCCGCTGCGCGGAACGGACAGTCCAGCGGCGGCAGAAATGTCCGGCCCATCAAGTTTACCAGCGCAAGCTCTTTATTGCCGTTCTTAATGATTGTATATCCTCTGCCCGGGGTTCCCGGTGGATAATTAGCCGGTCTAATCATACGCGGTTCATCGTCAATGAAATCAAAAATCTCTTTGTTATCCCAAGTGTGATTCCCCATCGTTAATCCGTGGATGCCCCATTCAAAAAACTCCTTTGCGATAGACGCCGTAATCCCGCGTCCAGAAGCGGCATTTTCCCCGTTTGCAATAATAATGTCGGGATTATATTTGCTCTTAAGCTGAGGCAATGTTTCCTTAAGTGCCTTACGTCCTGTTTGCCCTACGATGTCACCAATAAACAGCACCTTCAACGTAATTATCCTCCATTCAAAAATCAAAAATGAAATAGCCCCACAAAGTGGGGCCTTGCTCTGAAGCCCTTCAGGTACTTTGTAGGAACCTGAACGGGCTTTATGACTGAAAAAGGCGGCCCTGAAGGGCCGCCTGGGCAATTTCCTTTACTTAGCGTATTCAACCGCCCGTGTTTCGCGAATAACGGTGACTTTAATATGTCCTGGATAATCCAGTTCATTCTCAATCGTCTTCGTAATGTCGCGGGCAAGACGGAAGCTTTCGGCGTCGTCGATCTTCTCCGGCTGCACCATAACCCGAACTTCACGTCCGGCCTGGATCGCATAGGATTTCTCAACTCCCTCAAACGATTCGGAAATTTCCTCCAATTTCTCAAGCCGCCGGATATAAGTCTCAAGCGTTTCACGGCGGGCTCCTGGACGGGCTGCAGACAAGGCGTCAGCAGCGCCTACGAGCATCGCAATCACAGAAGTCGCTTCTTCGTCCCCATGGTGGGAAGCGATACTGTTGATGACCACTGGATGCTCTTTGTATTTCTTCGCGAGTTCTACGCCGATCTCGACGTGAGAACCTTCCACTTCATGGTCAAGCGCTTTGCCGATATCGTGCAGAAGGCCTGCACGTTTCGCCAATACGATGTCTTCGCCGAGTTCTCCAGCCATTAGGCCGGCCAAATAGGCGACTTCCATCGAATGCTTGAGCACGTTTTGGCCATAGCTTGTCCGGAACTTCAAACGTCCCAGGATTTTGATCAAATCCGGATGAAGACCATGAACACCGACCTCGAACGTTGCCTGTTCGCCGTATTCGCGAATCCGCTCGTCTACCTCGCGGCGGGATTTCTCCACCATCTCTTCGATGCGGGCCGGATGGATACGTCCATCAGCAACCAGCTTCTCCAGAGCATTGCGGGCAATTTCACGGCGGATTGGATCAAATCCGGACAAAATAACCGCTTCCGGCGTATCATCAATGATAAGATCAATACCGGTCAACGTTTCAATGGCTCTGATGTTACGGCCCTCACGACCGATAATCCGGCCTTTCATTTCTTCGTTCGGCAATGTTACTACGGATACAGTAGTTTCGGCTACATGATCAGCTGCGCAGCGCTGAATCGCGAGCGTAATGATTTCACGGGATTTCTTGTCCGCTTCCTCTTTAGCCTGCTGCTCGATGTCTTTGATCATCTGGGCTGTCTCATGGCGAACTTCCTGCTCCACATTGTTCAGGATAATGCCGCGAGCATCTTCCATCGTAAGGTTGGAGATTCGTTCCAGCTCAGCTACCTGTTTCTTGTACAGCATTTCAATCTGCTGCTGCGTTTCTTCGATACGTTTCTCCTTGCCGACCATTTGTTCTTCTTTGCGTTCTAATGATTCAATTTTCTTATCCAGCGACTCTTCTTTTTGCAACAATCGTCTTTCCTGTCGTTGGGCTTCATTCCGACGTTCACGAATGTCTTTATCAGCTTCGGTCCGGAGCTTGTGGATTTCATCCTTAGCCTCCAGTACCGTTTCTTTCTTCAGTGCTTCTGCTTCTTTCTTCGCGTTTTCTACGATCTGAAGCGCAGCTTGTTCTGCACTGGAAATTTTAGCTTCTGCAAGAGATTTGCGGATAAAATATCCGATCCCGAACCCAAAGATTAATGCGGCGACAACGAGAATGATCGAAAGCCACACTTGCATCATGTCTTTCACCTCCCCGTTGTTTTCTCCAAGGCATTCCTTGGGAAAGTGCAGTTGTCAAATTACTTTTCCCTTTAGTCTTCTCATACAAAGAATCGAAAAACAAGACGATTCAGTAAGTCGCACATGCTGCCCATGTGCTTCTTCGGTGATATCCTGCGGAAGATTGGCAAATACAGGATACACACGATAGGAATCAATATAGAAATTACATTTTGGAAAGAAAAATGTCTATAGGATTCTTGTTCATTTTATTATTCCGCGAAAGAAATTGTCAAGCTATGACATGTTGCTGCGCCTTTGTTTGGCAGGGAAAGATCAGAAATCAGCCTCTTCGTTTAACGTCCAATCGTCATCCGCTTCACTCAGGCTCCGAATCACCTTGGACACGACACTCCCTTTAAAGCCCCGGCGCATCAAAAAGGCTCCGACTTTACGTTTCCTCTCGGCCGGTTCTCCATTCGTGCGCTGCCAGCGTTTCTCAGCAATAGTCCGTGCGCTTTCAAACTCGGTTTCTTCATCCACCTGTTCCAAAGCCGCCTCGATATAAGGCTTGGAGATGCCCTTCTGGCGCAATTCCTGCCGGATCCACATCTTCCCCTTGCCTTTACTCTCAAGCCGCTGCTGCGCCCATTCCACGGCGTACGCTGCGTCATCCAGATACCCTTCCTGCTCCAGACGGTCCGCTGTCTGCTCGGCAACCCCTTCAGCCCAGCCCTTCTCCGTGAGGCGTACCGTCAGCTCGTACCTTGTACGGGGTTTCCGGCCCAAAAAAGCCAGTCCCGCCGCATAAGCCTGCTGCTTCTCATCAGCCTGGACGATCTCTTCCAGTTCTGTTCTGGTGAAGCGGCTGCCCTTCAGCATGCGGAACTTGATCATCGTATTCTCATGCACTTCCAGGGAGAGCTCCATAAAGTAAATCCGGTACCTTTGTCTATTTTTCCAGCCCTGAAGCTGCTTCACACTGGTAATTTCCAACTGTTGATGCTCCGGAAAAGAAGCCAACACATCAACTGACTGATCTTCCTGCTGCGGCATCGGATCCTCTCCCCTGCTCGATTTCATGCAAAAAAGCGCTCTGAGATAACCACAGAGCGCTAGAATCGCAAAATGTCTTATTCAGCTTCGAAAAGCGCCTGTTCTTCCAGTTTATCCGCTTCATCTTCTTCTGCAGAAGGCGCAGGGACAACCGTAGTCAAGCTGCTTGCCTCACGAATTTTAAGCTCGATGGCATCAGCAATTTCCTTATGTTCTTTCAAAAATTGCTTGGCGTTCTCACGGCCTTGGCCCAGACGTTCGCCCGAATAGGAATACCATGCGCCGCTCTTGTCGACAATATCCAATTCTACCCCGATATCAACGATACTTCCTTCTCTGGAAATACCCTCGCCGTACATAATGTCCACCTCAGCTTGTTTAAACGGAGGAGCCACTTTATTCTTCACGACTTTAACCCGGGTGCGGTTACCCACCATATCGTTGCCCATTTTAATGGTTTCGACACGGCGTACGTCCAGACGTACGGTAGAGTAGAATTTCAAAGCGCGTCCGCCCGGCGTAGTTTCGGGGTTACCAAACATAACGCCAACCTTCTCACGCAGCTGGTTAATGAAGATAGCAATCGTCTTCGATTTGCTGATTGCGCCGGACAATTTACGCAGTGCCTGCGACATCAGTCTCGCTTGAAGACCCACATGAGAGTCTCCCATTTCACCTTCAATTTCCGCTTTAGGTACCAGTGCCGCAACGGAGTCAATAACAATAATATCTACAGCGCCACTGCGCACCAGGGCTTCAGCGATCTCCAATGCCTGCTCGCCTGTATCAGGCTGGGACAGCAGCAATTCATCGATATTTACGCCGAGTTTATTGGCATAAGACGGGTCAAGCGCATGCTCCGCATCGATAAAAGCAGCTTGTCCGCCAATCTTTTGTACTTCTGCAATAGCATGAAGAGCTACGGTAGTTTTACCGGAGGATTCCGGTCCGTAGACTTCAATAATACGGCCGCGAGGGAATCCGCCTGTGCCGAGTGCAATATCTAAAGCCAAGGAACCACTGGGAACGATTTCCACCTGCATGTGGGTCGATTCTCCCAATTTCATAATGGAACCTTTACCGAATTGTTTTTCTATTTGACGAAGCGCCATTTCCAACGCTGCACGACGATCTGACAATCAGCTCACATCCTTAATGAGAATAAATGCTAAACGGTTTTCCTATATAAATTATACCTTGTTTTAGAGCTTTTGCCAAGCATTTTTCGAACATACATTCGTTTTTTTGAAGTTGCTCGCCTCCTGCCTTCATTTGCTTGAGCCCGTATCCTTACAAACCATAGGCATTCCACAAAAAAAGAACCGCAGCAATCTTGAAGAAAGTTGCTGCGGTTCTTCCGCTAATTCCATTATAAAGGAAAACTATACGATTTGCAAAACCCTAAGTGATTTTGAAACCCCCTCAGGCCACCATCGTTTCCTAATTATTTAATGACAGCCCGTTCATTCAGTTTACGCCACAGCTGATAAAGAATGGACTTTGCAGAACGGATTCTGATCGTCTCGCGATTTCCTTTCAAATTCAACTGAAAGGTCGTGGTTGACCCGTCCCGTTCCGACAAACCAATATAAACAAGACCTACAGGCTTTCGTTCGGAAAAAGCCGGACCGGCTACGCCGGTTACCGATAAACCGAAATCGGCATCCATGATCATACGGACCTGTTCGGCCAGCACCTCAGCGGTTTCTTTGCTGACTGCTCCAGGAGCATTTTCCCCTTCAAGCAAATCATGGGGAACGTTCAGCAGCTTTTCTTTCATATCGTTGGAATAGCAGACGATCCCGCCTTTGAAAACGGTAGCGCAGCCCGGGATTGAAGTCAAATTCCCCATGAGCAGTCCGCCCGTGCAGCTCTCCGCTATCGCCACGGTTAAACCATGTTCGGTCAGAAGATCCACAATTACCTTCTCGATTGGCACATCTTCATTCGCATAAAGATTCTCCGGAAGTCTCGAACGAATCTGAGCTTCCAGAGCATCCAACTTCTGCTCCGCTTCTGTAATCGACGAAGCCTTGGTAGAGATTCGCACCGTAACTTCACTTTCTTTCGCATATGGAGCAAGAGTCGGATCGCTTTGTCCTTCTATAAGATCTATCAGTTCTGTTTCCAGCGCAGATTCACCTATACCGGCAAACTTCAACATGCGGGAGTATAAAGGCTGCTCCTCAGTAAGCACCTGCTGAAGAATCCAGTTCTTGACCTGTTCTTCGAACATCGGCATCAGTTCTTTAGGCGGGCCTGGAAGAAGTATGTAAAACTTGCCGTCTTCCGACAAAGCATTGCCGATCGCAAGGCCGGTTGAATTCGGAAGCGGTGTGGCGCCGTCAATCGACAACGCTTGACGTTTATTATTCTCAGTCATAGGGCGGGAGCGGTCTTTAAAGAACTGCTCAACGTGATCCAGCGCCAGCCGGTCCAGATGTAAAGAACGTCCGAGTACGGCAGCCAGAGCATCTTTAGTCAAATCATCCTGAGTAGGTCCCAAACCTCCCGTAAAGATCAAGATGTCTGCCCGTTCCTGTGCTGTACGAATGGCCTGCTGGAGACGGTTCATATTGTCGCCAACCACGGTCTGAAAATAAACATCAATACCAAGAGCGGCCAGCTCCTGAGATAAATACTGCGCGTTGCTGTTTACAATTTGACCAAGCAGAAGCTCGGTTCCGACAGCGATAATTTCGGCTTTCACTTCTGTCCAACCCCTTTGCTGCAAATAGTGAAGCGTTCCTTAATGTCTTAAACTTTTGAGAAAGAAAGAATGCTTTTATTCTTCACAAAATAGTCGATGCCCGAGTAGATCGTAATAATCGCCGCAAGCCAGATCGCAATATCGTCAAACGGAATGTTTATCCATTCAAACGGGAAGTTGTTCAGCAGCAAAGCGCTGATCGCGATAATTTGCGTTATTGTTTTGGCTTTGCCCCACTTGCTTGCCGCAATGACGGAGCCCTCCAGCAGCGCAACCTCACGCAGCCCCGTTACTGCAAACTCCCGGCTGATGATAATGACGGATATCCATGCGCTGCATTTGCCCATCGCGGTCAAGGAAACCAAAACCGCTGCAACCAGCAGCTTGTCCGCAAGAGGATCCAGCAGCTTGCCCAAATTGGTCACCATATTGTTCTTGCGTGCCAAATAGCCGTCAATTCCGTCTGTGCTCGCCGCCAGAATAAACAGCAGCGCTGCAATCAGCTGGTTTAAAGGCAGACTATAATTTCCCCAATCCAGGCTGCTGAAATTCTTCTCGTCGATCAGCAGAAATACCAGCATCAACGGAATTAGAAAAATCCGGGACAACGTTATTTTATTCGGTAAATTCACAACTCATCCTCCCCGTAAAAGTTCCGGACTTTACTTGTCCTTGCTTCTCTCGACCCTAAGCCGTTCATGATGTTTTCCCCCAATGATGCAAATTATTAAACCACCCTAAATATATCCTAACAAGTATAATATACGGCAAAATCAGAGTCAAAATATCCAGTGGAGGAGATCTTTACAAACTTTCTTAAACCAATTAAAGGCCGATGACTACTTAAAGTTCGTAAATTGGAGATCGAGCTGTATGTCGGCATTTCTAAGCAAGGCCATAACCGATTGAAGATCGTCTTTACTTTTACCAGTAACTCGGATCGAGTCTCCTTGGATCTGGCTTTTTACTTTCAGCTTCGAATCCCGAATGAGCGTATTGATTTTCTTGGCCACATCCTGTTCAATGCCCTGCTTAAGCTTGATCCGTTGACGGACGGTTCCCAGAGATGCCGGTTCTACTTTGCCGTAATCGAGATTTTTGATCGGCAGGCCGCGTTTGATCATTTTGGACTGCAAAATATCGATGACTGCTCCCAGCTTATATTCATCATCTGATGCAATAACCAGAGCGTCCTTCTCAAGTGTCAAGCTGCTTTTGCTGTTCTTGAAATCAAAACGGTTGTCGATTTCCCGTTCCGTCTGATTAATCGCGTTGGTGAGCTCCTGCATATCAAATTTGGAAACAATATCAAATGAGCTTTCTGAAGCCATATAATCACTTTCCTTTTCTCTATTTTGTGGTGTTATCTATTATAGGAAAAACAACGCTGCAAGTCCATTTTCTTGAAACTGGCAGGAATGAAAGGACAGCGAAACCGGAACAAACACAAAACAGGCGCTTTTCCGTTTAGAAAAGCGCCTGCTCGGGTTAAGTTTGCCCTCAATGTGTACTTCTTTCGGGCGTTCTGAACATATTTAACACGCCAAGTACAATATGAGCCAATCCAAATCCCAATATTCCGTAACCCCAAGCATTTGGAGTCAGATAGTAGCCGACCAGCGATACGATGATCCCGATTCCCGCCAAAATCCAGCTTGTTATCACGATGCACACCTCTCTTCATAGTCAAGATCCATTGCCGGCTGACCCAAGCAGTAGCAACGTTTATTCTTTCCTATGAAGAAAACGGTTATTCGAACGAGCTTATGAGCTTATGAGCTTATGGGGCTGATGTTTCGGTTCCACCGTTCGTTGTATCATTAGTTGAACCGGTCGAATCGTCGGTAGAACCCGCGGCTGAACCCTCAGTTGAACCTGCCTCATCCGCAGATACCAGGTTCAATTGAATTTTAGCCGTATTACGCTCGTCCACAACTGGCTGGCCTCCAACTGTAATGGTCGTATACGGAGAGGCGCCCGATTTGATGAACATCCCTTGGCTGTCCAGGTCATAGGTAATCGTTTGACCGTCCTCCATCGTAGCATAGAAGAGCTTCTCTCCACTGCTATCTTCCTTACGCACTTCCACCCAGCTTCTGCCCCCGCTTGCCGTGATCACCACGGGAACGGAAGCCCCTTTCGGGCTTTGTACATTAAACTGTACAGCGCTGCCCTTTTTGCCGTCCGGTGTCACGACAACACCATCTGTTGCCGGAGGAGCCGAACCGTCTGCATTCCCCGCTGCATCCGAGGACACGGGATCTGATGCAGGAGGAGCCGTCGGCGGAACCGAAGCTTCGCCGCCTGCCGCCTCGGACGGATCCGGACTTGCCGACGGTATCCCAGCTGCCGCATCGCTTGGCGACACTTCACCGCTTGTGACTGGCGTAGGATCTGCTGTTTGATTCCCGTCTCCTTTGTTGTTGATCACCACCAAATAAATAACCGCAACAATAATCACCAGGAAGGACCACATAAGAACGGTGGAAAGCCATTTGGAATTCCCTTCAGAAGCCGTCTTGGTTCTTCTCCGCTGCAGGACAGGCTCCATAACCGGTTCCGGATCGGCGGAGGGCACCGTTTGCTGGTGTTCATTAAGCAGCTCTTCCGAGCTCACACCTACGGCTTCCGCGTAAGTTTTTATAAAGGCTCTGACATAGAAACTGCCTGGAAGAACTTTATAATCACCGGCCTCGATGGCCTCCAAATATCTTTTTCTAATTTTCGTCATTTCTTGTACATCATCCAGCGATAAGCCGCGTGCCAAACGCGCTTCTTTAAGCTGCTGGCCTAAATCTGACATAACCATCACCTCCTGCTTTTAATATGGCTGAATCTGCCTTTAAATTTCCTCGTTATAAATGGTAACAAACGTATCATAAACGATTTCCTCGTCCGGATTGTTTCGCAATTCGATAATAATGTCAAAATCGTCATAAGTGTATTCGGATTCTTTCATAAATACGTCCGGATGCTCCACCACCTTGGTGGAAGGCATGGACATAATTTGCTGCAGTAGCTGGTAGTGTTTCTCATTAGAACGCAAAGTACTCACAATCCCGTCAATAATGAATACATTTGAAGGATTGCACTCATCTTCAGAAAGCTGACTTCTAACCGTTTGGCGCAGAAGAGTAGAGGAGACAAAAGTCCAATGCTTCATGGCACAAACGCTTCCCGCTATGATGGATTCCGTCTTGCCCACCCTTGGCATTCCCCGCAAACCGATAACCTGATGACCCTCTCTTTTAAATAATTCACCCAAAAAGTCAACAAGCAACCCAAGTTCGTCGCGGGTAAAACGGAAAGTTTTCAAATCGTCTGAATCCCGATCAATATACCGGCCATGACGAACAGCCAGAATGTCCACAAGTTTAGGGTGTCTCAGCGCTGAAACAGTAACGCTGCTGACGGTTCTCAGCATATCGCCAAGCAGCTCAATTTTTCGCTCATCATCTGTTTCCAGCAGCATTCCCCGGGTTTTCCCTTCAACACCGTTGATGGTTAAAATGTTCACCTCAAGCATCCCCAGCATAGAGGCGATATCTCCAAGAAGACCTGGACGATTCTTATGTATGGTATATTCCAGATACCACTGTTGTTGTTCTCCCAAAATCTACACCCTTTCCCCTGCTAAATCTTCATTCGACAATGAAGGCCATGATTCCTCCCCATTCGATCAAAGTCGCTATAGATCACGAACAACACATCATTTTTAATGATATAGAAAATGGTATTGAAAGGCAAGCAGGGGTATAAAATTAAGGACATACGAAAAGCTCCCTCCCGGGAGCTTTCCGCTGCATATGGACCCTATACAACTCAGGATCTTGCTTGCCAGAACATGCGGGAATTTGTTACAGATTAGAAATCCCGCCTGTTTATGCGTGTTTCTTGGCCAGCTTTACCATCAAACGAGCAATGGTTCTGCGCTCTTCATCGTCTCCGACTTCCCAAAGTTCTTTCAACGCACGGTTGGAAGGATTTTGCGGATCTACTTTATCTTCCAGGAATCCCCCGATTTCAAAAGCCAAATTCGCAATGGTTTCTTCACTCATGCCGGAATTTTCAGCGTGTTTGACACGCTCACCAAGGAACTTTTTCCAGGAATCAAAATTATTCAGTACAGATGACATTGCTTTACTCCTCCTATCACTTGAGCGAATGGAATGGGTCAACACTCGTAATATGTGATAAATGGAGCTTATTTATGCAGTCTCCGCACGGTCTTGGCAGATGGTAAAATAAACGCCAGCAGGCTTTGATTTCAAACAAGACTTCTGCTTAGCTTGGAAGGAGAGCCTAGACTGGGCCCGGGCAGCTATCAGGTGATCCAGCCCCCGTTTGGGCTGATGATCTGTCCCGTGATATACCCGGACTCCGGCAGCGCCAGAAAATAGACAAGCGAGGAGATTTCCTCGGCGGTTGCAAGTCTGCCCGCAGGAATTTCTTCCTCCAGCTGCCTAATTTCCTCCTCCGAGAAACTGCTCATCATATCTGTTTGAACCGCTCCGGGAGCAACAGCGTTTACCGTAACTCCGGAAGGAGCAAGCTCTTTGGCCAGCGCTTTCGTAAAAGCGTTAACCCCGCCCTTGGCCGCCGAATATACGACTTCGCAGGAAGCACCGGATATGCCCCAAATCGAGCTGACATTGATAATCCGGCCGTATTTCTGGCTGACCATGTACGGTATAAAAGCCTGACTGCAAAGGAAAACGCCCTTGAGGTTAACGTCCATCACTTCATCCCAGTCATCCTCCGTGACATCAGCGAGCATGCCGTATTTGGCAATCCCTGCGTTGTTCACAAGAATATCCGGATATAATCCATGATCCTCTAAACGGGCTTTCATTCTTGCAATGTCATCCTTGTTTCTCAGATCCGCCGACACCGTGTAAACTTTAGCCCCAAGCTCCATGCAGCGCCTTGCCACTTCATTGGCCGCTTCATGCGACTTGCTGTAATGAATGACAATATTCATGCCAACCGCGGCAAAACGTTCGGCGATTTTGGCGCCGATTCCCCTGCTTCCCCCCGTCACGAGGACGGTCATTTCACCGATATTCTTCTCTCCCCCGTTGATCACTCCGGACTCACCACAAGCGATACCGCCAGCTGGTTCCAGTCCGCATGCTCGCGCAAGCGTTCATTGACCTCATCCAACGTGATGGATTCGTACAGTTGAACCACGGAGAACAAATCGCCGCCGCGGAAGCGGTAGCGGGTGAATTCGTGAGCGATATTTTCCGGTGAGTTCAGCATGCGCAGATGACCGCCGATTTTCTTTTTCACAGCCCGTTCAAAATCGGATCGTTCAAAGCCGCTGCCCGCGAGTTTGGACACTTCTTCCTTTACCGTTGAAAGCAGCAGATCCGGATCGCGTGTATCTCCGCCGACAGCCGAAAAGGAATAATTCTCGTCGCTGTTATATTCATGACCAAAGCTGTCTGAGATCAGTTCCATGTCATAAAGCTTCTGATACAGTTTGGTGCTGGACCCGAACAGCAGATCAAGCATCAATTTGGTGACCAGATCACGCCGGATCAAAGCCTCGCCGGTCAAGCCCACCTTAGTGTCCTTGAAGCCGAACAGGCATTTCGGCAGCGAAACCGGGAGCTTGATGATTTTCTTAGCTTCCGCGACAGCCTCAGGTTCCTGTTCAAACAGCCGTTCGATACTGCCCTGCGGCTTGTAATCCTTGCCCGCTTGATTGTCACGGATCAGCTTAAGCACCTGCTCGGGGTCAACGCCACCAACGACAAACAGCAGCATGTTGCTAGGATGGTAAAAAGCATTGTAGCAGGTGTACAAAGTCTCCTTTGTAATAGTGCCGATTGATTCGACCGTGCCGGCAATATCAATATGAACCGGGTGTACTTTATAGAAAGCTTCGATTAATCCGAAATAAACACGCCAGTCCGGATTGTCCTGGTACATGTTGATTTCCTGTCCGATAATCCCTTTTTCCTTCTCCACGTTCTGATCGGTGAAATAAGGATTTTGAACGAAATTGACCAACGTCTCAATGTTCTCGTATACATGATCTGTCGCCGAAAACAAATAAACGGTCTGATTGAAGCTCGTAAAAGCGTTGGCGGAAGCGCCATGGGAAGCAAAGGTGGAGAAAATATCCCCCTCCGGCTCCTCAAACATTTTATGCTCCAGGAAATGAGCGATCCCGTCCGGAACCTTCACTTCATCTTGGCCTTCGACCTTAAAATGATTGTCAATTGAGCCGTATTTGGTTGAGAAGGTGGCGTAAGTTTTTGAGAAACCGGGCTTCGGCAGTACATATACCTCAAGCCCGTTCTCCATTTTCTCGTGATAGAGCGTTTCCTGAAGTTTATCGTAAGTAATCTTCTCCACCGGTTATTCCTCCTTCTGTCCTGTCAGGAAATAAATCGTATCCAAATGGAAGGTTTGCGCCGCATCGACGATATCCTGCTTGGTAACGGCTTCGACCTGCTCCAGCAGCTGCTCCGCCGGACGGTCCTTACCGGACAAGACGCGGTTGAAATCGTAAGCGATCATCTCAAACGCCGAATCCTGCATTTCCCGCAGCTGGTTACGGATCATCGCTTTGGTCTGGCTCATTTCAAGTTCGCTGATCTCGCCTTGACGCAGGCTTTCAAGCTGTTCTTTAATGATGCCCAGCGCCTTCTCATAATTTTGGATTTCAATTCCCGATTGGATAGTGGCCAAACCTTTATGCCCGTCGTAGCGGGAAGAAGCGTAATAAGCCAGGCTGGCTTTCTCACGAACATTAACAAACAGCTTGGAATGCGGATAACTTCCTAGGATCCCGCTGTACATCAATGCTGAAGCGTATTGATCATCCCCATAGGTGATCGGCGTCCGAAGCCCCATGTTGAGCTTGCCTTGATTCACGTTCAACCGCTCGGTTACGCTGTTCACTTCTCTTGGCTCAAACTCTACCTTCTCATGGGCATATGCCGGAGTGGAGGTGCGTTTCAGCGAGAAATGCTCCTCTACTAAAGAAGTGACTTCTTCCAAAGAAGTGTCTCCGACCACATAAAGGTCTAAATGGGCCTGCTGCAGCCACTGCTCATAAGCTTGGTACAGACTTTGCTCAGTAATGTTCTCCAGCTTCTCACGGCTCCCAAGCGGGTTCAGGCGGTAAACGTCCTGCTTGAACATTTCCTCCATGCAGCGTTCCGCAGCGTATCTGGCTTTATCATTAATGATGGATTCCAGCTTCTTGCGCACATTGTCTTTCTCCGCTTTCACATAGGAAGCTCTGAACGCCCCCTTTTCGGTAAGGGGCCGGGTCACTACCTCCCCCAGGAAAGCAAAGCTTTGCTCCAAAAGGGAATCTTCGGCTTTCACAAATGAATCATTGATCGTATCCATACGGAACGTAATAATCTGATAATTACCTCGTTTATATACGTCAAAACCGAATCCGGCGCCGTACATATGCTCGAGCTGCTCGCGGAAAAGGGTCGTTTCCGGATAGGAGGACGTCCCCCTGCGCAGTACAAACGGTGTCAAAGCCGTTGGTGTGACGAGTTCTTCCTTTAGTGGTATGCCGGCGTAAAGTGAGACGGCAAATGTTTTGAAGCGTTTAGTTGGCAGCACATGAATCCGGATATGATTCGCTTCGCCTCGTTCAAACTGCATCGTTGTCAAGAGTCAAAACCCCTTTTCAAAAGACTGTTTTAAGATGGTCCCGAAAGTAGTTCCATTCTATACCAATTAACAGGAAAGAAGCAACCAAGATGAACTCCCGGCTGCTTCTGCCCAAGCATGGTTACATGCAAAAAATATGTTTGCCAATCGTCTTCACCTGAGGACGGCTGCAAATCCATTTGGAGGTTGCTGTCTCCGGGTTGAAGTAATACAAACATCCGCCGGAAGGATCCCAGCCGTTCAGAGCCTGACGGACAGCTTTCTCGGATGACTCGTTAGGCGTAAGCCAGATTTGACCATCCGCTACTGCGGTAAATGCACCTGGCTGAAAAATAACGCCAGAAACCGTGTTAGGAAAACTTGGCGATTTCACACGGTTCAGAATAACGGCAGCTACCGCTACCTGACCTTCGAACGGTTCGCCCCGAGCTTCACCGTTGACGGCATTGGCCATGATCTTTAGATCATTTTCAGTCAAATTCAAAGCGTTAGCTGAACCTAATGAAGAGGCGTCTTCAGATTTTCCGCCAGCCGGCGCCTCATTCGTTGTTCCCTCCGCTCCGGCTTGATTATTGCCGGCAGCTGCTCCCTGATTCGGATTCGGGTTATAGGAGGAAGCTTCGGGTTTCCAGTTTTTCGTAGCGTTATAAAGCTTTAATTTCGTCTTAGCCCCAACTATGCCGTCCGGCTTCATGCCGAATTGTTTCTGGAACGTATAAACGGCATCGCGGGTTGTTGTGCCGTAATGGCTATCCAGGTCGCCTTTATAGAAACCAAGAAACTTAAGTCGGCCTTGCAATTCGTATACATCCTGGCCATAGGCGCCCGTCTGCATAACCTGGGATGTGAACGCAGGCTTGGACTGATCGGAAACAGGCTGACCTTGTTGCGCAGCGCTGCTTGCAGGCTGATGGAAATATAACGATCCCAAAACCATGCCGACGAGAGTAAGCATCAAACCGGCTGAAATCCAGTTTTTCATGTTTGTCATACGCTTTAGCTCTACCTTTCTCTGTGGTTTAACCAAGTGTGGGTAACTTTAGTATGACAACCCCTTCCCGTTCCTATGCATCAATTTAAAGCTAAAGCAAGCAAAATCACCCGGCGAGCGGGGAGACGGTCCTTTGTTCCCCGAAGCCCTCAGGCGCTTCATTCATAAGGGTTTGCAGCGAGGTGGAAACTTATTGGTTTCAACAAAAAAAGCCGTTCAGCAGGTGAATGCTGAACGGCTTGGTTACACCGGTAGTCAGGAACTTATCCGGCTTTGATTATATTGTTCTACGGATACGAGAACCTCGCGGGGTTTGCTCCCCTCATAAGGCCCCACAATACCGCGGGCTTCCATAGAGTCGATCAAACGTGCGGCCCGGGTATATCCGATCCGCATTCTCCGCTGCAGCAGCGACACCGAAGCCTGCTTTGCTTCCAGAATAATCTGGACAGCTTGGTCATAAAGCTCATCCAGCACTTCTTCCATCTCCTGCTGGGTATCGTCGACTTCCGGCACCAGACTTTCGTCATATTCTGCCTGTCCCTGACTGCTCACATACTGGACGATCGTTTCGACCTCCTGGTCACTCATAAAGGCTCCTTGAACACGGACCGGCTTGGAAGCGCCCATCGGCATAAACAGCATATCCCCCCGGCCCAGCAGCTTCTCAGCTCCGGCCATATCAAGGATTGTACGTGAATCAACCTGCGAGGATACGCCAAAGGCAATTCGGGACGGGATGTTGGCTTTGATTACACCGGTAATAACGTCAACAGACGGACGTTGGGTAGCGATGATTAAATGAATGCCGGCTGCCCGCGCCATCTGGGCCAGACGCGCAATGGCGTCTTCCACGTCATTTGCAGCAACCATCATCAAATCCGCGAGCTCGTCCACAATCACCACAATATAAGGAAGGATCGCGTCAGGGTTATCTTTCATCAGGTTGTTATAGCCTTCGATATTCCGTGTGCCCGATTTGGAGAACTTCTCATAACGTTTCTCCATCTCGACAACAATTTTCTTGAGCGCCAGCGAAGCCCGTTTCGGGTCCGTAACGACCGGCGCCAGTAAATGCGGAATGCCATTATATACATTCAGCTCGACCATTTTGGGATCGACCATCATAAATTTCACTTCATCCGGCTTCGCTTTAAACAAAATGCTGGTGATAATCCCGTTAATACAAACGGATTTCCCCGAGCCGGTTGCACCGGCAACGAGCAAATGGGGCATCTTGGCCAGATTGCCGACAATGGTCTGGCCTGATATATCCCGGCCAAAAGCGATCGACAGCTTGGACTCCGCTTTCTGGAAGGTCGAGGTTTCCATAACCTCCCGCATCGTCACTATGGAGACCTCGCTGTTCGGCACCTCAATGCCGATGGCAGACTTGCCGGGAATCGGCGCTTCCATCCGAATATCTTTGGCTGCCAAAGCAAGCGCAATATCATCCGTCAAATTGACGATCCGGCTTACCTTGACTCCGATATCCGGCTGGATTTCGTAACGCGTCACCGCAGGCCCGCGTACAACCTCAAGCACCCGGGCTCTGACGCCAAAGCTTTCCAGTGTAGCCTCCAGCTTCCTGGCCGTATTCATATAGTCGGCCTGATCTCCGCCCTTGTTCCCGTCGCTCGGTCTGGCCAGCAGGCGGAAAGGCGGCAGCTTATAAGGTTTTGGCGGCGGTTTTGGCGGGTCAACCGGAACGGGCTGTGCCGGATTGTTACCGGCTCCACTATCATCTCCGGCCCCTTCCCTGTTAGGAGTAGGAGCGGCAGAACCTGTATGATCCAGCGGTTCCACGTCTTCAAAATCCCCGCTCGAAACTCCAGGTTCTTGTCCGTCCTGCGATTCTCCCGGCTCCCAGCTACCTGGTTCCGCGTCTTCAAATCCTTCAGGCTCCGTGTCGCTTAAGGCTGGTGATGAGCCGCCATGGTTAGCGGGACCTGTATTCAGTGCTGAGGAGTAGAATTCATCTTCATGATCCTCTGCTTCATCTCCATTTTCCTTGCGGATTTGATCAAAGAAGTCACGGATAATCAGCCCCCGTTCTTTCTCCTGCTGCGGGGTCAGCTCGACGGCAGGTCCTATTGATCCTTCACTCCCTCCAGATCCTATAGCCCCTACATGCCCAGCAGGTTGATCCATGCCGCTGAACTTGACCTCATTCCAGTCCACCGGATTAGAAGCTGGACCCGTTATAATGGCTGGAGAGCCCTGCTCCTCAAAAGAAGCATCAAAATCGGCTTCATCCAGCGGGGCCTGCTCCTGCTGATTTCCTTTAAAACCAAGAAGCTGGAAGAAAACCGGCTTCTTGGCTGCTGCAGGAGCTGCCGGAAGCTCGGATTCCGGATCATAATCTTCGTCGTCATCGTCCAGATCAAACTGGGGGGGAGCTGCCGCTTTAACGGCTGGTTTCGTTTTCCGTTTCTGACCGGCCGGAACAGCCCTTAACAACCTTAATTTTCGGGAGATTAACTCTCCCAGGTTGAACACCCTTGTCCGTACCAGCCGTCCAAGTTCTACTACCGACAAATTCGTAATAAGCATAAAACTGATAGCAAACATCACAATTAAAATCAGCTTGCTGCCGGTAAGGCCAAACAGCATGCTGAGCAGCGCAAATTCTGCCGCTCCTATGTATCCGCCGCTGATATCCAGTTTGAAGATAGATACGGCTCCGCCATATCCAGGCAAACTTAAAGCCTGCTGCAAATCAATCCGGGTCTGGTTAAAAATATGACTTGGCGTTAATGCCCCTACAGGCGCAAGCTTTAATTCCATAGCGGAAATCGTACTCATCAAGGCAAAAGACAAGACGACCAGTACCAGGCCGCTCTTTCTGCTTGTCCATTTATTGGGCCAGCGTCGTTGAATCATTACCGTTAATCCGGCATAAATGCCGATAAGCGGAATAACAAAATAAAATTTGCCTAGCAGCAAGGCTGCCATTTTGGACAACGATCTGCCGACCGCCGCTTCTCCCGACAATGCGATAATTGACAGAGTGATCAGGATGATCCCGTAGATTTCATATTTCAATGTTCGGGTTAATGCTGATTTCTTTTTCTTGCGTTTCTTACCGGCCACAGGAACACCTCCAGATGAATATTATACCATATTCTCCGGAGGGTACCTAGAGGAATCCCGCGCCGTTATGGCTTTTTCATGATCACCGGCATAAAGGCGATCTCTTGGCCTGGCGCATAGGCCGGATTCAAATAATCCTCCAAACCGCAGCGAAGCAAACGGACAATGGTAGCTCTATGATCCGCTTCCAAGCGCACCTGCATGAGAACACCTCCGAGCTCCAGCTCCGCGTAGTTCTCCTGCGAATCATACCCTTCCCACAGCGCTTCTTCCGGCACAATCGTATAAATACTCATTGTGTCAGCCCTCCTTGAGCTGAAAGTGTCTTTTTGGCTTGAATCAAGCTGTTCAGCTTCAGCATCGCGTCTCCGATCCCGCCCAGGGCGTCGATCAGTCCGTATTTCACGGCATCCGAGCCTCCTACGGCCGTTCCGATATCCCGGTTCAGTTCGCCGGTTTTGAACATCAATTCCTTGAATTTCTTCTCCGTTATAGCGGAGTGGCTGGTGACAAACTTGACCACCCTTTCCTGCATCTTCTCAATGTATTCAAAGGTTTGCGGCACCCCGATGACCAGACCGGTCATCCGAATCGGATGAATAGTCATCGTAGCGCTTTCCGCAATCAGCGAATAATCGGAGGAAACAGCTATCGGCACACCTATGCTGTGGCCTCCGCCAATAACTACAGTCACGGTTGGTTTCGTCAGCGACGAAATCATCTCGGCAATGGCTAATCCGGCTTCAACATCCCCGCCCACTGTGTTGAGCATCACTAAAATGCCCTCAATCTTCGGATTTTGTTCCGCCGCTACCAATTGGGGAATCAGATGCTCGTATTTGGTGGTTTTATTTTGCGGCGGCAGCATAATATGACCTTCAATTTGTCCAATGATCGTCAAGCAGTATATATTGGAGCCTTCCGCAGCGGGCACTGTCGTTTGTCCCAACTGCTGAATCGCTTCCACAACAGGCGAACCTGTCCCTTCAGGTGCTGCAGGCACAGGAGAAGGAGCTGGTTCGGGCGTTTCATTCTCTGTATCTTTCATGAAAAATTGTTCGCTCATGTCCTCATTCCTTTCGGCTTCGTTACGCCGATTAGTATGCCGACAAATTTCTTCTGGCATGCAAAAAAGCCCCTTCTCCCCAAGAAGCCGTCCAATGCTTCAGGATAGAGAAGAGGCTCGTGTGCCTGGTTATGCAGAATGAGGTCTGTGATAACTCCGGCAGCCGAACATTAATTGACTTCCATAATGATTGGAAGAATCATCGGTCTGCGGCGGGTTTGTTCGTAAAGGAAACGTCCAAGCGCGTCTTTGACATTGGTCTTCAGTGAAGCCCATTCGTTGACTTTCTCGCTCATCAGCTTCTCAAGCGTACTGCTCACGATCCGGTTTGCTTCATCCAGCAAACCTTCGGATTCACGAACATAAACGAAACCTCGGGAAATGATATCCGGTCCGGAAACGATTTTGCCATCCTGTTTGCTTAGTGTTACGACTACAACCAGAATGCCGTCCTGACTCAGCAGCTTGCGGTCGCGCAAAACGATGTTACCTACATCGCCAACGCCCAATCCATCGATCAAAACGTTGCCTGACTGTACTTTGCCTGCTTTGCGGGCCACTCCGTTTTGAATCTCGACTACGTCGCCGATATCAACCAGGAAGATGTTCTCGTGCTCGACGCCAACGCTCTCTCCAAGCAAAGCGTGTCTGCGAAGCATCCGGTATTCACCGTGGATCGGAATGAAATACTTCGGTTTCATCAGGTTCAGCATCAGTTTGAGCTCTTCCTGACTGCCGTGTCCGGATACGTGAACGCCGGAATTGGAACCGCTGTAAATTACATTTGCGCCAAGACGGAACAATTCGTCAATCGTGCGGCCTACATATTTCTCGTTGCCTGGAACCGGTGTAGCTGCGATGATAACGGTGTCACCTGGCAGAATGTCCACTTTACGATGCGTAGAACGAGCCATTCTTGTCAGCGCTGACATGGGTTCGCCTTGAGAACCCGTGCACAGAATCACTACACGATCAGCAGCCATTTTGTTCACTTCTTCCGGTTCAATAATCAAACCGTCCGGGATTTCAAGATAACCCAGATCAGAAGCAATGCCAACCACGTTTACCATACTGCGTCCAATAATGGTCACCTTGCGACCTGTATTGTAAGCGGCATCCATCACCTGCTGAATGCGATGCACGTTGGAAGCAAAGGTTGCAACCACTACACGCTGAGCAGCTTTGCTGAAAATATCATCCAGCACAACTCCGACATTCTTCTCCGATGGTGTAAAGCCCGGCTTCTCAGCATTGGTACTATCAGACAACAACGCGAGCACGCCGCGTGCGCCAATCTCAGCCATACGCTGCAGGTCCGCAAACTGACCGTTTACTGGAGTATGATCAAATTTAAAGTCACCGGTGTGGACTACATTGCCTTCCGGAGTCTCTACACATACGCCAACCGAATCCGGAATACTATGGTTTGTAGCAAAGAAGGTTGCTTTAAGGGTGCTGCCCAGCTGAATTTCCGAATCAGCATCAATCAGGATCCGTTTCGTTTCACCGAGCAGGTTTGCTTCTTTCAATTTGTTCTCAACAAGTCCGAGTGTCAATTTGGTTCCATAAACCGGAACATTCAAATTTTTAAGTACGTAAGGCAAACCACCGATATGGTCTTCATGCCCGTGCGTCAGTACGATACCTCTGACTTTATCGCGATTCTCGGTCAAATAAGAGATGTCGGGAATGACGATGTCAATGCCGAGCATGTCCTCTTCAGGGAATTTAAGGCCCGCATCAATGACAACGATGTCATTGGCATACTGAATTACGTACATGTTCTTCCCGATTTCGGCTACGCCGCCGAGCGAGAAGATGCTTAGTTTGTCATTATTATTTTTTTTGGACAAGACGATCTAACCCTCCTATAAATTTGGACGTCATATTTTGTTTAACGATATAAGAAAAGGACCTACTCCCCTTAAAAGACAACATAAACGCAGTTGAAGAATAAACTTCCGTTGCCGGCGGCCCCAATGCGCATGTAGAATTTTCTGTGGAAGTTTGTTCTTATACTAAATTTCTAAAATATACCGCACCCAGTCACTTGAACCCATTATACATGATTATTTTGTCAAAACACAAGTCGGCCTTCTCTCCCACTACTGCTTACCTTGTCACGATACAGAAAAACCGATGCCCCCAAGGGAGCATCGGTTTTTAACAGCATGACCTTTATTTGGATAAGTTCTGCAATTCATTTAGGCAAGCAGCGAGCGGATAAAAATCTGTTCTTCTTCCGTTGCAGGAACAAGAGGCAGTCTGACAGAACCGACCGATAGCCCGCGTTCATTCAAAGCAAATTTGACAGCAACCGGATTTGGAACCGGATGCGGAGCTTCAAATAAGCCTTTAAATAACGGAAGCAGCTTCTGATGGAGTTTGGCCGCTTTTTGCACCTCTCCGCTCAAATAAGCTTCGATCATTTCCCTCATCTCGGTACCCGCAATATGACTCGCGACACTAACGATTCCATGGGCTCCGACAGCCAGCGTCGGCAGCGTTGCCGCGTCTTCGCCGGAATACACTCTGAAGCCGGCAGGCGCAGCTGCAGCAATCTGGGCCACCTGCTCAAGCGGAGCGCACTCTTTTACAGCTACAATGTTATGAATCTCAGCCAAACGAAGAATTGTTTGCGTGCTTAAGCTGGCTACCGTTCTGCTTGGAACGTTATATAGCATAATCGGCAGCGTCGTCGAAGTCGCAATGGCTTCAAAATGCCGGAACATGCCTTCCTGATTCGGTTTATTATAATAAGGCACCACCAGCAGCGCACCGTCCACGCCAAGCTTCTCCGCTTCTTTCGTCATCTTAATGGATGCCTCGGTGGAATTGGTGCCGGTTCCGGCAATGATTTTACAGCGGCCCGCAGCATGTTTAACCGCAAAGTCGAACAAAAGCAGCTTCTCCTCGGTCGACAGTGTTGGCGATTCGCCTGTGGTCCCGCTGATCACAAGCGTGTCGGATTTCTGATTTTCCACTAAATAATCTATAAGCTTTGCGGTCTGATCCCAATCAATTTGTCCAGCTTCATCAAATGGGGTGACCATCGCTGTCACTAATCTTCCGAAATCCACAATTCGTCCTCCTAATCTGTATTTGACTTCCTTCAAGCTGCCGATGAATCGGCTTAGATATGAAGCTCAAATTTTTTATGAAGTGCCCTTAAGGCCTGCACCATATCTTCCTTGTGAACCAGCACCCAGATCGTCGTGTTCGAGTCGGCGGACTGCAGGATCTGAATGTCTTTCTCGGCAAGAGCTTCGACAATTTTGGCCATAATCCCCGGTACTCCGTTGATTCCGCCGCCTATGACGGATACCTTGGCGCAGCCGCTCAAGATCTTAGGTGTAAACCCCAGTTCCCTGAGCTTATCGGCTGCTCTCTCAGCCTCATAATCCAAGACCGTATAGACAACTCCGGTTGGGGTAACATTAATAAAGTCTACACTTATATCATTCTCTGCCATGGCTTTAAACACCTGCAATTGAAGTTTGTAACTTCCTTCGCCGGATTCGACCATGATCTGCGTGACATTGCCGACATAGGCTATTCCCGTCACAAAACGGTCCACTACACCCGCCTGGACATCCTTAAAGCCCTCAGGATTGGCGACAAGCGTCCCCTTCTCGTCACTGAACGTAGACCGGACACGAACCGGAACGCCGGCCTGCATCGCGATTTCAACGGCCCGGGGATGAATGACCTTCGCTCCCTGGTGGGCCATATTGCAAATTTCAGCATAGCTGACATAAGTCAAGGGCTTGGCATCTTCGACAAGACGCGGATCAGCCGTAAGAATACCGTTGACGTCTGTATAAATATCGACCATTTCAGCACGCAAAGCCGCTCCGAGCGCCGTAGCCGAAGTGTCGCTTCCCCCTCTGCCCAGCGTGGTGAAGTCGCCATTTGCGCTTACGCCCTGGAATCCGGTCACGATGACTACACTTTTGTCTTCAAATTCCTTGAAAATCCGGTCCGGCACGACATCCAGAATACGGGCGCTGCCAAAATGATCATCCGTTCTGAACCCGGCCTGCGCACCGGTTAAGACGGTCGAAGAGATCCCCTTCGCTTGAAGCAGGCTGCATAAGGTTGCCGCCGATATGATTTCACCGCAGCTCATCAATAAATCCTTTTCCCTTGGAGGGAGCGCATTGCCGTTGGCAGCTGCCAAATCCAGCAGGGTGTCCGTCGCATAGGGGTCTCCCTTGCGTCCCATCGCCGATACGACCACAACCAGGCGGTAACCTTCCGCCAATTCTCTTTCTATATGCTTAAGCACAAATTCTCTCGCTTCCGATGTAGCCAAAGAGGTGCCGCCAAACTTTTGCACCAAAACACGCATGGAACTCAACCTCCAACAGAAGTAAACCTATTTTGCGATTCATGAATGTGATGTATAAAAAATTTTTATTTTGCCGTTATGAAGAAAAGAACGGCCGATTGCTCGGCCGGTCTTGTTTATCCCAAATTAAGATTTGGCTACAAATTGTTCGGCGATTTGAACGGCGTTCCAAGCGGCTCCCTTAAGGAGATTATCCGACACGATCCAGAGATTAAGGCCACGGCTGTTCGTCAAATCGCGACGAAGTCGGCCGACGAACACTTCATTTTTACCAGCAGCCTCAGAAGCCAGCGGGTAAGCCTGCTGAGAAGGATCATCAACCAGCACGACTCCCGGCGTTGCCGAAAGCAGCTGCTTCACTTCCTCAAGATCGTAATCCTGCTTGAGTTCCACGTATACCGATTCGGAGTGTCCGTAAACGACCGGAATACGTACGCAGGTTGCCGTCACTTGAACCGAATCATCACCGAAGATTTTTTTCGTTTCGCGAACCATTTTCATTTCTTCCAGGGTATATCCGTTATCCTGGAACTTGTCGATTTGAGGAATGGCATTAAACGCAATCTGATGCTTCACCGGCAGAGAACCTACCGGAAGAATGTCAGGCGTTGTGGAGCCATTCTCGAGAATTTCACGTGTTTGGCGATGCATCTCGTCGATCGCCCTTGCTCCCGCGCCGGATACGGCCTGATAGGTCGATACGATAATCCGGTCAATACCAAACTTATCATAAAGCGGCTTAAGCGCCGCAACCATTTGAATGGTAGAACAGTTCGGGTTGGCGATAATGCCCTTATGTTCCCAAATCTTCTCAGCGTTGACTTCAGGAACAACCAGCGGGGTATTTTCGTCCATCCGAAAAGCGTTTGTGTTGTCAATACATACAGCGCCATGGCGAACCGCATGAGGGGCCAGCTCTTTCGAAACATCGCCGCCTGCGCTGAACAGCGCAATGTCGATGCCTTCAAAGCTTTCCGGACGAGCTTCTTCAACGACAATTTCCTGTCCCTTAAAGGTTACGACAGTTCCCGCTGAACGGGCGGAGGACAGCAGCTTAAGCTTTCCTACCGGAAAATCCCGTTTCTCTAGTAGTTTTATGATTTGTTCTCCAACGGCTCCCGTCGCCCCTACTACAGCGACATTCCATCTCGTTTTGCTCATCTGGTGCGTCTCCCCTCAACTATCTAATGTTTATAGTATTCGAATTTTGCAGTTACACCGAGCTGCCGCAATCTTCATCAGTCCTGAACCCGCTGAACAAGCATCGGCTGGATTTGTTTGCCCTGCAAAGCCGCATAGCAAGCTTCCGGAATCAAATTCATGTCGGCCACAAGCGAATTCGGCTTGCCGGTCGGATTATCCTGGCCAAACGGCACAAAATAAAAATTCTTGGCCGCCAGCAACTTGGCAATATTAGCTGCATTCAAGCCAAGACCGTCATTAGTGGAAATAGCAATTACTACCGGTTTATGGTTGCGCAGCATTCCTTTGGCTGCCATCAGAACAGGACTGTCTGTCATGGCATTGGCCAGCTTGCTTGTGGTATTCCCCGTGCATGGGGCAATCACAATAATATCGAGCATGTTCTTAGGTCCAAGCGGCTCGGCATCTACAATTGAAGAAATGATATCATTCCCTGTCAATTCTTTCAACTGCTTTTGCCAATGTAATGTGGTGCCAAACCGCGTATCCGTGGTCATTACGGACTGCGATGCGATCGGAATGACCTTGGCCCCGAGCTGCACAAAACGTGAAACCTGCTCCATAACCTCTTCAAGCGTACAATGTGAACCCGTAAGCGCGTAGCCTACCGTTTTGCCTTCAAAATTCACCATTCATCCCCCCGTGTCGTTAACTCCTCTTCCAATGACTGACAAATACAATTGGCCATAATAATTCCGGCCGTTCGGGGAGCGACAATTCCGGGTAGACCTGGCGCCAAAATCGCTTTGATGCCCCGTTTCTCGGCAAACCGAAAATCGGTGCCGCCCGGGGCGGAAGCAAGATCGATAATGACTACCTTTGGCGATAATTTTGATAGGACTTGTGCTGTGATAATCATATTCGGAATTGTATTAAAAATCAAGTCAGCGCCGCTCGCCTCATCGGCCAAATCCTGCGTCAGAAAAGGGTTCCAGCCCATCTCTTCCGCTCTAGCAAAATGATCCTTCCTTCTGACGCCCATCTTCACCCTGGCTCCGATTCCCTGCAGCGTCCTTGCCATCGTAAATCCTGTCCTGCCCATGCCAAGCACTACACTTGTTGAACCGTGCAGGGTGATATCGGTATTTTGTATCGCCAGCATCAGCGCGCCTTCAGCAGTAGGAATGGAATTGTAAATCGCAACATCGTCCCGGTCCAGCACCTGAATGACCTTTATGCCGTACTTCTCGCACAGCTTAAGCAGGTAAGGCTTCGCCACACCTGTATAGATCAAAGCATGCTTGGGAAGCGCAGCGATCAGCTCCTCTTTAAGCACCGGCTTCTCTTCTGAGAATGAGGTGCTTATGACTCCGGTGTCACTGCAGCTGAGTACGGGCAAAATGAGCACATCCGCTTCCGACATCAGATCTTCGGTCAGCTTCCCCCCCGTAACTCCCTGAGGCAGCGGCTGCAGCTGATCGAACCCCGCAAGCTTGACGGTAGCATCCTGTTCGGTGCACTTACCAATCACTTCCAGTTGGCGCGCATCGCCACCCAGAAATACAATCGTCAGTCCGGTAAGCATTATAGGATGTCACTCCCTTCAGACTAACTTAATCGATGTATCTTATGCAGCTAAACGTCCAGGGGTGAAGCGCCCTGAGTGAAGATAAGATGAGGTCCAGGATCCGGATCACAAGCTCACTTCCTTGGACAACAAAAAAACCGCCTGACAGTCAACAGTTTCGTTGACCGCACAGACGGTTTCATCGATCCATTTACATGAATAATCCAAAATAATCTAATCAATTTCGGCCAGTGTGGCCAAACCCGCCGCTGCCGCGTACGGTTTCAGACAATACGTCCACCTGCTGAAGCTCTACAGCCGGTACGGTCTGGAACACCATTTGCGCGATCCGCTCGCTGCGTTTGATTGTAAACGGCTCCTGCCCGAGATTGATTAGCAGCACTTTGATCTCTCCACGATAATCGGCGTCAATCGTTCCCGGCGTGTTCAGGCAGGTTATGCCCGCTTTAAGCGCCAGTCCGCTTCTCGGACGGATTTGGGCTTCCAAACCGGCCGGCATCGCCAGCGCAAAGCCGGTCGGCACAAGTCCGCGTTCGCCCGGTTGCAGCACGAAATCTTCCGCTACAGCGGCATAAAGGTCAAAACCCGAGGCCAGCTCAGACATTTTACGGGGAAGTTCAATATCTTCATTGCCCGGAAGGCGATTAATTTGTACCAGATACGACAAGCTCATCTCTCCTTAATCCTGATATTACTTTGTCCGAAGACCCAACCATGGCAAGCGCAAAAGGCTGCTTGAACATGCGGGCGATAACCTCCTGGACATCCTCCATTTTAACCGCTTCAATGCGGCTGATGATCTCGTCCAAGGTGTAGTGTTTGCCCAGCATCAATTCGTTTTTGCCCAGCCGGTTCATACGGCTCCCTGTCCCTTCCGATCCCAGGATCAGACTGCCTTTCATCTGTTCCTTGCCTTTGTGCAGCTCGTCTTCGGTCAAACCCTTGTCACGAACCTCGAGCAGCAGCTCTTTCGTTAGCTCCAAAACCTCTTTGGTTTGTTTCGGAGCCGTTCCGGCATAGATCGAAAACAAACCGCTGTCCACATAAGAGCTGTGGTATGAATAAACCGAATAAGCGAGTCCGCGTTTCTCCCGGATTTCCTGGAACAGCCTGGAGCTCATACCGCCGCCAAGCGCGTTGTTCAGCAGCAGCATGGCATATTGGTTGTCATGTCCGCTCGGGAGACCCGGGAAGGTCAAGCAAATATGGTTCTGCTCGGTCTTTTTCTTGTAAAAGCGCAGATCGCCCATGAAATCGGGATCGACCAGCTGCTGCGCGCCCCCGGAAATGTTGAAGCCGCCGAAATATTTCTCCAGCAGTTCGATAATCCCGTCGTTATAATTACCGGCAATACTGATGACCGTATTGTCCAGCGTATAATGCTCCTTCATATACTGGTGCAGCTTGGCGGAATCCATGGGCTGAAGACGTTCCTCTGTACCCAGAATCGGAAAAGCCAAAGAATGGCTGCCATAAGCCGCTTCAGCAAGAAGATCATGCACCATATCGTCAGGTGTATCTTCGTACATGGAGATTTCTTCGAGAATTACATTTTTCTCTTTTTTCAGCTCTTCTTCATCAAACTGGGAATGGAAAAACATATCCGAAAGAACGTCCATGGCGATCTCCAAATGCTGATCCAGCACTTTGAAGTAATAACACGTATATTCTTTGGAAGTAAAGGCATTCACGTTCCCGCCGATCGCATCAAACTGCTCTGCGATTTCCTTGGCGCTGAAGCGTTCCGTGCCTTTAAAGAGCATGTGCTCGATAAAATGGGAAATTCCATTCTCCTCGATCTTTTCGTTTCTGGAACCCGTCTTCACCCAGATGCCGAAGGAGACGGAGCGGAATGTCGGAATTTTCTCCATCACGACTCTAAGGCCGTTGTTTAGCTGCGTCTTGATCACGAAAGGACCTCCTAGAGTTCCTTGCCTGCTGTCTTCAGCGGCAAAATTAATAAAACCATTGGTTATGATTGCATGCGGCCGGCTTCTCGTTCATCCGCTTTCGAAACAGCCTCTTCCGAAACAGCCCCTTCCGATGCGCGTCTTACTGATCGTACCAAAAAAAGGCGATGCACTCAACCTTCGGGATCATCAAGCCGGTCAGGGGATAAGGTTTCGGCCACTGTGCCCGGCTTAAGCCCTTTCGATTTCAGCGCCTGGATGATGCCTTTCAACGAGGCTTTGGAGGAGGCGGTCGGATGCATCAGGATGAGTGATCCCGCTTCGGCTTTTCTGGAAATCTTGGTAACGACTGAACCTGGATCAGGATTTCTCCAATCGACCGTATCGACCGTCCAAAGGACGGTTTTCAGCCCCTGCGCTGCCGCAATCTCTACCGTACGTTGATTGAAATCGCCTGAAGGCGGGGCAAACCAGGTATTATTGACTCCCAGCGTGTCCTTGAGCAGCTGTTTAGTTTTGACGATCTCGAGTGTCGCCCGTTCCTTGCTAAGCTGGCTCATGTTCGGATGCGAATAAGCGTGATTTTCGATTTCGTGTCCGCGGGCCTGAATTTCCTTGGCCATTTCGGGATTTTTCTTCAGCCAGCTTCCATCCAGGAAGAAAGTAGCCTTAACCCCTTCTTGTTCCAGCGTATCCAGCATCGGCTTTATGTACTCGTTGCCCCAGGCAACATTGATCATCAGGGCAGCCATTTTCTTATGCGGATTCCCCTTATAAATAGGCTGAGGCCCCAAATCCTCCAGCGACTTCTGCGGTTTGATTTCCCGGTAGACATAATAAATCTTCGATGCATCGGCACTTCCCGGCTCTGCCAGCTTCCGTTTCTCTATCGTCCTTTGATACGTGGCCTCAACATCCACTTCACGTCCGTTATAGCCCGGAATGGCTTTCCAGACGCGGTCGACGACGGCATCAATCGGCTGCTCATTTAATTTCTGCGCCTCAGTCTCAATCTCCCGCTTCAGATCTGCTTCCGCTTGCCCCTGTTCATCTTCAGGCTGCATAGCCCATACAGCTTCAGCCTTCGGCTGCCCGCCTGAATACCAGCCCTCTTGAATAAACTCACGCACTCCCCCTGCTTGTCCGAGCAGAAGAATCGCCCCTGCTCCCGCCACAACCGCTATCGCCGTTCCCCTCTTTCGATTCACCGATCATTCTCCCTTTCACCTGTATGTCCCATTATTATGTTGGTCACGGGGGGATTATGAATCGGCGAGGAAGCTCTTAACGGTGGACACTTATAAACGGGCACGTAAAAAAAGAGCCAGAATCTGTGTTCTGCCTCTTTCTTTCCCGGTCACCCTGCGGATAACTGGCAATGTTAGGTTTAGTCTTGTTTAACCGCTTCCGGTGTCAGCGTAGCTTTACGGGAAAGGTTGACGCGGCCCTGCTGATCGATTTCGGTAACTTTTACCGTAATTACATCACCAATGGCAACTACATCTTCTACCTTGCCTACACGTTCTGTCGACAATTGCGAGATATGCACCAAACCGTCTTTACCCGGCAAAATCTCCACAAATGCGCCGAACTTCTCGATACGTTTAACCGTACCGGTATAAATTTCGCCGACTACTACTTCCTTCACGATACCTTCGATGATTGCACGGGCTTTATCGTTCATTTCCGGGTTGGAGGAAGCGATAAATACACGGCCATCCTGTTCGATATCGATCTTCACGCCGGTGTCTTCAATAATTTTATTGATAACTTTACCGCCTGCACCGATCACGTCGCGGATTTTGTCCGGATTGATCTGCATAACCATAATCTTAGGCGCATAAGGGGACAGATTTTCTTTTGGTTTGGAAATGACTTCCGTCATTTTATCCAAAATGAACATCCGGCCTTCTCTCGCCTGCTCCAGCGCTTCATTCAAAATCTGGCGGTCGATGCCGTCGATTTTGATGTCCATCTGAATAGCGGTTACGCCTTCTCTTGTACCGGCCACTTTAAAGTCCATGTCGCCGAGATGATCTTCCATGCCTTGAATGTCAGTCAAGATGGACACATGATCTTTGTCTTTGATCAGACCCATTGCTACACCGGCTACTGGAGCCTTAATCGGTACGCCAGCATCCATCATAGCCAGCGTGCTGGCACAGATACTAGCCTGGGAAGTCGAACCGTTGGATTCGAGCACCTCGGAAACAAGGCGGATTGTGTAAGGGAATTCCGTTTCGGAAGGAATAACCTTGGACAGCGCACGTTCACCCAAAGCGCCATGACCGATTTCGCGGCGGCCAGGTGCGCGGAGCGGACGAGCTTCGCCTACGCTGAACGGCGGGAAATTGTAGTGGTGCATAAAGCGTTTGGTTTCTTCCAGATCGATACCGTCCAGAATCTGCACATCACCAAGCGCGCCAAGCGTACAAATACTGAGAGCCTGGGTTTGTCCACGTGTGAACAAGCCGGAGCCGTGCGTACGCGGCAGCAGGTTGATGTCGCATTCAATCGGGCGGATTTCGTTAAGCTTACGACCGTCAGGACGCACTTTATCATGCGTAATCAGGCGGCGCACTTCTTCTTTGACAATATCATGCAGCACTTCTTTGACATCGCTCAAGAGCTCTGGAGTCTCTATGTACTCTTGCTCAAAGAAAGTAACGGCATCATCGTTAATGGCGTCGATCGCATCCTGTCTGGCATGTTTCTCGGCGATTCTCACCGCTTCTACCAAACGTTCTGCTGCAAATTCACGAACAGCACGGTTCACTTCCGCATCTACCGCGTGGAGCTTGACTTCCATCTTCTCCTTGCCCGCAATCTGCGCGAACTCCTCGATGACCGCTACGATGTTCTTGATTTCGTCATGGCCAAACATAATCGCTTCCAGCATGACTTCTTCCGGAACCTCGTTGGCTTCGGCTTCTACCATCATGATCGCATCTTTAGTCCCTGCAACCACGAGATACATGTCGCTGGCTTCCTGCTGGGCGATGTCCGGGTTGATAACAAACTCGCCGTTAACCCGCCCTACTGCTACACCACCGATAGGCCCGTTAAACGGAACATCGGAAATGCTCAGCGCTGCGGAAGTACCGATCATCGCCGCGATTTCAGGTTCGCAGTCCTGATCCACACTCATAACCAGGTTTACGATCTGTACGTCATTGCGGAATCCTTCCGGAAACAGCGGACGAATCGGACGGTCTGTCAAACGGCTGGCCAGAATGGCTTTTTCACTTGGGCGTCCTTCACGTTTAATAAAGCCGCCTGGAATTTTGCCGACCGCATACAATTTCTCTTCATAGTTGACCGTAAGCGGGAAAAAGTCGAGGTCTTTCGGCTCCGAAGACGCCGTTACCGTACAAAGTACAGCCGTTTCGCCGTAGCGTACCATCACAGCCGCGTTGGCCTGCTTGGCCAATCGGCCCGTTTCCAGCACAAGAGGTCTTCCTCCAAGCTGCATTTTCACTTGCTTCTCCATGAAATCCCTCCTTCAAAGGTTACCTTCTATATTCGGTTCTATACCATTATTTCCTGCAAGACCGGCGTAATTCATGCCTACGCTAAAAAGCAACCAGGCAGGCCGCCGTTCGCTTTCATACGAGCGGTAACAGCGGCAACCAGGCTGCTTCCAAAGTAAGGTTAAAAATTAGCGGCGCAGACCGAGTTTTTCGATCAATGCACTGTAACGTCTAACATCTTTGTTCTTCAAGTAAGCCAAAAGCTTACGGCGTTGTCCGACCATTTTCAACAATCCACGGCGGGAATGATGATCTTTCTTGTGTGTACGCAAGTGGTCAGTCAAGTTAACGATGTTCTCAGTAAGGATAGCAATTTGCACCTCTGGAGATCCTGTATCGGACTCGTGAGTTTTGTGCTCTTCGATCAGTTGAGTTTTACGTTCTTGAGTCAATGCCATCCTGTTCACCTCCTTCATTATAATCGCCATTAGCCTCGTAGCCGCCGGTGAGAACGGACAACCAAGCTAAGGTTATGTGTCCCATAAGAACACTTTGAAAATTATAACACAACATAAGTGCAAAAGTAAACTTGTATCTCTTAATAAGCAGATAAAGTTAGGAGAGCAGTTCTCTTGCCGTATCCGCGTCCCGGCCGATTTGCGCAATCAATTCGTCGATGGACGAAAACTTCCGTTCGGGTCTGATATAAGAGATGAGTTCAATCGTAAGCTCATGTTCGTAGATGTCCTGGCTGAAATCGAACAGATGAACCTCCAGCGAAGGTTTCGTCACCCCTTCATGAAAGGTTGGTTTCACCCCAAGGTTCATGACTCCGGGCAGCCAGCGGTCCTCACCTTCAAGCTGTGCTTTCACCGCATATACGCCTTTTACCGGCAGAACAAAATGCTCGGAGGGTTCGACGTTCGCCGTCGGAAAGCCGATGGTACGGCCTCTCTTCTCTCCGTTGATAACCTTGCCTCTTACGAGATAAGGACGCCCGAACCAGCCAGCCGCAAGATCAACGCGGCCTTCATGCAGCCATTTTCGGATGCCGGAACTGCTGACCTTCTCCCCATCTATTAAAAAAGGCGGAACGGTATGTACCGTAAACTGCGGCTTACCCAGCTCGCAAAGCATGCCGGCGTCTCCGGCGCCTTTGTGTCCAAAATGAAAATCAAAGCCGATCACAGCCGTTTGAATGTTCAGCGGCAGCAGCATGCCGGCCACAAATTGTTCAGGGCTTACCTTCGAGAACGCTTCGTTAAATTCCACGACGTAAAAATAATCGATGCCAAGCTCCCGGAGCAGACGCTCCTTCTCGGCCGGCGGGGTCAAATACCCATCGTAATCCCCTTTTTTCATGACTTCTTTGGGGTGCGGATAAAACGTCATGACTGCGGCGGGAAGACCAGCTTCCCTTGCCAAAGAAATAGCGGCTTTGATGACGCTAATATGGCCTAAATGCAGCCCGTCGAACTGACCCAGGGCCAGCACCTGCGGAGCCGCAAAACGTTCCACCACATTTTCCGATAACGGATAAGACAAATTTACGGTTTCCATAAACCTCTCACCTGCATTCCAATAAGTTGTCCCCGGCAAACCGGCGTACATCCTAGAGGGCCGGCGTTGCGGAATTAGGCTAAAAGCCTTTATATCTATTGATTCTGGGCGAATACTTTAACCGGAGCAATGGCTCCTGATTCGGCTTCCCGTTTGTAAATACCAAGAAAACGCTGCTCCGGATCATACAGCCGAATAACCTCATCCCGCTGCGGAACCGGCTGGACAGCTGAAGGAGACAAGCGCTGTCCCTGCAGTGCCGCTCTGACTTTCTCATCCGCAACCTGGACGGCTGTTAAATGGGACACAGCCTGATCGACCGGAATCAGATGCTGCTGAAGTGAACCCTCCGCGGCATAACGGGCGATCTCCTCAAAAGTCAGACAGCGGTCGTCAGTAATCCCTGCAGAAATGGTCCGTTTCAGAACGGACATCGCGGCCGGCACACCAAGCGCCTGACCGATATCGACGCACAAGGTCCGGATGTAGGTGCCTTTGGAGCACAAAACACGAATCGAAATTTCCGGATAAGGCAGCTCCGCCTTAAACCCGGTCAATTCCAGTTCGTGGATGGTGACCTCGCGAGCCTTGCGTTCAACAGTTTTGCCTTCGCGCGCCAGCTCGTACAGCCTTTTGCCGTCCTGCTTCAGCGCCGAATACATCGGAGGCACTTGAGAAATGGTCCCCTGGAATTTCGCCAAGGCCTGCTTAACCTGCTCCAGGCTGACCAGAACTCCCTCGTCAAGCTGACGGGTAACGGTGCCTGTCATGTCCTCCGTATCCGTTGCGATACCAAGCACCAGGGTAGCTTCATATTCTTTAGGCAGCTCCTGCAAATACTCGACCATTCGAGTCGCCCTGCCCAAGCAGAGCGGCAGCACGCCGGTAACCTGAGGATCCAGGGTTCCGGTATGGCCGATCCGTTTCATTTTCAGAATGCCCCGCGTTTTGGCTACCACATCATGGGAAGTGAAACCCGCCGGCTTCAGCACCGGCAATATGCCTTCGTATTCCATCATAACTCCTGTTTCACCCGCTCTACAACTGCAATTACCGCTTCTTCCAGCGTAGTCTCCAGCCGGGCACCAGCGGCCCGAACATGTCCTCCGCCGCCAAAGCTTTGGGCAACCGCCGCTACGTCAACCTTGCCGGCCGAGCGCATACTCACCTTGACAGCCTGGTCGTTGATGACCTTAAAGAGCATGCCAACTTCTACACCGGTAATGTTGCGCGGATAATTCACGATGCCTTCCAGATCCTCATGAATAGCCCCTGCTTCCTGCATATCGGCGTCCGTGATGCTGACCCAGGCCAATTTGCCGTCTTTGCTGAGCTGCAGCTTATTTAGAGCAATCGATAAAATACGCAGCTGCGGGTAGGTCATCTGCTCCAAAAGGTGCTCGGAAATCCAGGGTCCGTCAATTCCATACTCAAGCAGCTTGGAGGCGATCGCCATCACCTTCGGCGACGTGTTCGAATACCGGAAACCGCCGGTATCGGTCAGCATGCCGGTATAGATCGCGGTTGCAACGTCTTGATCCAATTCTACTCCCGCGTCCGCTATAAGGTCGAATAAAATTTCCGCCGTAGCTGCTGCCTCAGGAACGATAACATTCACTGCCCCATAAGCATCATTGGTCGGATGATGATCGATATTCAGCAACACCGCGTCTTCAGCAAAATATTCCATGGTTGCGCCCACTCTCTTGAAATCTGCGCAATCGACGCAAATCACGTGTTTGTATGTACGTGAAAGAGGCTGCGATGAAAGGTCCACAATTTGATCGGCATGCCACAGAAAGGACATCCGGCGCGGGATAGGCCCTTCATTGACCATAACATAATTTTTGCCCAGACATGAGAGAAGCCAGCCTACCGCAAGGGTAGAGCTGACTGCATCTCCGTCGGGCTGCACATGCGATACGATAAGAAAATCGTCGTGCTTCTTGATGTAATCAACAGCACTCTGGAATTCCGGTTCGCTAATCTGCATAGCCCTCTCCTTTATTACCTTTTATTTATCTTCCTTCGTAATCTCGCCGAGCAGCTTCTCAATATGGCTGCCGTATTGGATCGATTCGTCGAATTTGAAGATCAGCTCCGGCGTATGACGCAAGCGGATTAATTTCCCAAGCTCACTGCGCAGAAATCCGCTGGCTCTTTCAATGCCTTTGAGTGACGCCTGTTTCTCTTCCTCGCTGCCAAACACGCTGAGGTAAACTTTAGCCTGAGACAAATCGTTGGTCACATCAACGCCCGTTACGGTTACGAAACCGATGCGCGGGTCTTTCAGCTCGCTTTGAATCAGCAGGCTGAGCTCCTTTTTGATTTGTTCGCCAACACGGCCAGGACGATTATTTGCCATCAATAACACCTCTTTATCTATCTTGAAAGCACCGGCCGTACTTTCAGCCGGTGCTCATCAAAGCGGTCAAACCGCATTTTTAAATATCATGTCCAAGCGTTCCCCGGAAAATAGCCGAGATTAATGTTTAACCTCTTCCATAATGAATGCCTCGATAGTGTCGCCCTCTTTGAGGTCGTTATAGCCGTCGAGCGTAATGCCGCACTCGTAACCTTGTGCAACCTCTTTGGCATCGTCTTTGTAGCGTTTGAGGGAATCGATCTTGCCTTCAAAGATAACAATGCCGTCGCGGATCAAGCGGGCTTCGGCAGAGCGGGAAATCTTACCGGAGGTAACCATACAACCGGCAATCGTTCCGACTTTGCTGATTTTAAAGGTGTTACGCACTTCGGCATGGCCGATAACGGATTCCTTGAAGACCGGATCCAGCATGCCCTTCATCGCCTGTTCGATTTCCTCGATCACGTTGTAGATAACGCGATGCAGACGAATATCCACTTTCTCCTGCTCAGCTGTCGCTTTCGCCTGAGCTTCCGGACGAACGTTAAAGCCGATTACGATAGCGTTGGAAGCTGCCGCCAGGATAATATCGGATTCAGTGATTGCACCTGCACCGCTGTGAATGATCTTAACGCGTACGCCTTCAACTTCGATCTTGGCGAGGGAGCTCTTCAAGGCTTCAACCGAACCCTGAACGTCACCTTTGATGATTACGTTCAAATCTTTGATTTCGCCTTCCTTGATCGCATTAAACAGATCATCCAGCGTAACGCGGGTATTGCTGCTGAGTTCGGACTGACGATGAGTGATCGAACGTTTGTCGGCGATGGAACGCGCTTTGCGCTCATCCTCGAACACCATAAACGGATCGCCCGCGCCAGGAACCTCAGTCAAACCGGTGATTTCTACCGGAGTAGAAGGTCCTGCTTCTTTCAGACGACGGCCTTTGTCGTTGACCATGGCGCGCACGCGTCCGAAGCAGTTGCCGGCTACAAACGCGTCACCGATCTTCAGCGTACCGTGCTGTACGAGCACGCGGGCTACAGGACCGCGGCCTTTATCCAGCTCGGCTTCGATAACCGTACCTCTGGCACGTTTGTTAGGGTTAGCTTTGTATTCGTTCACTTCTGCTACCAGCAGAATCATTTCGAGCAGTTCTTCAATTCCGAGCTTCTGTTTAGCAGAAACGTTAACAAAGATCGTATCGCCGCCCCATTCTTCCGGAACCAGTTCATATTCCGTAAGTTCCTGTTTAACTTTGTCCGGATTAGCGCCCGGTTTGTCGATTTTGTTGACCGCTACGATAATCGGCAGGCCTGCCGCTTTCGCATGGTTGATCGCTTCGACGGTCTGCGGCATAACGCCGTCATCGGCCGCTACCACGATAATCGTCATATCCGTTACCTGGGCACCACGCGCACGCATAGCCGTAAAGGCTTCGTGGCCCGGTGTATCGAGGAACGTGATTTTCTTATGGTTAATTTCGACCTGATAAGCACCGATATGCTGGGTGATGCCGCCGGCCTCGCCAGCGGTTACGCTGGTAGAGCGGATAGTATCCAGCAAAGTCGTTTTACCATGGTCAACGTGACCCATGATCGTTACGACTGGCGGACGAACTTCCAAATCGGCCGGGTCGTCGTTTTCTTCTACAGTTTCAAAGCGGTCGTCTTCAACCGGGATTTTGACTTCTACTTCCACGCCGAAATCACCAGCAAGAAGCAGAATTGTATCCATATCCAGCTCTTGGTTGATCGTCGCCATAACGCCTAAGGAGATAAGCTTCTTGATCACTTCGGAAGCATCTTTATGGAGCAGTTTAGCCGTTTCGCCTACGGTCATTTCACCGCGGACGATGATTTTCTTAGGCGTATTGTCGATCTTCTCGCGTCTTTCCTGCTGCTGACCGCCTCTTCCGCCGCGGCCGCGGTTATTGCCGCCACGGTTGTTGCCCCCGCGGAAACCACCTTTGTTGCCATCTTCAAAACGTTTCTGGCCGCCGCCGCGGTTATTGCCGCCACCGCCATCGCGTCTTGGTCTGTCCTGCGCGGAGCCTGAACGAGAGGCATCTCCGCCGCTGCGGTTTGCAGAGGACTGAGGACGGTTTGTACCCCCCTGTCCGCCACCTTGCGACGGACGGCTTCCGCCTTGGCCTCCACCCTGAGTTGGGCGGCCGCCGCGGTTTTGACCGCCGCCCTGGTTCGGACGGTTATTTTGTCCTTGCGGACGTGCGGAACCTTGACGATCTCCACCTTGGGAAGATGGTCGATTTCCGCTGTTATTCTGACTGTTTCCGTTAGATTGACTATTTCTGGTCTGTGTCGCCACTCCGGCGCTCTTCGTTTGATTTGGCGTTTTATTGTTATTCATGCTTACCTGCTTTTCTGATTGATTTTTGTTGTTACTCGCGCTTGTTATAGCGGTGTGGTCATTGCTGGCAGACGCCGCGGATTTCGATCCCGCTTTGCCTTCACTGCCTGAAGAAGAGGCAGCGGCCGCTTTTGCCGATCCTCCGCTTGAAGCGGCAGCGCCGTCACGTTTGGCTGCTGCATTATTTTTGATATCTTTAAAAAATTGTTCCACCCTGGAGACCGTGTCATTCTCCATAACACTCATGTGATTGTTCACAGGAATATCCAGGCGTTTAAGAATCGTAATAATTTCCTTGCTGCTCATATTCAGCGACTTGGCATATTCGTACACTCTTAGTTTATCTTTGTTCTCTTGTTTACTCAATATACTCCACCTCCGACGTCATACTCACGGTTTTACGCAATAAGTTTGCGAATCCTTGATCCGTCAGCGCGAGCACCACCCTTTCCGGCTTGCCCACGCTGGCTCCAAGGCTTTCCCGATCAAATCCAATCAGCAAAGGAACTTGATAAGTTCCGCATTTATCGCGGAATTTCTTACGTGTATTGAGTGAAGCATCACCGGCCACAATGACCAGCTTTGCTTCGGATGAGCGGATGGATTTGGTTACAATTTCATCCCCCGATATCACCTTGCCGGCACGCATGGCCAGCCCAAGCTGCGACAAAGCTTTGTTACTCATCGTCTTCGCTCCCGTTCCGGGAGTTGATAAACTCTTCTTCCACAGCAACGAAATCTCTGGCAAGCTGCTCATAAATTTCCGATTGCACCGGAGATTTCAGTGCCCGGTCGAGCGAACGGTTCTTGTGCGCCAGCTTGAAGCAAGCTACGCTTCCGCACAAATAAGCTCCGCGTCCCGACTTCTTGCCGGTGAGGTCGATCATAACCTCTCCTTCAGGAGTCTTGACTACTCGAATCAGCTCTTTCTTAGGCATCATCTGCTGGCATGCCACACATTTGCGCAGCGGTACTTTTCTTGTCTTCATGACCTAGCCCCCCGTCCTACTCTAACTTAATCTACAGAGACGGAATCCTGCGGCATTTCCTCGCCATCCGAAATCGGTCTGCCAAATTCTTCTTCCGCCTGTGTTTCGCTCTTGATATCGATCTTCCAGCCGGTCAATTTGGCTGCCAGGCGTGCGTTTTGTCCCTTGATGCCGATGGCTAGAGAAAGCTGGTAATCCGGCACGATCACGCGAGCCATCTTCTCCGCTTCAAACACCTGTACCTCCAGTACCTTGGACGGGCTGAGCGCATTAGCGACATATTCCTCGACGCTTTCGGAATAACGGACGATGTCGATTTTCTCACCGCGCAGCTCATTCACAATCGTTTGGACGCGCTGGCCTTTAGGCCCCACGCAGGAACCAACCGGATCTACCTCAGCGTTACGGGAATAAACGGCGATTTTGGAACGGAAGCCGGCTTCACGGGCCACGGATTTAATTTCGACAACACCGTCGTAAATTTCCGGAACCTCAAGCTCGAACAGACGTTTCAGCAGACCTGGATGACTGCGTGACAGCAGGATCTGGGGACCTTTGGTCGTATTCTCAACTTTTGTAATATAAGCTTTGATGCGGTCATTGTGCTTGAATTTCTCGTTCGGCATCAGTTCGTTAAGCGGAAGATGAGCTTCCACTTTACCGAGATCCACATAAATGTTACGAAGATCCTGACGCTGGACGATACCAGTCACAATATCCTCCTCTTTATCGACGAAGGCGTTATAAATCAGCCCGCGCTCCGCTTCGCGAATGCGCTGCGTAACCACCTGCTTAGCGGTTTGTGCGGCAATACGTCCAAAGTCGCGAGGCGTAACCTCGATTTCAGCCACATCGTCGATTTGGAAGCCGGGATGGATTTCACGCGCAGCCGGCAGCGAAATTTCCGTGCGAGGATCCAGCACCTCTTCCACGACCAGCTTGCGCGCAAACACTTTAATACCGCCGGTATTGCGGTTCATATCAACACGAACATTTTGTGCCGTATTGAAATTCCGCTTATAGCTGGAGATCAGCGCTGCTTCAATGGCTTCGAACAATATATCTTTGCTGATCCCTTTCTCCCTTTCCAATTCATTTAAGGCTTCAATAAAATCCATACTCATTTACCTCAAGCTCCCCCTTTCAAAATATACCCGTAACCCAATCGCCTTAAAAAATAATAGCCAGTCGTGCACTGGCGACTTTGCCGTATGGGATGCTGTATTCCTTCTTGCCAACTTGAATGAGCAGCTCCTCCTGCTCAAACGAAAGCAGGCGCCCTTCAAATTCCTTCTGGCCGTTCACGGGTTCGTATGTAGTCACAAACACGTCTTTGCCAACAGCCTTCTTCACGTCCTCCGCTTTCTTCAGCGGACGTTCCGCTCCCGGAGAAGATACTTCAAGGAAATAAGCTGCAGGAATCGGATCGTTCTTGTCCAGCTTCTCGCTGAGAACCTCGCTGATTCGGCCGCAGTCATCAATATCAATGCCGCCCTCCTTGTCAACAAAGACGCGAAGGAACCAGTTGCTGCCTTCCTTCACATACTCGACATCGACCAGTTCAAATCCGTTATCCTCCAAATAGGGCAAAATCATTTCTTCCACAGCCGCTTTGATCTTCGGTGTGCTCAAGCTTTCAACCTCCATACCCTCATTCATCTATACCAAAGATTAAAGAGTGGGTTTCCCCACTCTTTAAACAACGGTTCTATCTTCATGATTGACAATAAAATTATAACATAATCCGAAAATAGTGACAAGTGAACGAACCTCGTTCAAAAGCCGCAAAGCCTTATGCCACGCCCGTTTGAAGCTATTACAGACTATAGCATGCTGTTAAAACAAGGAAAGCTGATTGCTTTCCGGCAGGCCGCGGAAACATCCGAGCTGGCTAAGCAGCTCGATAATCGTTTTACTTGCTTTGGATTTCTGCTGGAAATCCTCGATGGATAAAAATTCGCCCTGATCCTTGGCAGCCGCGATATTTTTGGCGGCGTTCTCCCCAATTCCGGCCAGCGCCGAAAACGGAGGAATCAGCGAATCTCCATCTACGATAAATTTCGTAGCATCGGAACGATACAAATCAATGCTCTTGAAGCTGAAGCCGCGCGCCGTCATTTCCAGCGCCATTTCCAGAATCGGCAGCATGCTTTTCTCTTTCGGCAAAGCCTGGAAGCCTTTTTGCTCGATTTCGTCGATTTTCTTATTGATCGCTTCGTAACCTTGGCAGAACAGCTCAATATCAAAGTCTTCGCCGCGGACCGAGAAATACGTAGCGTAATATTCGATCGGATGGTAAAGCTTGAAATAGGCCGTCCGCACAGCGGAAATAACATAAGCAGCAGCGTGCGCTTTCGGGAACATGTATTGAATCTTCAGGCAGGAATCAATGTACCAGTTCGGCACTTTGCACCGCTTCATTTCCTCAATCCATTCCGGCGAGAGGCCTTTACCTTTACGTACGCTTTCCGTGATTTTAAAGGCCAGACTCGCATCCATTCCCGCTTTATAGATCAGGAACAGCATGATGTCATCACGACAACCGATTACGGTCTTGATGTTGCAGGTACCGTTCTTGATCAAATCCTGCGCGTTGCCGAGCCATACGCCCGTCCCGTGCGACAACCCGGAAATCTGCAGCAAGTCGGCGAAAGAGGACGGCTGGGACTCAATCAGCATCTGCCGTACGAATTTGGTCCCCATCTCCGGAACCCCGTAAGTCGCCACCGGAGTACGAATCTGATCCGGCCGGACGCCAAGCGCCTCCGTCGAGTTGAACATGCTCATAACCTTAGGGTCATTCATCGGAATCGTTGTCGGATCCACCCCCGTTAAGTCCTGTAGCATACGCATCATGGTCGGATCATCGTGTCCCAGAATATCGAGCTTGAGCAAGTTCGCATCAAAAGCGTGATAGTCAAAATGAGTCGTCTTCCATTCCGAGCTTGTATCATCCGCCGGATACTGTACAGGCGTAATATCGTCAACTTCCATATAATCCGGTACAACCACGATCCCGCCCGGATGCTGGCCGGTACTGCGCTTAACGCCTGTACAGCCTGAGGCCAGCCGGCTCAGCTCGGCGCCGCGCCATTTCTTGCCGTGTTCCTCTTCATATTTCTTGGCGAAGCCAAACGCGGTTTTCTCTGCCACCGTACCGATCGTTCCGGCCCGGAACACGCTTTTCTCACCGAAAAGCACCTTCGTGTAATTATGCGCATGCGGCTGGTATTCCCCGGAGAAGTTCAAGTCAATATCGGGAACTTTATCGCCTTTAAAGCCCAGGAATGTTTCGAACGGAATATCCTGTCCTTCACCCTTCAGCTTCTCCCCGCATTTCGGACAGTCCTTGTCCGGCAGGTCGAATCCGCTCGGTACGCTGCCGTCCAGAAACCACTCGCTGTGTCTGCAATCCGGATTTCGGCAAATATAGTGAGCCGGCAGCGGATTAACCTCCGAAATGCCCAGGAATGTCGCGACGACGGATGAACCGACGGAACCCCGGGAACCAACGAGATAGCCGTCCTGATTCGACTTCTTAACAAGACGTTCCGAAATCAGATAGTTTGCTGAGAAACCATATTTGATAATCGGCTCGAGTTCCTTCTCCAGACGCGCTACCACTACCTCCGGCAGATCCTCGCCGTAAATGGATTTGGCTGTATTGTAGCAAGTGCTGCGAATCTCCTCATCCGCTCCTTCGATGATCGGTGTGAACAGCTTGTCCGGGAACAGCTCGATCTCCTCGAAACGATCAGCCAACTCTGAGGTGTTCGTAACCACAACCTCCAAAGCCTTCGCTTCGCCCAGGAAGCTGAATTCCTTCAGCATCTCATCCGTTGTCCGGAAATGAGCGTCAGGCTTGCGAATATCCTTAAGCGGGCTGAACCCGGTAATGCCGTGGATCGTAATGTCGCGGAACAGCTTGTCGCGCGGCTCAAGGTAATGAACATTGCCGGTAGCAACGACCGGCTTGCCTAGCTTGGCGCCGATGTCGCAGACTTTGCGGACTGCCGTTTCAAGCTCCTCGACGCTGCCCACCAGTCCTTTGTCGACCAAATGCATATACATGGTCAGCGGCTGGATTTCCAGCACATCGTAGAACTCAGCCACCGCTTCCGCTTCCTCGACGGATTTGTTCAGTACAGTTTCGAAGAACTCGCCTTTCTCACAGCCGGAAATGACGAGCAGCCCTTCACGCAGCTTCTGAAGCAGCGTCCTCGGAATGGTGGGTACCCGGTTGAAATGTTCAGTGTGAGAGAGTGAAACCAGCTTGAACAGATTTTTTTTGCCGACCTGGTTCAGCGCATAGATGCCGCAGTGGAATGGCCGCACATTGGAGAGATCCTTGCCGACGTTATCGTTTAACCGGTCCAGCATGGTAATTCCCTGTATTTTCTCGGCATCGGAAAGCAGGCAGTTCAGAATCTCGCACAAGGCAAGGGTATCGTCTATCGCGCGGTGATGATTTTCCAGTGAGACTTTATATTTGGTAGCCAGCGTGTTAAGCCGGTGATTCTTCATGGAAGGGAACAGCATTCTTGCCAGCTCCAGCGTATCCAGAACCGGATTGCTCATTTGCTCGATACCGAGCTCTTTCAGCTTGGCATTGATAAATCCAACGTCGAATCTGGCGTTGTGCGCTACCAGAATGCCGTCTCCGGCAAATTCAACAAACTGTCTGAGCACAGGTTCGACTTCCGGAGCATCCCGCACCATTTCATCGTTAATATTAGTCAACTGCTGGATATGATAAGGAATACGAACATGCGGGTTGACGAAAGTCGTATAACGATCGATTTCTTTGCCTTCAACTATTTTAATAGCCGCGATTTCTATAATTTTATTCTGTGTAACTGACAGGCCGGTGGTCTCGATATCAAATACGATATAAGTTGCCGTTTTGAGTTCCCGGGGTTCCGGATTCAGTACAACCGCCACATCGTCATTCACCACATTAGCTTCAACGCCGTAAATCATTTTGATTCCGTTTTTCTTAGCGGCCTTCGCCGCATCGGGAAAACTTTGCACACCGCCGTGATCGGTGACGGCTATGGCTTTATGCCCCCATTTGGCAGCCATTTTGACGTATTGGTCGATCGGAGTTACCGCGTCCATGGCACTCATTGTGGTGTGCAGATGGAACTCGACTCTCTTCTCGGCCGCCTGATCCTTGCGTCCCGCAGGAGCACCAACCTCATGCAGATCGGATGGAATCATCACAAGCTCCGGCACCTGCATGAACCGGTCATATTCGATGCGGCCGCGCGCTTTGACCCATTTTCCATTGGCTAACTTGCCCATGATTTTAAGGTCTTCCTTGTTTTTGGCGAACATTTTCATTTGCAGCGAATCAGTGAAATCGGTCAAGTAGAAAGTGAAGAGCGTGCTTCCATTGCGGAGTTCTTTGCTGTCCAGGCCAAAAATAGTTCCCTGAATCGTCGCCTTCTTCTCTTCATCCTGGATGTTTTGCAGCGGGATCGGCTGGTCTTTGATATCATAGCCAATCTGCAGCTTGACTTCTTCCCCGTCTTCTTCTGCAGATTCCAGGGCAATCTCCTGCTCGACACTTTCCATAAGCTGCTGAATCGCTTCGCGATTCTCTTCCATCACACGCTGCTGGAATTCTTCGAAAGCTTCTGCGCTATTGTCACCCGTTTGCAGCTTCACCCGCAGCGATAAACCAAAATACCGATCGTAAAAAGTAACGATAGCGCGGTCAATTGCCTTCTTTCGTGCCAATTCAAGTGACATCGAATCCGTTAACTGTACAGTCACGAGATCTCCATCGACTTCAAATACAGCTCTGATCATCCATCCGTTTACCGAAGGGATTTCGCGCTGCACCCATTCAAGAAACAGCTTCCAATATTCCTCAACTACCTCTTGGGCCGTCAAATTCGAACCGTACCGGAACTGGAAGGTAATCTTGGCGATATGCTCCATCCGCTCGCGGATTTGCAGGCAAAAGGTCCGGTAAACCTGCGCCGGCACCAATGTCTCCTTGGCGATCGCAATTTTCCATTCCTTGTTGGAGCGACTAACCTCAACCTGTTCTATCCATCCATCCAGAAAATAAGGATCTACAATGCCATTAGATAGATCGGCCTGCTTCATCAGCAGTTCCAGCCGTGTTCTCTTATCGTTTACTCCGCTCAACTTCTCTTCCCCCTTATTGCCACAAACTCTCTGAAAAAATAAAACCATACAACGTGTTCCCCGCCCCTAATGCCTGACAGGTTCTATTCCAAAATTCCGAAATCTATATATTCTGTCATTTAAAAAAGGGCTTCCGGCACACGCCTTGTGTCTTGCCTTAAGGCTGTTTGTTGCCGAAAGCCCGATTTGCGGCGGAATTGCAGCACTCTCCTGCTGTAATTCCGCTTTTCCCTGTGCTTCATTCCGCAGCTGCGGACTCCGAAAGCTTAGAATCAGCCGCTGATCAATCTTAATATGTCATTGTAAGTTACAGCAATCATTAGCAGGAACAACATCGCAAAGCCAATAAAATGCACCATGCCTTCCCGGTTCGGATCTATCGGTTTGCCGCGCAGCGCTTCTACACCGAGGAACACCAAACGGCTTCCATCAAGAGCCGGGATCGGGAACAGATTAAACAGTCCCAGATATAAGCTGAGGATACCGGCCCACTGTGTCAGCTGAGCAATGCCCTGCTTGGCAATTTGTCCGGTCACTTGAGCGGTCCGGACAGGTCCTCCCAAGTCATCCATCGAAAATTTATTAATCAATTGGCGGAAGCCCTGGAAGATCATCTTCGTTGTATCCACCATTTGAACGCCGGCAGTGCTGAAGGTTTCGCCAAAACCAGCTTTACGGGTCGGCTGATAGGTAACGATCGTAGTGCCGACCTTTCCGCCTTCCTGACCTGCCATTGCCCGAGGCGTAATTTTCACTTCAAGCTCCTGATCGCCGCGGCGAATCTTCCAGGTCATCTGCTTATCCTGGGATTCGCTGATCAAGCCCACCATCTTCTCTGCGTCGATACCAACGGCTACCCCGTTAATACTCTCTATAATATCGCCTTTCTTCAAACCGGTCTCCGCAGCCGGCATTCCTTCGGATACCTCACCAATCTCCAGATGAGTCGGGTCCATAGGAATACCTGCCATTTGAATATGGAGCGCAAACAGGACGAAAGCCAAGATGAAGTTCATTGCCGGCCCTGCAAAAATAGCCAAAGCCCGCTGGCCTACCGTCTTGCTTCCATACTGCCGATCCTTTGGCGCAATTTGCGTATCTTTGCCCTTAACCGTAAGCATAGCTTGTCTGTGTACCGGATAACGCTGGGGTTCGCCATCCACATCGAGCTCAATGCTCAGCTTCTCTTCCAGATCTACAAAGAGAACTTCGCCGCGAATGACGTTTCTGCGAGTATCCAGACGGTCCAGGTAAATCTTCGTTACTTCATTGCCAGTCAGCCTTACGGCTACCGTTTGCCCCGGTTCGATTTCAATCAATTCGGGGTCTTCCCCCGCCATTCGGGCATAACCCCCAAAAGGCAGCAGCCGGAGCGTAAATTGGGTTTCGTTTCTTTTATAAGAGAAAATCTTCGGTCCGAAACCGATCGCGAACTCGCGCACCAGAATGCCGGCGCGCTTGGCGAAATAATAATGTCCCCATTCATGAACGGTAACGATGAGAAAAAACATCAGGACCGTTAATATGATGATCTGCAGCGTTTCCAATCGAAAGCATCCTCCTTCGGGTCTCGTTCCTGTTCGACCTGCCTATTTACTCCACTATCAGGTCTTCTCAAAACAACCGTCCTTGTCTATTAAAGTGTATCATGGTAACAGCCCGGATATACCCATCCAGCTGTCCAAACGGCCGATGACTTTCAGAGAATTAACTTTCAGCTTCAGGGGACAAAGCCGGGGGAAACGCCAAAGAAAGGAAAATCAGAGCTGGCGTGCTTTTGACCTTGCCCAAGCGTCCGCCGCTTCAATGGCTTCCAAATCCGGTTGTGCTGCCACCTGATGCTCTTCAAGCACACGTTCCAGGATCGTTTCGATCTGCAGGAAGGAAATCTCTTTATTCAAAAAGCGGGCAACCGCAATTTCATTGGCAGCGTTATAAGCCGTTGGAGCTGTCCCACCTATTTTACCACATTCGAAGGCCAGTCTTAAACACGGGAAACGATCGTAATCCATTTCGCGGAAATGCAGCTGCCCGATTTGGGCCAGTGACAACCGTTTCCCCGGCGCTTTCATACGCTGCGGATAAGTTAATGCGTACTGGATCGGAACCCGCATATCCGGGGTGCCCAGCTGTGCAATGATGCTTCCATCTACAAATTCCACGTAGGAGTGGACGATGCTCTCCGGATGCAGCAGCACCTGGATCTGCTCATAAGGCACGCCAAACAGCCAATGGGCTTCGATAACCTCAAGCCCCTTGTTGACCATCGTCGCCGAGTCGATCGTAATTTTGGCGCCCATAGACCAATTGGGGTGCTTCAAGGCATCTTCTACCGTTACGTGACTAAGCTGATCTCTGGTCAAATCACGGAAAGATCCGCCGGAGGCCGTCAGCGTAATGTTGGAAATTTCGGCTCTATGCTCGCCGTTCAAACACTGAAACACGGCCGAATGTTCACTGTCCACCGGCAGGACGGACACACCTTTAGCCGCGGCCCGCTCCATAACCAGATGACCAGCGGTGACCAGTGTCTCTTTATTGGCCAGGCCGATCTGTTTGCCCGCATCAATCGCCGCCAAGGTGGAACGCAGTCCCACACTGCCCATAACAGCTGTGACCAGCATGTCCGCATCGGAACCGGCAGCCACCTCGATCAACCCCTCGTTCCCATGATAAAGCTGGACGCCGCTAGGGAGATACGGCTTGATTTCCTCGGCCAAAGCAGCCGTGCCTACCGAAACCATACGCGGCTTGAATTGCTGGACTTGTTCCAGCAAAAGTTTGATGTTGCCGCCTCCAGCAAGCGCCTCAACCTGAAATTGATCGGGATGGGCGGCAGCCACATCCAGCGTTTGGGTTCCAATGGAGCCGGTAGAGCCGATAATTGCAATCTTTTTCATCTGTATAACCTCTATATCCTAGTTTGGGGAATATGTACTAGCTGGGCAGCAGCGTCAAAAAATGAACAAAAGGAAAAACGATGATCCAGCTGTCGCAGCGATCGAGAATCCCTCCGTGTCCGGGCAGCAGGTTCCCCGAATCTTTGATTCCGTAAACCCGTTTATAGGCCGATTGGACAAGATCCCCCATTTGTCCGACCACAGCCGCGCAGGCTCCAATCAGAACCGCTCTTGGCAAACCCAGCAGTCCGCCTGAGAACAGCGCAAAAATAACCGCCACCACGATAGCAATAATAACACCGCCCAAAGCGCCTTCCACGGTTTTATTCGGGCTGATCGCAGGCCACAATTTCGTTCTGCCTATCGCTTTACCGACAAAATAGGCCCCCGCATCGCTTGCCCAAATGGAGCAAAGCAGAAGAAAGGTCCAAAACAGCCCATGTCCATCGACCGAACCTCGCATACCGGATATAGCCGAGAACCCTATTCCGACGTAAACCGCTCCAAACAGCAGCAAAGCGGCTTCCTTAATTGAAAATCGGTTTTTGCTGAATACCGTGATAGACGCAAACAGCAGCAGCAGCAGCCAAATTAAAGCCGATGAACCCCAATTGAGCGGCAGATGAAGCTGGCCCCAGGGCAGAAAAAATAAAACCACACCCATGTATCCCAGGACTGACGCAGCGCTCTTTGGCGATACTCCCGTCATTTTAACAAATTCATAATATCCGATAAGTGCCATCAGCAGAATCAACAATTCAAAAGCCGTTCCACCGACCAGACATAACCCTAGAAAAAAAGCACCTGCGATAATCCCTGTGATCAAACGTTGTTTCAATCCGGTTCCTCCCTTCTTCAGGTTTAAGTTAACCCGCCGTATCTGCGCGTCCGCCGCTGAAATTCAGCGACTGCCGAGATCAGGTGCTCCTTGCCGAATTCAGGCCAGTAGACATCGGTAAACCACAATTCGCTGTAAGCAAGCTGCCACAGCATGTAATTGCTGAGACGAATTTCTCCGCCTGTGCGAATCAACAGGTCCGGATCCGGTATATCTGCCGTCAGCAGCCGGGATGAAACCCATTCTTCGTTCAGGTCCTCGAGCCGCAGCTTGCCGCTAGCCACTTCCTCAGCCGCTTTGCGGATGCTGTCAGAGATTTCCCTCCGGCTTCCGTAGTTCAGCGCAAAATTCAGAACAAGTCCTGTGTTGTGCTGGGTTCGTCTGACGGCTTCTTCCATTGCATCAATGGTATATTTGGGAAGGCCATCTGTGTGGCCCATCATCCTAACCTGCACATTCTTCTCAACCAGTTCATCCAGCTCAAGTGCCAGAAACTCCTGGGGGAGCTTCATCAGGAAATCCACTTCGTCTTTTGGACGTTTCCAGTTCTCCGTAGAAAAAGCATACATCGTCAAATATTTGATGCCGAGCTCATCAGCAGCAATTGTAGTTCTTTTGACGGCCTTCATCCCGGTTTGGTGTCCCACGATTCTTGGCATTCCCCGCCGGTTCGCCCAGCGGCCGTTGCCGTCCATAATGATGGCGACGTGCTTTGGAATGTTGGCTTGATCCAGGCTTACAGGCGTTTCCTGTTGATCTTGCTTCCACCTTGGCCGAAATATTTTCTTCATTGTAATCCTCCATAAGGTGACAAGTAGTACGGCAGGCGTTACGCCTGTTCGCCGCAGCGTTCTTTCTCCCTTTCTGCGCATTCGCGGCTTAAAAGGACTGGGCAACCGTTCCAGTATCATCGAAAAAGAGACAAAACCCCACCATAATAGGAGGGGCGGTTTGGTCTCTTACACTTCCATAATTTCTTTTTCTTTAGCAGCGAGCACTTTATCCACTTCCGCAATAAACTTGTCGGTCGTTTTTTGAATATCCTCCTGATGTCGACGCGACTCGTCTTCGGAAATGTCCGTCTTCTCCAGTTTCTTGATGTCATCATTGGCATCTCGGCGGATGTTGCGGATCGCTACCTTAGCTTCTTCGCCGAACTTTTTTGTGGTCTTCACAAGCTCCAGACGGCGTTCTTCCGTCAAGGCCGGGATCACAAGGCGGATCGCAGTGCCGTCGTTAGCCGGCGTCAAACCAAGATCCGATTTCATAATAGCGCGCTCGATATCCGCAAGAGAAGATTTGTCCCATGGCTGAATCAGCAGGGTTCGGGTATCCGGAGTATTGATGTTCGCAAGCTGATTAACAGGAGTCGGGGCTCCATAATATTCGACCTGTATGCGGTCAAGCAGTGCGGGAGTCGCTCTCCCGGCCCGAAGCGTCGCCAGGTCTCTCTTCAAAGCCTGGATGGCTTTTTCCATCCGTTCTTCAGCGCTTTTCTTAATCGATTGAGGCATTAGTCTACACTCCCTTTTACGATCGTACCAATTTTCTCTCCGACTACAACGCGTTTAATGTTGCCTTGTTCCGTAATCGCGAACACAATCAGCGGAATGTTGTTGTCCATGCAGAGAGAAGATGCAGTGGAATCCATAACTCCAAGGTTTTTGTTAAGGACTTCAAGGTAAGTCAATTGTTCGTATTTCACGGCTGTCGGATCTACAAACGGATCTGCAGAGTATACGCCGTCGACTTTATTCTTGGCCATCAGGATCACTTCGGCTTCAATCTCAGCGGCCCGCAGCGCTGCGGTAGTATCCGTAGAAAAGAAAGGATTGCCTGTTCCGGCTGCAAAAATAACGACGCGGCCTTTCTCCAAATGCCGGATCGCCCGGCGGCGAATATAAGGTTCAGCAATTTGCTGCATGGCAATTGAAGTTTGCACACGAGTCGGCACATCAATTTGCTCAAGCGCATCCTGCAGAGCAAGCGAATTCATCAGAGTGGCAAGCATGCCCATATAGTCGGCCGTAGCGCGGTCGATGCCTTTGGCGCTTCCAGCAATCCCGCGCCAAATGTTGCCCCCGCCGCATACGATAGCGACCTGAACGCCAAGTTCTACCACATCTTTAACCTGCTGCGCAATCGATGTTATGGTCTCTGCGTCAATTCCGTAACCGTTCTGACCGGCGAGGGATTCCCCGCTGACTTTAAGTACAACACGTTTAAATATAGGCTGTTCCAATGCATACCCTCCACTTTCCAACAAGACAGATTCAACATCCGCCTCAGGTTAAAATAACCCCACAAAATGGCGCAAATGCCCTTAAGCTTATGCTGACTACTTTGTGGGGATCTTAAACAGTTAAACTTCATATTCTTATTTACCCCACCAGGTGGGCCATGGATCCGTAAGATCACTCAGACTCTGACGTGAGTACGGAATCTATTGGAAATCTCTTTAAAAAAGAAGGAACACACTGTGTTCCATCTCTTAAGTAAAAAAACTGTAAATTTACGATTAGTTTTTAACTTGAGCCATAACTTCTTCTACAAAGTTATCGACTTTTTTCTCCATACCTTCGCCCAGTTCGTAACGAACGAAACGACGGATCGAGATATTTTCGCCGATTGTGCTGATTTTTTCGTTCAGCAGAGTAGCGATCGTTTTGTCTGGATCTTTAACGAACTGCTGGTCAAGCAAGCAGATTTCTTCGTAGAATTTGCTGATACGGCCTTCTACCATTTTTTCAACGATTTTTTCCGGTTTGCCTTCGTTCAAAGCTTGAGCTTTCAAGATTTCTTTTTCTTTCTCCAGCTCTTCAGTTGGAACTTCTTCACGACGAACATATTTAGGGCTTACAGCCGCAATGTGCATAGCGATGTCGCGAGCGAATTCTTTAAATTGATCCGTTTTAGCAACGAAGTCCGTTTCGCAGTTGATTTCTACGAGAACGCCGATACGTCCGCCAGCGTGGATGTAGGATTCAACAACGCCTTCAGTAGCGATACGTCCAGCTTTGTTAGCTGCTGCTGACAGACCTTTTTCACGAAGGAGTTCAGCGGCTTTAGTCAGGTCGCCGTTTGCTTCCTCCAAAGCTTTTTTGCAATCCAGCATACCTGCGCCTGTTTTTTCGCGAAGTTCTTTTACGGATTTTGCGTCAACTGCCATTATAAATTACCTCCAAAATGTGTATATATTTTTTGCTTTAAAAAAAGGGTAGTGAAAGGTTTATCGCACCTACCAACCACCCTTTTTCATTTAATTTATCGGTTTATAGACCAAGCTATGATTAAGCAGTCGTTTGCTCGCCTTGGTGAGCTTCGATTACAGCGTCTGCCATTTTGCCAGTCAGCAATTTAACAGCGCGGATCGCGTCGTCATTACCTGGAATTACATAATCGATTTCGTCCGGATCGCAGTTTGTATCTACGATACCTACGATTGGGATACCCAATTTGCGAGCTTCCGCAACTGCGATGCGCTCTTTACGAGGGTCGATGACGAACAAAGCGCTTGGCAAGCCCTTCATGTTCTTGATACCGCCCAGGAATTTCTCAAGACGATCTTTCTCTTTGCGGAGAAGGATAACTTCTTTCTTAGGCAGTACTGCAAAAGTGCCGTCCTCTTCCCATTTCTCCAAAGTTTTCAAACGATCGATACGTTTTTGAATTGTGGAGAAGTTAGTCAGAGTACCGCCGAGCCAACGTTGGTTAATGTAGAATTGACCGGCGCGTTCAGCTTCTTCTTTAACAGAGTCTTGTGCTTGTTTCTTAGTGCCAACGAACAGGATTGTACCGTTCTCTTCAGCAATGCTTTTCACAAAGTTGTAAGCTTCCTCAACTTTTTTGACCGTCTTTTGCAGGTCAATGATGTAAATACCGTTTCTTTCGGTGAAGATATAACGATCCATTTTCGGGTTCCAACGACGAGTCTGGTGACCGAAATGAACACCTGCTTCAAGCAGTTGTTTCATGGAGATTACTGCCATCTTCACGCACCTCCTAATTGGTTTTATTTGATGCCCCTCCGGCGACTTCATTTCCCGTCAAGACTCTCCAGATCCCTCTGCAAAGCACCCTTGACGAAATCCGTCTTCCGTGTGTTTTAACACCATCAATTAATATATCATAACAATTTGGGCGTTGCAACAAAATCCAACAAAATGATCTCAAAACCAAATCTGGCTACTTGTTTTTAGTTATTTTGTCAGTAATGCTTTTAAAAGATTCGCCTTTGGTGAACGTGTAAGTACCCGTTTGGATGGTTCTGGTTGCGTTCCATTCCTTAGCCAGCAGCACAAAAGCCTCCTCGTCCGAAATAATGCCGGCTGCTTTCAGCATTCCGGCCACTTCGGTCAATGTCGTTCCGGCGGGGATCGTGACCTCCGCCTTCTCCTCTGACTTATTGGAAGGAGCCGGGGAAGCTGGAGGGGCAGGAGCCTTGGAAGAAGCTGCCGGCTCAGACGGTTTGTCAGGAGAAACAGGTGAAGAAGGCTCCGCAGGCGCGCTTGGCGTTACGGATGATCCTTTGCTGGAAGTCCCGCTGGCCTGCCTTTCCTTCCATTCCTGCTCGCTGTATACCTGCTCACTGCTGCCATAAACCCTAAGTCCCAAGGCTTTGGCCGCATCCCGAACCGCTTCTTCGGTATTCAGCATTTGCGGCTGAGTTTGAGCAACGTTCATTAACTGAAGCAGCAGAGCTCCGATAATCAAGCCGGCTCCCAGACCAAACAGAAACTGACGATTACGCATCATAGAGAGGACCCCTCTCTTTTGGCCAGCTGCAGGATAAGCTGAACTTCTCCGCGTGCCATTCCCGTGGCTTTAGCTACTGTGTCAATGGATTTCCCTTCATCATACAGTTCGAACAACTCAGGATAACGTTCGCGGACGGTAGGCAGCGGCTGTTCCGTTTCGGTAGAAGACTCTAAAGGCTGTTGTTCCACATGGGGCGCCGCATCTGCCTGTACGGCCGGTGTGAGCATCTCGTTAACGTTAACATCCCTGCCGGCATTTGTGTTTGTGACCAAAGCCGATTTCTCCAGCTGCTCCAAACGAGTTTCGAGCATCAGGTTCTGCCGCTCATAAGCCTGCAGCCTTTGGCGGAGCTCCGTAATCAGTTCCTGCTGAGACATCTGTTTGGAGAGCGTCTCCTGCTTCATGTCAGCAATCAGGCCAATAATCTCCTCGTTATCCCGTTCCATTTCAGCCATAAACTGCTCCAGCGTTTCTTCCACATTACCAGTTTGTCCATCTATAGTGGTTTGCTGCTGTCTGATTTTGGGCTGCATCCAACCGTAGAGGATCGCCGCAAAACCTAATAAAACAATGTAAACCCAAGGGCTCCAAGACAATATTCTCACCTTTGCACTTCAAATTAGAAAGAGAAATCAATATGTTTTCCTTTATAAGGATGCTCCGCTAAATGCGGCTCCGACTGCGAGCCTGGTTTCTCTTCAGCTGATGTACGGCCTTCCTGACGTTCACCGGAGCTGGCAGAGTCAGAGCTTTCATGATCCCGAAGCTCCGATTTCGGAGAGTCATCCACTTCACTGGATCTTATTCTTCGCAGCTCACTGTCCTTGATATTCTGAGCGCCTAGCTGCTGCTGATCAACAGTCGGCCTAAACTGCTGCTCCTGTTGAATCCGCCCCGCATCACTTGTCCGGGGTACAGCTATCTGCAATTCTACCGGCTTTAGATCCATAACTCTCACCCCGAAAAAGAAGTTTAGAAGCTGGAGCTTGTAACGCTTTCAAATCCAGGTCGATAAAAAGGCAATGCTAGCACTTTTGAACTGATTTACGCTTCATATATTAGCAGTCATGCTGATATCACCATCACTATAAGAGAAGCTCATATTCGTTATCGGATCTTTGATAAATTTGGTGTATCTACCGATCACAATTTTGGAGCCTCCGTAAATCGTTTTGATGACCTTCACTTTAGCCCTGCCGGTATCCTCCAGCGTCTTCTCGATCTCGAGAATGCGTTCTTTAAGTTCGGTTTGTTCTTTGGCAGAAGACTTTTTGGACAAAGAGAGCTTTGAACGCATCGCCAATTTGTCGGACGACAGCTTTCCTTGTGAAGCCAACTGATCAAGCAGGACTAAGGCTTTCTCCGTTTTGTCCAGCGATACAACGAGTTCTTTCAGCTGCTCACGCAGCTGAGTCAATTCATTCCGGAGCTCCGGAAGTACACCTACTTCAATTACCGTATTGGTAGACATAGGATTGCCGATCGTCCGGGCGACTACCGTTTCACCTGCCTGGATATGTCCGCCGACAATCAATCCTTTTGCGCCGTTGCACAGAACTCCGGCGCCCGCTCTGACATTGGAATGCATAATGCTTTGCGACACCACGACATTTTCTCCGGCCTCTACGTTGCCGTCCTGAATGAACGAGCTTTTCACATTGTGACCGGCTTTGACCAAACCTTTATTATAACCGATAATGCCGCCTGCGATTTCAATCGATCCCTCAGCCTCCAGCTCAGCGCCTTCGACGCCTCCCGTAACTCGAATGTCTCCGGAGGCCACGATTTTAAATCCGGTCAAAACATTTCCGCGGACAACCACTGTCCCGACAAAATTGATATTGCCAATGCTGTAATCCACGTCCCCATTGATTTCATAGACAGGAAAAACATTAATCTTTCCTTTGTCTGTCAAAGTTACCAGGCCGTCAATCGCCGCATACATGGCTTCGTTTTCTCCGGTGACGACGACATTTTTGCCTACTTTAAAACGAGCCTCTTTGCCGGGCTTAAAAGGGATTTCCTGACCGGAAACATCCTTTCCCGGCCGGCCTGGCAGCGGGGGGATACGCGTGGCGATCAGCTGTCCCCTGGTCACATTATTAAGCCGGGTAACTTCCTTGTAATCGACTTTGCCGTCTTCCGTCTCCAAAGGCTGCAGGCCTTTGCTGTGCAAATCGAAGGTGTAATTGATTTTTCCGTCTATCCCGTCCTGGGGCGACTCTCCAAAAGCAATAGGGGTGCGACTTCGAGAATAATCCTCCGGATTTTTGACGATCCGCTGGACGTTTTCTGTTTGTATACCAAAATGGATGCCGTTCGCTTGAATGAATTTAAGCAGCTGATCTTCGCTAATATGAACTTCACTAGTCATTTCTGATAATTCCAAATAAGCATTCAATTTATCATCCGACATCGTAACATTTACTAACTTTTCAAGATCCGCAAGCTCCTTCACTACCCATTCCCCCTCCCAATGACTTCCGATACGTGCATTTCTAATACATGAACATTAATCCTCCTGCATTAATAAATTTCTGCTCTTCTCCAGAGTAGCACGAAGCCGCAATATCGCTTTCGAATGAAGCTGTGAAATACGAGAAGGAGACAAGGACATGACTTCGGCAATTTCACTCAAGGAAAGGTCTTCGTAATATAATAATGAGACAACGGTTCGTTCTTTCTCCGTCAGCTTCTCGATTCCTTTAGTTAATGATTCCTGTAGAAAAAATTCACGGACTTTATGGTCCGGATTTTTGGCTTTGTCGTCAATCAGCATCGACATCCGGGTTTCGGATTCTTCCTCGCGGATTGGATCCTCCAGGGAGCAAAGCGTCATGACCGCAACATCCTGAAGCATTTGTTGAAACTCTTTCTCTGAAATTTCGAGGTACTCACTCATTTCCTCGTCGGTCACCGTCCGCAAATATTTCTGCTCAAGCTTCTGATAACCTTCTTCAATTCTTTTTGCTTTCTCTCTGACTGATCGCGGAACCCAGTCTCCTTGACGAAGACCGTCAAGAATTGCTCCCCTGACTCTCCAGGAAGCATAAGTTTCAAATTGGAGACCTCTCTTGTAATCAAACTTCTCAATGGCATCCATAAGACCCATTACTCCGTTACTGAACAGGTCATCTTTGGAAATATTCCTTGGAAGACCCACAGCTAAACGGCCGGAAACATAGTCAACAATATTTAAATACTTTTCTATCAGTTCTTTCTTCGCTTCTAAATCGCCATTTTCCTTCCACTTCTCCCATAAATCGGCATGGCCGAGAGGAGAACTTTTTCGTTCGCTCACTAAATTTCACCCTCTCTAGTCTTCTGTCAGGTGACGGACAGCTTTTGCTAGCTCTTCAGGATCCCGGTCAGCGGTTTTAACGAGACGCGGAGGATTCAGAGGCTCAAACATCGCCGTTCCCTGGCTTTTCTCGGATGCCTTGCTCTCTGAGGGTTTCAGCATTTCGTTTATAGCTTCTTGTTCGTCCGGCGTAGTTAAATCTACTCGGAGTCCTTTTTCTGCCTCTTCGCTATCGGATCGTTCACTTTCTTCTATGGAAACGGGGTCTGCTTTGGACAGACCCAACATCCAGCGAATGGCGAAAGCCAGAAGGAACCAAATTACGAAAGCAATAAGGCTCCGTATTAATGAAGTGATGAATAAGTTATGAGATGAAGAAACGAGAAACGTCAGTACCAGACCAACAGCGCCAAACAACCAGTTAAAAAGCATTTTTCCTGCCATAACTACAATTCCTTTATCCCCATTTGTACACTGCGTATAAACAATATACCCGTTTGACAATCCAGTTCGATGGTTCTGCCAAAATTTCCGCCGGTATCTTCCCCAAGAAGGGGAATTCCCAGCTCATTCAGGCAGACCTTGCACGATTCCACGTTGCGCGGACCGATTCGCATCGTATCACTGCCGCCCGCAAAAGCGAACATTTGGGAACCTCCCGCCATTTTGGCGACCAGACGCCGGGCAGATGCCCCCATCTGCAGCAGCTGCTGATACAGAGCGGGTATGGCTGTATCCGCATATTTCGCCAAGTTCAATGAACCTTCTTTGGCGATATCTGATGAAGGAAGCATCACATGCGCCATCCCTGCCAGATGCATCTCCGGATCAAATAAAGTGAGGCCGACACAGGAACCTAACCCGGTGGTCCGGATCAAACCATGGGAACAGACGGTTCCCATCTCAGCCATTCCGACTTTAACGACTGGCTGCTCTTCAATCATGCTCCGCCGGCACTCCTAAAGCAGAAAAGATTTGGTCGAACGATTCAGGATCCGGTATTAGGAAAAACTGGCCCTCTACTTCATGCTGCCCCTCAATGAAGGTAGTGTCAATCAACAGCGCGTCATTCCCCATTTCGCCGAATTGAAGCAGTCCATAGCTCAAAATAGCGCCGGCCATATCCATCGCAACCGCGGGAACTGTGGGATTCATGCTCAGTCGGGTGAAATCGGCCAGAGAGGACAGGTAGGAACCGGCTAAAATGTTGCCGATTTCGGAGATGGCCGACCATTCCATCTCCGAAAAGCTCTCATCATCCGATATTTCAATGGCGGCAAGACGGTGCAGCAGTTTCTTGGCCGCCTCCGGGGTCAAGATGAAAAACAGATTGCCCGGCGCCTCTCCTTCAACCCGGAAGAATACAGCCAAAACGATATTTTCAGCCCCGCCAACTTTGTCCGCTATTGCATCAAACGGAAGCATTTGGACTTTGGGCACAGCCATATCAATGGGTTTGTCCAGCAGACGCGATAGAGCCGTAGCGGCGTTGCCCGCGCCGATATTACCGACTTCCTTAAGCACGTCCATTTTAAAATCGGCAAACCCTTTAAACAAATCTTTCAACCTTAAGCCTCAATACCTTCAAGCTGAATAATCTCACTTTTGTTCAACACTTCGGACAGGTTCAGCATGATCAGAAGACGATCATCCGAAATACGGGCAACTCCGTCCAGATATTTCGCCTTGATTCCGCCAACCACTTCCGGCGGCGTATCGATAACATCTGTATCCAGATCAATAACATCGTTCGCCGAATCGACGATAAAGCCGACCTGCATATCTTCTACATTTACAATGATAATACGAGTCTGATCGGTCGGCTCCGTTTCAGGCAGACCAAAACGTCCACGCAAATCGATAACCGGAATGACCACACCACGAAGGTTTACCACCCCTTTTACAAAAGCGTAGGTTTTAGGCACTCGAGTAATCGGCAGTATACGTTCAATCGTTTCCACCTTGTCTACATCAATCCCGTATTCTTCTGAGCCCAATTTAAATACAATAACTTTTAATTCCTGTCCCATGCTTAATTCCTCCTCATCTTATCAATCGAATGCTACTATCCAACATCCCTGCTACTTGATAAAGGCGTTAGGATCAATGATCAAAGCGACCTGACCGTCACCGAGAATGGTTCCACCGGCAACGCCTTCAACCGAAGGCAGATATTTGCCCAAATTCTTGATCACAATCTCGCTTTGGCCAATAAATTCCTCGACCGTCAGGGCCGCTACGCGATCCCCTTTGCGGATAACGACGATTTCGGTTTCCTCTTCATTCTCCTCATCAAAGCCGGGAATATCAAAAATCTGTTTTAAAGACATAATTGGAATATTGGAATTCCGGTAAGGAATCATTTTGTAACCATGAACTTCGCGAATTTGGGAACGTTTGATTAAGCCCGTCTCCACGATCGAAGACAGCGGAATCGCATATTTCTCGTCGCCCGTCTTGATCAGCATAGCCGAAATGATGGACAAGGTAAGCGGAAGCTGTACAGAGAACTTGGAGCCTTGTCCAAGCGTCGATGTAACCAGCACTGTGCCGCCCAAAGACTCGATCTTGGATTTGACGACATCCAGGCCTACCCCGCGTCCGGAAATATCGGAGATTTTCTCCGCCGTACTAAAGCCTGGAGCGAACAGCAGCAGTGCCACTTCGTCATCGCTCATCGCATTGGCCTGCTCTTGCGTAAGAATGCCATTCTTAATGGCTTTGGCCGCTACACGCTCGCGATCGATGCCATGTCCGTCGTCGGTAATTTCAATAAAGACATGGTTGCCGCTGTGAAAGGCTTTCAGGTGAATGGTGCCTGTTTCCTGTTTGCCGGAAGCCACACGCTCTTCGATCGTTTCTACTCCGTGGTCAACCGCATTTCTGAGCAAATGAACAAGCGGATCGCCGATTTCATCGATAACCGTACGGTCCAGCTCTGTTTCCGCGCCGGTAATCACCAGGTCGATTTTTTTGTTCAGGGATTTAGCCAGATCACGTACCATGCGCGGGAACCGGTTAAATACAGTATCCACAGGAACCATGCGCAGCTTCAAAACAACATTTTGCAAATCTGCGCTGACCCGCGTCATGTGTTCAACCGTTTCGGTCAAATCATTGCGTTTGATTTCTCCCGCCAGCTGCTCCAGACGAACACGATCAATCAGCAGCTCGCTGAACAGGTTCATGAGTACATCCAGACGTTCGATATCAACGCGGATCGTCCGGGAGGGCGCAGGCGTTCCTCCCCCAGCTGCAGGTTTCTTGGCAGGCGCCTCTTTAGAGGCCTGGACCGGCGCTGCCGCCGGCTTCGATGCCGCTGCTCCTGCAGGTTGAGCCGCTTCCGCCGCCGGGGCTTCCGGCGCTTCAACGGTCGCTGCCGCTTGACTGCTCGCCGAAGAGGTCAACTGAACCAAAGATTCTTTGTCTAGGGGCGTCACAACTGCTGAACCGATCTCCGAAACATTCATGATCATGCCTTGGAGGTCATCGGCATCCTTCTGAGTTATGTAATACAAGGAGAAGCTTTTATCAAACTTTTCTTGCTCAATGTCCTGTACCGTCGGATAAGATTTAATTACTTCCCCGAAGCGTTCCAGAAGATCAAACACCATATATGCACGTACTGCTTTCAATTGACAATCTTCACGAATCGATACTTCGATATAATGAGCTTTGTGACCTTCACCGATGGACTGCTCCAAAATGGACTGCTGGAATTCGTCAAGCTCAAGCGCCGCTTTCAAGGTGCTCTCTGCGGACGAGGCTCCCGCCGAACTAGCCGCCGCAGCCGCTCCCGGCTTCTCTCCCCGGACAATCGCTTGGAGATTATCTACAATAGACGTAACATCGGCTTTTCCTTCGCCGCCCTCCATAATATCCTGCACCATCGACTGCAGGGCATCCAAGCTTTTAAACAGGGTGTCAAAAATATAATCCTGCATCTTCAGCTTTTCATTTCGGACCAAATCCAGGACGTTCTCCATTTGGTGCGTCAGAGACGCCAAATCTTCAAAGCCCATTGTCGCCGCCATGCCTTTTAGGGTATGCGCCGATCGGAAAATAACCTGAACGATCGCAATGTCTTCCGGGTTGTTCTCAAGCTCAAGCATGTTTTCGTTTAGGGACTGCAAGTGATCATTTGACTCATCAATAAACATGGATAAATATTGATTCATGTCCATAGCGAGCACCTCCTCAAGGGATCAGTTGTTATTTCACGATTTGAACTAATTTTGGTGCAATATCTTGAAGCGGCAGCACCGAAGTGACGCAGCCGAGTTCAACAGCAGATCGGGGCATCCCGTAAACGACGCAGGTTTCTTCACTTTCCGCAATCGTTGAGGTTACTCCTTTGTCATAAAGCAGTTTCATCGCTTTGGCTCCATCACTGCCCATCCCCGTCATCAGCACCGCATGTCTCTGCAGCATTTCAAGAGGCAGCAGGGATTCAAACAGCACATCGACCGAAGGACGGTGCCCGCTTCTCAGCTCATCATTGCCAAGAGCAATTCGGCAGGCCCCGTCGTCCCCAAGCTTAACCCGGGTATGTTCCCCGCCCGGCGCAATATATGCTGTGCCTTTCTCCAGCACCATTCCCTCTTCGGCCTCAACCACGGTAATCGGGCTGAGACTATTCAAGCGCTGCGCCAAAGATCTGGTAAAGTTCGGCGGCATGTGCTGGACAATCACGATAGGAGCCGGAAACTCTGCCGGTATGGACTCGAGCAGCACTTTAAGCGCTTTGGGTCCTCCTGTCGAGCAGCCGACAGCCACAATATGCTGAAACCCTCCCGGAACAACATTCCTTTTGGACGTGTTCACGCCTTTGTCAGGAGCGGCCGCAGGAACCGCTGCTGCTAGCTTTCCAGCAGGTGGTGCTCCCTCTTTTTGGCGCTCCTTTGCCGGAACCTCCGGCAATTTCTTAGGCTTGAGCAAGGATTCCTTCCCTGCAGCAGCTCCCCCCGGCTTAACCGAACTGCGGTGATCCGGCTTATATTCAGCCGCTTTAGCCGGTTCGACAGTCTGGCTCCGTTTCTTGCCTTGAACCGCAGCATTGTTAACACTTCCGTTATTTCCCTCAATTGATTCAGGCAGCTGTGCGGATGTTTCTGATTTTGCGGGTTTTGCGGACTTTACAGGTTTTGCAGCGGATTTGGGTTGGGTTTGCGGAAGAACCTTCGGCTCCTCCGCCCGCTTGCGAAGCGCTTCTTCCCTGGCCAGACGTCTTTCACGGCTGGCCATGGCCGCCTGCATCTGCATGCGGAGCGCTTCTCCGATTTCGGCGATGCTCTGCGTATTGCCGGTAATGGATGGTTTGCGGATGAAATCAAAAGCGCCAAGCTCCAGCGCCATGATGGTTTCCCGCATCCCCTGTTCATTTATGCCGGAAAGCATGATAACCGGAACCGGATGTTCATGCATAATGCTTTTCAGCGCTTCAAGACCATTCATTTCCGGCATCTCCACGTCCATCGTGACGAGATCCGGGGACAGCTCCTTAATCAGCTTTACGGCTTCCAAGCCGTTTGCGGCAGTCCGTTCCACCCAGAAAGCGGGGTCCTGCTCAATAAGATCGGTAATAATTTTGCGCATAAAAGGCGAATCATCGACAACCAAGATCCGATAAGGTTTCATAGTTCACCTCTGTTCTTGTAAAGAATCATTTTGTACGAAGCCACTTGTGTAAAAATCCCTTGATTCCCGTCAAAGCGCCTTCCTGTCTAACTTCTTCTTTGTCTTCCGCAAAAGCTTGGGCCATCTGCCGGATATCCTTGGCGGCCGAGCAGTGGGGGTAAGCCACCAGAAACGGAATTTGCCGTTTGACGGCGTTCACCACATAAGGTTCATCATGGATATAGCCAAGCAAAGGAATGTTCAACTCGAGAAAACGCTGCGCGACCAGCGTAATTTTATCCGCTACAAACCGCGCTTCCTTCTCCCCCTCCGCCCGGTTAATAACCAGCCTGAAGGCTACATCCGGACGCGAGCCGCTAACCACCTTGATCAAAGCATAGGCATCGGTGATCGACGTCGGTTCCGGCGTTGTAACGACCAAACATTCATCTGCTGCGGTGATAAAATTAAACGTTTCTTTGGATAAACCCGCCCCGGTATCAAACAGGATAAAATCCATTTCCCCGGCCATCGCCTCGATTTGAGAAGTGAAATACTCTAAGTCCTGCTCCGATAAAGAAAACAAGTCTGCCAGCCCCGAACCTCCGGCAATAAAAGGCAGCCCGTTTTGCCCGTATTCCACAATCTCCGAAATGGTTTTCTCCCCTTTAAGCAAATGGTAGAGGCTGTATTTGGGGCGTACGCCCATTAATACGTCGATATTGGCCATACCGATATCTGCGTCAAAGAGCAGCACCTTTTTGCCCAAAGCTTGCAGCCCTAAAGCCAGATTCAAAGTGAAGTTGGATTTGCCGACACCACCTTTCCCGCTGCTGACCGTGATGATTTTAGCGGATTTAACCGGATCCTTAGGCTCCGCCTGCTTCTCCTGAAGGGTCTGGGACTGAACGAGAGCCCTTAAAGCTTCTGCCTGATCCGTCATACACTTTCATCTCCCAGAAGCATATTGAGCAGCAGCTCTTGGTCAGCCGAAACGAGATCATCCGGCACATTTTGGCCGTTGGTCAGGAAAAGCAGCTTCAACGGGTATTCCGAAAGAAGATTAAACAGGCCTCCACAGCTTTCCGTTTCATCAAGTTTGGTAAAGATGACCTTGTCCAAACCGTATTTGGAGAAATGCTCCGCGATCGTCTTCATGTCCTTGGACTTTGAAGTCAGGCTGAGCACAAGACAGGTTTCGCTTTGTTCCTTAACCGCCAGAAGGCTATGCAATTCAGCCACATAAAGCTCATTTAAATAATTTCTTCCGGCTGTATCCATAAAGATCAAATCGCAGTGTTCCAATCTGGCGGCCGCCCTCTTCATGTCGCCCGGCGACTGCACGATTTCGAGTGGAACATTTAGAATGGATGCATAAGTTCTAAGCTGTTCTACGGCAGAGATCCGGTAAGTATCCGCGGTAATAAAGCCTACTTTTTTTTGTTTGCGGAAAATTTGATCTGCGGCCATTTTGGCAATCGTCGTTGTTTTGCCGACGCCTGTTGGTCCCGCTACATATACCATCCTGGCCGTATCGGCAATCCCTTCAGATAAGCGTGTTTCAAGAAAACGGCCGATTTCTCCGCGAACCTTCTGTTTCAGCTCAAGCTCTCCCAAGCTTTCGCCTGAAGCCTCCCAGGCTTCATAAGCCGGCTTGATCCAGCTTTCAGCCAACTCGGGATCGATTTCCTGCGCTTTCAAACGATTTAAGATGCCCTCAAGCGGTTCAGGCAAAATTCGTTCATCACTATGCTCCCGGGCTAGTTTGTTCATCATCGTTTTCATTTGCTGAATGTCATTCAAAAGCAAACTTTTGAATAAATCCTCATTGGGATGACTGGCTTCCTTGGTTATTGCCTCTCGCATTGCTGCGGGTACTTCTATAGAAGCAGCAGACTCCTCCATCCACAAAGCTGTCTTTCCAGCTTGCTCCGCGTTTGGCCCATTCTGACTGCCCGGATCCGCTTTCGGCAGGATTTCAGCCGATGCGCTTTGGGTTTGTGGATGGCCTTGAACTTGCGGAGTATCTTCAATACTCACGCCTGACACCAAATCAGCAGTCCGGCGATAAGCCTGCGCGCCAACCCGCCCAGCCGTTTGGGCTTGGCCAGCCGGTGAATGCCGGACAACAGGCGGTTCCGCAGCTCTGCCTCTCCCCTCTTCCTGTCCGGCACCGTTAGAATAGGCGCCAGGTGGAGTTGGAGCGGAATCCGTGCGGCTTGCCGTCCGTACGGCATCACGTTTGGGTTCCGAAGAATTGTTTCGGAGCGCGGGTTCCGTCCTTTCGGATTCATCAACCCCCGCGATGACCTCCAGCTTTACCTTGCCAAACATGCCTAGAAAACCGCCGACCTTGATCTTTTTGGTACTGAGGATAACGGCGTCACCGCCCAAATCCTTGCGGATTCTGAGCATGGCATCTGGCATGGTCTCTACGATATAACGTTTTACTCTCACAGATTGACCACTCCCACACTTTGAATCTCTACATTAGGCTCCAGTTCGCTGTAAGAGAGAACCGGAACGTCCTGCAAAGTTCGTTCCATGACTTGCCTCAGGTACATTCGGATCGTCGGCGAAGTTAAGACAATCGGCTGCTGGCCGGACTGGATCAACCGGTTAATCTGCTCGTTCAACTTCTGATAGACCGTTTGGGTTGACACCGGATCAAGCGCTACGTAGCTGCCCTGTTCGGTCTGCTGGACACTTTCGGCTATTTTCTTCTCCAGAGAAGGACCGACGGTAATTACCTGCATCGTTTCACCCTGATTCGTAAACTGCTGGGTAATCTGACGGGACAATGCCTGCCGGACATATTCCGTAAGCACCTCGGGGTCTTTGGTGTACTGACCGTAATCAGCAAGCGTTTCGAAAATCGACACCATGTCCCGGATGGAAATTTTCTCCCGCAGCAGCTTTCCCAGCACTTTCTGCACATCGCCGATGGACAGTACAGACGGAATAAGTTCGTCCACCAATACCGGGTAGTTCTCTCTGAGATTATCCACAAGAGCTTTCGTTTCTTGACGGCCAAGCAGCTCATGAGCGTGCTTCTTGATCGTTTCCGTCAAATGAGTCGCCACAACGGATGGAGGGTCCACAACCGTGTACCCGGCCATTTCGGCCCGCTCTTTCGTCGGCTCATCAATCCATAAAGCCGGAAGACCAAATGCCGGTTCTAAAGTATCAATCCCGGTAATCGAATCATCGTCAAATCCAGGACTCATCGCCAGGTAGTGATTAAGTAATAATTCCCCGCGACCGACGGTATTCCCTTTAATTTTTATGACATATTCGTTCGGTTTGAGTTGAATATTGTCGCGAATTCGGATCACCGGCACAACGAGCCCCAGCTCAAGCGCACACTGTCTGCGGATCATAATGATCCGGTCCAGCAGGTCTCCCCCTTGAGAAGTATCCGCAAGCGGAATCAATCCATAGCCAAACTCAAATTCAATGGGATCCACCTGCAGCAGGTTGATAACACTTTCCGGGCTGCGGACCTCCTCGATCTGCTGCTCTTCTTCGTGCTGTTCCTGCTCAATAACCTGCTTGCTGAAATTGTTTTGCATCCGCCTTGCGGCAAAAGCAAGCAGCCCAGCCAATGGAAGAGTCGCGATTGGCCCAATCGGTGTAAAGAGGCCCAGCAGCGCTATCATAGCGGCAACGATATAAATCAGCTTTGGAAAAGCAAACAGCTGGCCTGTAATATCGTCAGCCAAATTCCCGTCGGAAGACGCCCTGGTCACGATCAAACCCGCGGAAGTTGAAATCAGCAGCGCTGGGATCTGGCTGACCAGACCATCACCGATCGTCAGCAGCGAGTAGGTCGAAAGCGCATCGGAAAAGGCCATCCCATGCATCACCATACCAATGATGAAACCGCCGATCAGGTTGATGAACAAAATAATAATCGAAGCGATGGCATCGCCTTTTACGAATTTACTTGCACCATCCATCGCCCCGTAGAAATCCGCTTCGCGTTCGATTTTGGAGCGGCGCTCTTTCGCCTGGTGCTCGTTGATAAGTCCCGCGTTCAAATCGGCGTCGATACTCATCTGCTTACCCGGCATAGCGTCCAAAGTAAATCTGGCAGCGACTTCTGCCACACGCTCCGAACCTTTCGTGATCACAATAAACTGAACGACAACCAGAATCAGAAAGACAATGAAACCGATAACGGGCTGTCCGCTGGAAATCCAGCTGCCGAATGTCCGGACAACGTGCCCGGCATCCCCTTCTCCCAAAATCAGTTTGGTTGTCGATATATTCAGGGCAAGCCGGAACATCGTTGTAATCAGCAGCAAGGAAGGGAAGATCGAGAACTGCAGCGCTTCCTTTGTGTTCATAGCAACAAGCAAAATCATCATCGCGATTGATATATTGATGACTAGAAGAATATCAAGCAGTGTCTTCGGGATCGGAAGAATCATCATCAGGACGATGCCAATGATTCCTACCAGAATCGAAATATCTTTAATTTTCATTCGTATCGCCTCCGATCCCTTCTATCTCACTTTGCCTTTTAATTTATATACATAGGCCAGAACCTCGGCCACCGCCTGGAACAAATCAGCCGGAATGGAATCTCCAATCTCCGTTCTTTGAAACAGCGCGCGGGCGAGCGGCTTGTTTTCCATCGTTATAACGCCATGCTCCTTGGCTATTTCCTTGATTCGAAGGGCCACGAAATCTTGGCCTTTGGCGATCACCTGCGGAGCTTCCATTTCGTTTCCGTCATATTTTAGCGCTACAGCAAAATGCGTAGGGTTTGTGATAATGACATCCGCTTTCGGAATTTCCTGCATCATACGCTGCAGGGCCATGCGACGCTGACGTTCACGAATTTTGCCTTTAATAAGCGGGTCGCCTTCCATCTTCTTGTATTCGTCTTTAATGTCCTGTTTGCTCATCCGCAAGCTCTTAGCATGTGAATACCGCTGATACATATAATCGCCGAAAGCCAGTACCAGCAAAGCTGCGCCGATCTTGATGCCAAGGTCCATCGTCACTTTTGCCGTATAATTAAAGGCAGCTTCTATACTCACATATCCCAGCTTTGAGATTTCATCTTTTGAATCGGCCAGGGTGATATAAACCACAACAAAGATAACTATCAATTTAAAAACCGATTTAAGAAGTTCGATGACGCTTCTCATTGAAAAAATATTTTTGAGCCCTTTAATCGGGTCAATTTTACTGAACTTCGGCTTAAGGGATTCTCCTGTAAGCAGAAAACCAACCTGAATATAATTAGCCAATATACCGACCACCAACACTACACCAAAGATTGGTGCCAGCATAAGGGCAACTTGAACCGCCAAACTGCCAAACATCGTCATCACGCTTTGCGAAGTGACATCGAAAGTAAGCCGGTTAACAAAAAAATCTTTGAACAGATCGACCAAATGCTGTTTGTAATAACCGCCGAACATCAGCAGAGCAAAAAAGGAAGAGAGTAAAACAAACGCCGCAGAAACATCATTACTTTTGGCAACCTGGCCTTTTTTCCTTGCATCCTGCTTTTTCTTTGGCGTTGCATTTTCGGTTTTCTCTCCCGCAAACAGCTGAAGATCAAGCACATAACGGAGTGCCAAGGCCATTCCTTCCTTTCCTCTTCTTAAGGCCTGCTTCCCATTGTCCCCATCAGGTTCTCCAGCGTTTTGAACAAGGTCTCAAACAACTGCTGAAACGAATACACCAGACTGGACATAAACACTAGGAGAAGGACAAGACCGACAAGAATTTTCAGCGGAACGCCGATTACGAAGATGTTAAACTGAGGTGCCGTTTTGGCCAGAAAGCCAAGGGCCACATCCGTCAGGAACAAAGCAACGATGATCGGAGCAGCGAGCTGAAACGCAAGCATAAACGATTGACTGAACGCATGGATCAGGAACTCGTTGATGTTCCCATTAGCCGTTCGTGCAAAGACGTCGTTAGAAAGAGGGATCCAATCGTAGCTCCTCAGCATGGCTTGAATCAAATAATGATGACCGTTCATCCCCAGAAAGAACAAAGTGGCAATCGCATATTTGAAATTGCCCGTAACGGGTGCCGATGCTCCTGTCATCGGGTCCAGCACATTTGCAATACCAAAACCGATTTGAATATCTAGGAAAGCGCCGGCCATAGTGATAACTGTAAATATTAAAGTAGCCACATACCCCATCAGCAGCCCGATCAGGATTTCCCTTAAAATAAACAGAATAAAAGTTAAATCCGTCGGAACCGTTTGTTTCGTTCCATAGACCAAAAAAATTAACACGGCCAAAATACCGGAAAAACCCACTTTGAACGTGTTCGGCACTGTTCTTGCGGAAAAGACAGGTGCGACAACAAAAAAAGCGGTGATTCGACAAAAAATAAGCATGAAAACAGGTAAGGCCTGCATAATATCCATAGGTCGCTTTTCCTATCCGATATAGCGGGACAAATTATTTAAAATTCCATAAGTAAAGTCCACCATCGTTGATAGAATCCAGGGGCCGAACAGAAGCATCGCGACAAGAACAGCCACAATTTTAGGAACAAAAGCGAGCGTCTGCTCCTGAATTTGCGTTGTTGCCTGAAAAATACTGATGATCAGTCCGACAACCAGAGCAATAATGAGCATTGGCGCGCTGGCTTTGAGGACCGTATAAATGGCCTGACCCGCCAGTCCAATGACAAATTGCGAATTCATCTTTGTTACCCCCAGTTCGATTCTTTCCTTGACATGCTGTCGATTCGCTATGAAGTGCCGAAGCTCTCGAGCAGTGACTTCACGACCAGATACCATCCATCGACCAAAACAAAAAGCAATATTTTGAACGGAAGCGAGATCATAACCGGCGGAAGCATCATCATCCCCATCGCCATCAAGGTGCTGGACACGACAATATCGATAATTAGAAAAGGAATATAAATCATAAATCCCATTTGAAACGCCGTCTTCAGTTCACTGATCGCGTAAGCCGGAACCAGCACCGTAATCGGAATGTCCTCAACCGCTTTGGGCTGCTCCATCTTGGTATAACTCAGAAACAGCTGCAGATCTTTGTTGCGTGTATGCTTGTACATAAACTGCTTCATAGGAACAGCAGCTTTCTCCAGAGCATCCGTCTGACTGATCTCCCCTTTTAAATAGGGCTGGAGCGCGACTTGGTTCACTTCCGAAAGCGTTGGACTCATAATGAACAAGGTCATAAACAGCGCCAAACCAACCAATACCTGATTGGGCGGCGCCTGCTGCGTGCCAAGCGAACTTCTTACAAAACCAAGCACCACTACAATCCGGGTAAAGCTGGTCATCAAGACCAAAATGGCCGGTGCTACGCTGAGCACCGTGACAAGCAGCAGAATGGAAAGCGAGCTGGTGCCCGGCTTTCCGTCTGAATTGCCGACTTGTATCTGAATGTCCGGTATCGGATCGGCTGCGGATGCCGTTACTGAAACAACACTGAATAGCATAAAAAGCAAAGCTATGATTGCAAACTTCTTTTTCATGAGTCCCTCAACCGATCTGTAGATTGATCCTCCTGCAGGATATCCTTCACCTGCTGTTTACGATTCGGCAGCTTTCTCAGCTTTGACTCAAACACCTCGTGAAAAGCAGCTTCGTCTATCTCTTCCTCCACAGGAGGCTCTTCTTTCCGAAAGCGGGCAGCGAAAGAAGAAACGGCAGAAGTCCAATTGGCGAAATCAGGACTTGCTTCTTCAAAACTCTGAACGAGCAGAGCAGCTTCTGCTGGATCCAGAATTTTATCGAGCACCGTTACGTCTTCCCCTACACCCACGACATAAATACGACCACCGATTTCCAGCACCTGAACCGATTTATTCGGACCAAGTCCTACCGCACCCAGCGTTCGGATGGAACGACTTTTGGACATGGCTACATTTCTGTTTCCTAGAAAACGGATCAGTAACACGATGAGGACAATAATAACGGCCAAAACTGCAATGACCGTAAATACATTGCCTATTGGGTTGGAATAACCGGGCATCCCGTCAGTTGACGATGCTGCTAATCCTATAAACATAACCGTTGAATCCTAAGCGCCCAATGTTTTATTGATCGCTTCAATAACCCGGTCAGATTGGAAAGGTTTGACGATAAAGTCTTTTGCTCCTGCTTGAATCGCATCGATAACCATAGCCTGCTGTCCCATCGCGGAACACATGATGACTTTTGCAGAAGCGTCGATTTTCTTAATTTCTTTCAGTGCTGCAATGCCGTCCATTTCAGGCATCGTGATGTCCATCGTAATCAAATCGGGACGCAGTTCTTTATATTTCTCAATCGCCTGAGATCCGTCCTGTGCTTCGCCTACTACCTCAAAGCCGTTTTTAGTCAAAATGTCGCGGATCATCATTCTCATAAATGCTGCATCGTCTACAATCAAAATTCGGTTTGCCATGGAAAATAGTCCCTCCTGAGATCTTCTCTATTGTAATTTTTGTATACGGTCCCATTGGCTGACGATATCGGTAACACGAACGCCGAAGTTTTCGTCAATTACGACTACCTCACCTTTTGCGATCAATTTGTTATTTACCAGAATGTCGACAGGTTCGCCGGCCAGCTTGTCTAGCTCGATAATAGAGCCCTGTGACAGTTCCAGGATATCTTTGATTTGCTTTTGGGTTCTACCTAATTCTACGGTGACTTTAAGGGGTATGTCCATCAATAAGTTTAAATTATTTTCTTCAATATGATCGAAAGACGGCGCCTGCAAATTGGAAAACTGCACCGGCTGGACATTGATGTTGCGCCCCGGTACGGCACCGTAATGCTGAGGCGGAGCATATCCGTAATTTGGCGGCATTGCATTTGGATCATAATACCCCTGTTGAGACGGCATTTGCGGCGCCTGAGGCTGAGCCTGAGCAGGTGCCGATTGCTGTGGAGCTTCATATTGCGGCTCTGGAGCAGATGCCGGAGCAGGGCGCTCAGGAGCTTCAACGGCTGCAGCCACCTCGTTTACGGATGCCGCCGGCTCCGGTTCTGAGCCTCCAATCAGATTGCTCACCATCTCTTTGGCGAACTGCACCGGAAGAAGCTGCATGATCGTCGAATCAATCAAATCCCCGATAGTCAGACGGAAAGAGATTTTGATTAGAATTTCATCGGGCGGAAGGTTCGAAACGCCTTCTCCGTTCTCCACGTTCAGAATATCAATGGCTGGCGGAGAGATGTTTACAAATCGGTTGAAAATCGTAGACATCGACGTTGCAGACGAACCCATCATTTGATTCATTGCTTCTTGCACAGCACTAACATGAATTTCATTCAATTCTTCATCCGCCGGATTGCCCTCTCCCCCCAGCATCAAATCGGCGATGATTTGCGCATCGCGTTTCTTGATGACGAGCGAGTTAATCCCCTGAAACCCATCTACATAAGTGACATGAACCGCTACATGCGGTTTTGGGAACACTTCATCAAACTCGGAGCGTTTAATAATGGAAACCTTTGGAGTAGTGATATCCACTTTTCTGTTAAGCAAAGCCGATAGAGCTGTTGCTGCGCTGCCAAAAGTGATGTTCCCGATTTCCCCCAGCGCGTCCTGCTCAAGCGGAGTCAAATAATCGTCTACCGTAGGTTCCGGAGATGGTTCCTGACTGGCTTGTTTCAAAAGCGCATCAATCTCTTCTTGGGACAAATAATCTTTACTCGTCAAGTTCTTCAACTCCTTCACTGAGAATCTCATCAATTTGAACAGCAACCCGATCTTTGAGCGTGCCAGGACTGCCTCTGTATTTCAGCCGATCCCCTACACGAATAGAAAGACCTTCATTAATGGGCTTATCCAGAGAAATAACATCGCCGACGGTCAACCCTAGGAATTCCCGAATCGTAAGCTTCGACTCTCCTAGCTCGGCTACGATCGGCAAATTCGCTTTGCTGACTCTGGCTTGAAGAGCCTCTACTTCTTCAGGTGCTCTGGATTTCTTCTGAGAAACAAACCAGTGATGGACCGAGAGCTTTGGCATTACGGGTTCAATAACGACATGAGGAATACAAAGGTTGATCATGCCGGAAGTGTCCCCGATTTTGGTGCTAAGTGAAATAAGCGCGATCGTCTCGTTGGGGGAAACGATCTGCATAAACTGCGGGTTCGTCTCCAATCCTTCCATTCTGGGACTGATGTCAACGACGGTCTTCCACGCTTCCTGCAGGCTCTCAAACGCCCGACTGAAGATCCGTTCCATAATAATGGTTTCAATCTCCGTCAAGGAATTGATTTTTGAAGGAGCTGTACCCGTACCGCCAAGGAGTCTGTCCACCATCGCGTAAGCCACATTGGGGTGAACCTCAAGCACCATCCGGCCTTCCAGCGGCTCTGCTTCAAAGATATTCAGAATCGTCATCTTAGGAATCGAACGGATGAACTCATCGTAAGGCAGCTGCTCTACCTGAACGACATTAATCTGAACAAAGGTCCGAAGCTGGGCCGAGAAATAGGTGGTTAAATAACGCGCAAAATTCTCATGAATTCTAGTCAAGCTACGAATATGGTCTTTGGAAAATCTTACGGCACGCTTAAAATCATAGGAACGTATCTTTCTTTGGGTTTCCTCTTTCTTAAGCTCTTCGGCATCCATTTCCCCTGAAGAGAGCGCCGCCAGCAAGGCGTCAATTTCATTCTGCGATAACACGTCTACCAAAATATCTCACCCCCTTCAAAACTTGCAGCTTAAAACATGATGCTAAATGGCGGACATAACGAAATCTGTGATTTCAATCTGGGACAAGCTTCCTTCCGGCAGCACTTGATCGATTTGGTTCAGCAGCTCCGTGCAAAGTTGGTCTTTTCCTTTAGCTCCCGTTAACTCCTCCGGCTTTTTCTCTGCCAGCGTTTTGACAATAATCGGCTTCACTTTGAACTCTGCGATCTTATCAAAAGCTTCTTTGGCTTTCTCATTGTTTAGCTGAAACGCAAAATTAATGCTGAGAATGTAGCTGGGATCGGACAAGTTGGTTTTAATGCCTTCGATGACGGAAGTCACTTTTACAATCTCGTCAGCGGATAATTTGTGAGCTTGTTTCGTCTCCGTCTTATTCGCAGAAGTTTCTCCATCAGCCGGGGTAGTTCCGGGCCTGACAATCAGGAATGCCGCCAGCACGATCAGCGTTATCGATAGCAGCATCGTGATCAGCCAAGGAAACATTTTCTTCATGATAATTCCTCCGTTTGTTGCACTTTAATAGCAGCCGCATGCATGCCAATTTCCTTATAATACTCTTGGATCTTCTGCAGTACCTCCGCCGCTTTCTCCAAAACGATCAAACGTTTGCCGGTCACTAAGGTTATGTAAGTGTCCGGGGTTTCTTCTACGGATTCAATCATAATGGCGTTTACCCAAAATGATGTTCCGTTGATTCTGGTAACTGAAATCATGGCGCCTCCCGAAATTGCGGGGAAGGGGTATCCCCTCCCCGACTATTTAGTTAAACTACCGTTTCAGGTTAACGACTTCCTGCAGCACTTCATCAGAAGTGGTGATAATACGGGAGTTAGCCTGGAATCCGCGTTGAGCCACGATCATTTCCGTAAACTCGCCAGTCAGATCGACGTTGGACATTTCCAATTGCCCGGAAACAATAGCTCCTGTGCCCACTTCCGCATTATTCGCCGTTGTCGGCTCAAGTTCACCATCAGGGTTAGCGTTGAGTGTCATACGGTACAAGTTGCCGCCGATTTTTTCAAGACCTTCCGGATTCACTACCTTTCCAACTCCAATTTGAACGCCGTTTTCCGTAGTGCCGTCAGCCAGTTTCTGAACAAGTGTGCCGTCTTGGGAAATAGTGAACGCTGTAACATTCTCTGTGTCGATCGTGATTGGATCCCCAGCTGAATCACAAACAAACAATCCGTCGGACGTAACTAGGTTGCCTGTCGCATCCATATGGAAATCCCCTGCTCGTGTTAAATAGGGCACCTCTTGATCGGGCGTCATCTTTACCAGGAAAAATCCGTCGCCATCCAGACGAAGATCCAACGGATTATTAGTCGTCTGTGCACTGCCGGCCGTGTGCAGCGTATCGATAGAGCCAATAGAGACACCTAAACCGATCTGTTTTGCATTGACGCCTGCAGACTCACCGTCCACTGGGGCTGTAACACCCGAAACGGTTTGGCTCATAATATCTTTAAACATAACGCGGCCGGATTTAAAGCCGACTGTATTGACGTTGGCGATGTTGTTGCCGATAACGTCCAGTTTGGTTTGAAATCCCCGCATACCTGAAACGCCCGAATACATGGATCTTAACATGGTTTGTTTCCTCCCTAGAAAAGGTTGTTTAAGTTTGCATCAGTCGATCAGCAAACTATAGTTTAGCTCTCCGTAACCGGGCCAGCTAAAAAAAATTATTGGATAATAACGGCGCTGTCAATTTGCGTAAATACGTTGTTTTTCATACTGTTTCCATCCATAGCAGTCACAACCGTACGATTTCCTACATTGACAATGAAGGCCATATCCTTCATTAAGATCAGCGAATCTTTGGAACCTTTGGCAGCAGCGTCATCGATGGCTTGTCCGATTTTGCCCAGCTGCTCCGGACGCAGTTGAATTCCGCGCTGTTCCAGCCTTTTGGCTGCATGGTTGCTGAACCGAACCATCTCATTATTCAGTATGTTCTGAAAGGATGCAGGACCCTCTTGCGCTGCAGTTGAGTTGGACTTGACAGGCGATTGCGATAACGTTACAGGCTGCAATCGTCCGGGATATAATCGGCCTACTGTAAACGAATCACTCATAAGCCGCTCCCCGATGGATTCTGGCTGCTTGGGGCATCCGTCTGACCACCATCTTCACTGGAATTGTTAGATTCTTCAGGATTATCAATTTGCAGCAGCTCGGTTACAGGCACTTCATTGCTGCCAATTTTGGCGTATTGGACGCCTGAGCGCATCACAATGCCGTCAATAATACCTTTTAAGGTGACCCCGTCATCACTGGTTGTATTTCCGTCAATGACGTATGAATCGGAAGAATCGGAAGTGTTCTGCATCCAAGTCGCCTGTTTGCCAATCAAACTGGATACGCTGCCGAGCGACAAACTCATGGTATTCAGCTGGCTTGAAATATTGACAAGCTGTTCCACCGAAGTAAACTGCGCCATTTGAGCTATAAACTCTTTATCTTCCATAGGCTGCATAGGGTCTTGATTCTGCAGCTGCGTAATCAGAATTTTCAGAAACTGGTCTTTGCCAAGTGACTGTGTATCTTTTGCAGCCGCTCCTTGTACATTCGAAGCTGAATAATTCGGCCAGCTCACATTTGTAGGAATAATGTCTGCCATTGTTATTTCCTCCTTCCCCTGGTGCTATCAACCAATACAAACTAGGCTTTTGCTACAAAAGAGCTGCCGTAGTTCTCCTGCTTGGACTGCACTTCCTTCACCCACTCGTTCCATTCTTCGATGGAATCTAGGCTCGTTAACCCGTCATCTTCCTCGACCGTTCTGCGGCGGTTGTTCTCGCGCTGCTGCGAACCACTTCCCGACTGCTTGCCATCCTGGTACATATGCGAGGAGAGAGAAGCGTTTTGCGTAACTTCAAGTTTCTCTACTTGCAAGCCCTGCGATTGAAGCGCCGTTCGAAGCTGGGACATCTGCTGTTCGAGCGAATCTTTGGCAAAAGCATGCTCGGTAACAAACTGGGCTACTAGCTGACCATTATGAAGCGTAATACGGATATCTACCTGCCCCAAGTGCTCCGGAGTTAAAGAAATTTTAGCTTCGGACATCCCCTGAAGTTTGACAATATCAAGTTTACTCACTACAAACCGGGTCATTTCCTGAGCAAATTGATCCACCGGTACCGGTGCTGGCGCTTTCGGCATAACTGCTGTACCGTCTCTAAGCTGCAGCTGTCCGGCCGTCACTACATTGGACCCCGTCGTATAAGGGGTTTGGTCCGAAGACTGATTCTGGTTAGAAGCGCTGTCCTCGTTCGCTGTCTGTACGGACACTGTGGGCTGCTGCTGCGCAGAGCGATCTGCCATTGCCGTTCTGTCGCCTTGAACCGTTGTTTGATCGGCTGGCGTAAGCCCTTTGTCCACTTGGACGGCCAGCTGCGGGTTCTGTGGTTGAACGTTAGCGTTCTGCAGTTGTCCCAGCGTCTTCTGTAAGGAGGACACCAGCTGGTCGAACGAACCTGTCAGCTGAGAAGAAATCCCTGCCGGGCCAACGCTACCGACAAGCTCCTTCAGCGATTGGATCGTATCCAGCAATGCAAACTTCATCGTATCCGGCTGCTTGGCCAGCATAGGAAGTTCAGGAAGCGCCGAGCTCTGACCGGATGCAGAAACCGAAGCCATAAGATCAACATTGCCTTGCGACGCTGCTGCTCCCGTCTGCAAACCGCCCATTCCTTGGAGAAGCTGCAGCGCCTGCTGAATCCATAACTGAAGTTGTGTCATCAGCTGGGGATCAGCCGTTAACACGTCCTGCAGATCTTTTGTGTTTTGAAGCAGATCGGCAAGAGCCTCAAGCGCTTTGGACAACTCAGCGGTGTTTGTGCTTTGACCGGCTGCATCTGCAGTACTCGGGGCGGCTGTTTTGGCACCGCCCAACAACGCCAGAATAGATGCCGCCAACTGAAGCTCTGCATTTTCGCTTGCGTTGCTGGCGGCTTTCGGTGAAGCGTCGTTAGCGCCAGCAGGTGTACCTGACAGGAACTGAATAAGCGTACCGCTAAATGTAGCTCCCGGAGCTCCCTGAGCCGCTTTGCCGCCCGCTGCCGTTCCGGAACCTCCAGCTGTTGCTGTGGAAGCCGAAGTAGCTCCCGGACCTGCGGAACTGACGGAAGATGCTGTAGTACTCGCTCCTGGCGAACCACCGGAACCTGCTGCTGCCGAAGTGGCTGGTGTGCTTTGAATCGAACTCATATTTTTATCACCTCCTTTCAAGTGATGTGAAAAGCTATTTGCTGCTGACCAGCTTATTCAGGATCTTCGCTGTAGCCACATCATCTTCATCTGACATGGCCGCCAAGATCCGGGAACGCGTCGCATCGTCCACAGCATGGAGGATCGAAAGGGTTTTCTCAGGACTGATCGTATTGGTCTGGAGCAGCAGCTTCGCCGCTTTGGTTGGATCCATAGTCGCAAAGGTTTGACTTAACTGCGTTGTGTCCAATCCCGATGCTGCAGAGGACCCGGTGCTCTGACTGCCTGCGCTTTCGTCTTTTTTCAATCTGGACTGAAGGGCGGCGATCGCCAAATCCTCCGAGGGCTCCGCATCCTTCAAACGGATAGAGATTTCAGCGGCTTCCTTCGGGTCCATCTTCTCCAGAATGGCTGATTTGCTTTCATTGCTCATCGCATTGAACAACAGCACATTTTCTTCGGTCGTCAAATTGCTCATAATACTCGCCGCTTTGCTGGCGTTCATTTCCCCATACAGCTGGGCAAGCTGTTTGACTTGCTTTTGATAATTTTCGGCGGCCTCATTTGCCGTCTGCTGCGCCTGCTCGTTATTTTTCTGTGTGGCTTCATCCAGTTTAGCCTGCAGATCATTGACCTTTTCCGATTGCTGAGCCGTTTGCTCGTTGGCTTTCTGAATTTGTTTTTGCTGCTCGGCCAGCTGATTCTTGAGCTCCTTAATTGTTGCTTCGGAGCTCTTCTCCTGCTCGGCCGTGTCTTTCTGACCTTCAGCCCCCGTCTTCACGGGGTCTGGAACCCACTGATTAACGAACGGAACTTTATTCAGTGCGGTTAAAGCCTTGTTCTGCACATCTTTATTCAAAAGCGTGAGCAGCACGCCCAACAGCACGATCGTAAACAAAATAGGTGTTACAAAAAACAAAAACCGTCCAAATCCCCCGCCTGTTTCTTTCTCTTCTAATTCAGCTTGCGCCAAGATAAAATCCTCCTCTCCAAAAAGCTCGGAACCAACCTTACCGGGCTCTCATGGCGAACCGGACGGTCGCCATCTCATCCAGTTCATTTTGTTCCCTGAGAAGCATTTGCTGGCGGAACGCATCAAGCGCCTTATCTTTTGCCTTTAGCCAAACCTTCTCATCCAGCATCCTGCTGCTTAAGTGGGCCTTGTTCTTCTCAACATTTTGCTCCGCATTATCGACATCTTTGGATTTCAGGGCGATACAGCGTTCAAGATGATCAGAATATTGCTGCAAGGCTTGAAGCTTCAGACAGGAGGATGATTTTTGCGCTTCCTCCTGAATCGCTGCCGCCAGCTTCCGTTTGTCCTCCACCAGCTGCTCGAGACTGCTCATTTCGTTTTGCAGAACGCCTATTGCCGCAGAAAGCATCCATTCAGCCTGTGTTTTCTCGTTAGTCTTCAGGTCAACCACTTTCTGAAAGGCGTAATTAAATTTCACGATTCAATCATCCTCCTGCGAATTCGGCAATTAAACGTTCTGTTGCTTCGTCAAGCGTTACCTTCTCGTTAACCTTTTGTTTCGTATACTCCCAAACCCGCTCAATGGAGTCGATGGCCTGGTCAATCTGTGGATTTGAGCCTTTCTGGTAGGCACCGATATTAATCAAATCCTCGGATTCCTTGTACACTGACATGATCCGTTTCAAGTTGTTGGCTGCATCCATCTGTTCTTCCGAAGTAATATCCTTCATAACCCTGCTGATACTGGCCAAAATATCGATAGCCGGAAAATGGCCCTTATTGGCAATATTCCGGTTCAAGACGATGTGACCGTCCAATATCCCCCGAACAGCATCGGCGATCGGTTCATTCATGTCGTCGCCATCCACCAGCACGGTATAGAAGGCTGTGATGGAACCGGTTTTCCCTGTTCCTGCACGCTCCAGCAGCTTGGGCAAAGCGGCAAACACGGAAGGCGTATAGCCCCGCATCGCCGGCGGTTCTCCGACAGCCAGCCCCACTTCCCGAAGCGCCATCGCATAACGGGTGACCGAATCCATCATCAGCATGACATTCATTCCGCGATCCCGAAAAAACTCGGCAATCGTCGTTGCGATCAGCGCGCCTTTCATCCGGATCAAAGCGGGCTGGTCGGAGGTTGCTACGATAACCACCGATCTGGCCAAACCTTCCGGCCCCAAGTCCCGTTCAATAAAATCGAGCACTTCTCTCCCGCGTTCCCCGATCAGTGCAATCACGTTGACGTCAGCCGAGGTGTTGCGGGCAATCATGCCCATCAAGGTGCTTTTCCCAACCCCTGAGCCTGCAAAAATCCCCACCCGCTGGCCTTTGCCGATCGTCAGCAATCCGTCAATAGCCCGGACGCCGATGCTGATCGGGTCCTTGACCCGCGGTTTCGCCAGCGGATTCACCGGCTTGTTCAGCGTTGAGAAATGCCCCATACGGGATGGAAGCAGCGAACCGTCCAGCGGCTGGCCGAGCCCGTCCAGCACTTTGCCGAGCAGCTCCGATCCGACCTGGACCGTAAGCGGCTTGCCGGTGCCGACGACATCGCAGCCCGGACCAATCGAATGCAGTTCGCCGAGCGGCATCAGCAGCACTTTGTTGTCACGAAAACCAACAACTTCCGCTTTCAGCGGCACGGACGATTTCGTAGGATAAATTTCGCATACGTCGCCGATGCTTGCATCCGGACCTTCTGATTCCACCATCAATCCGATAACCTGAGTGACTTTACCGTTGACCCGGACAGGATCGATTTCTCTCAAATGCTCCAGGTAAGTATCCAGATTAAACATGGTCATCATCCATTCTTTGATCTTCAGCATGCTGGGAGATTCGCAGCAATTCCTTCTTAATTTCCGTGAGCTGCGTATCAATTCTAGCATCGACACTTCCGAATGAAGATCGGATGACACAGCCATGATCCTTCACACTGGAATCCGGAATGATCAGCAGCTCTGCCTGTGAGTCAATAACGAGCGACAGCTCTTCTTTTGCCGCGTGAACAAAGGAATAATGAGAAGGTGAAACGCAAAGCGTCAGTGTTCCCTGTTCTTTTTTGCGGGCCAGGTTGCGCTCTATAAGATCCAGTGCAAACCCAGGTTCAACCGTCAGCTGCCTGTCAACAATTTTTCTGGCGATTTCACAGCTCAGAGCGACAACAAACGGCTCCGCTTCCTGGATGATTTGTTCTTTGTTCCTCTGCGCTTCCGCAAGAACACTCTGAGCTTCGCTCATCATCCGGTCAATTTGCTGCTTCAGCTCCAGCTCTACCTGCTGCCGGCCTTCCTCATAACCTTGGTGAAAACCTTCCGCTTTGGAAGCTTCGATCAGCTGCTCATCCTGCTGCCTTCGTTCCTGCCACCAGGCTTCAATCTGCTGTTTGGCTTCTTCCATGATCCGTTCGGCTTCCTCCGAAGCTTCACGAACCTGTCTTTCCGCAAACTCTTTGGCATCCTGCAAAATTTCCATGCGGGTCTGCTCCGCTTCTTCCATCCGTTTCCTGTAAACCGATTCATGCTCCGACTTGTCATGTTCTGCATCTAATTCCTGATCGGACACGGAAGATTCATACCGTTTGGAGAGGTCCAATTGCTTCAAGTTATCCAGTGGGACATATTGGGTAGCTTTAATCAATTTAGACAATGATGTCATCTCCTCCGCCGCGAGCTATGATAATTTCACCGGCTTCCTCAAGTCTTCTAATTGTAGCTACGATACGGGTCTGAGCTTCTTCAACATCACGCAGCCGCACAGGTCCCATGTATTCCATTTCTTCCTTGAACGTTTCCGACATCCGTTTGGACATATTGCGGAAAACCGCTTCCCGCACTTCCTCACTGGCCACTTTGAGTGCAAGCTGCAAATCGGCATTATCGATGTCACGGATGATCCGCTGAATGGAACGGTTATCCACATTGACGATATCTTCGAAGACAAACATCCGCTTCTTGATTTCCTCGGCAAGCTCGGGATCCTGAATCTCCAGAGAGTCCAGAATCGTTCTTTCTGTACCACGGTCTACGCCATTCAAAATCTGAACAATCGATTCGATGCCGCCAGCAGTCGTATAGTCCTGAGTTACCGTCGAAGACAGCTTCTGTTCAAGCACACGTTCAACCTGGGCAATGACCTCTGGAGACGTGCTATCCATCACTGCAATTCTTCTTGCAACTTCTGCCTGCTTCTCTTGAGGAAGAGAAGAGAGAATTGACGCTGCCTGCTCAAACTGCAGATAAGATAAGACAAGTGCGATCGTTTGTGCATTTTCGTTCTGAATGAAATTCAGAATCTGGTTCGGATCCGCTTTTCTGGCAAAATCAAACGGTCTGACCTGCAGAGTCGCCGTCAGGCGATTGATAATGTCCATCGCTTTCTGCTGACCGAGGGCCTTCTCCAAAATATCTTTGGCGTAATTGATGCCGCCCTGTGAAATATATTCCTGAGCCAGACAGATCTGGTGGAACTCAGCCATGACCATATCTTTCTCTGCTGAATCTACCTTCCGCACATTTGCGATTTCCAGTGTCAGCTGTTCAATTTCCTCATCTCTCAGATGTTTAAATATTTGGGCCGACACTTCCGGCCCCAATGTAATCAGCAGGATTGCTGCTTTCTGCTTCCCCGTCAATCCCTGAGTGCTCAACTTAGACAATAAAAATCACCTCTATTCCTCAGCAAGCCAAGTACGGAGCAGATTGACGAATTCGTCCGGTTTCTTCTTGGCCAGATTCTCCAATTGCTTTCTGACTTGATTTTCGTTTGTAACGCTCTCCAGGCTGATCGATGGATACTCCGTCGCCACCGGAAGCGGCATATCCTCAACCTCGGCTTCTTCACGCGCCCGTCTGCGGTTTCTGAAGATCAGCACACCCGCTACACCGACTGCAAGGAGCGCCACGGCTCCAAGCCCCCACATCCACAAGCTGGAAAGCCCTGTTTTGGCGTCTGGCGTACTGTTTCCTTCAAAGGCCTGTCCATAAACCGATACTTTCTGGCTAAGTTGTTCGTCCGTATAAGTGGTTCCTGAATCCGCCAAATAAGAAGCGACTATATTTTTCAAAATTTTATCTATAGCATCTTGTGTGGTTTGATCCAAAGAATTTTGTCCGTTAGGTGGTTCAACCAGCACGTTAATGGTTAAATCTTTAACAACATAGGGACTTGCTATGATGTCCTTGGTAATATGGTTAACCTCGTAGTTAATGGTTGATGAATTTTCTTCCGAATTGGTAGTGTTGCCTGAGGCTGATGATGGATACCCCGGCACATCGCTGTCCCCAGTTCCCGCTACTCCGCCATCTGTGCTTCCCGAACCAGAGTAAGTGTTCTGAACCGTTTGGGCACTGATTGCAATCCCCTTCATATTCTCTTCATCTACAGGAGTAACCAGCTGTTCCTTCGAGCTTACCTGGTCAAAGTTCAGTTTGGAGGCAACCAAAACCTCGATTTTATCGGGACCCGTAAGTTTGCTTAAAAATTGTTTAACGCTTTGTCTTACGTCACTTTCGAATTTTTTCTGCAAATTCAGGTTTTCCTGCACAGCTCCCGTAAGGGTTCCTCCGCCTGCTCCTCCTTGTCCCGAAGGAAGCAATTCGGTGTCTCCTCCGGAGATCGTAATATTTTCTACAGGAAGATTTGGCACCGCGGTCTTAACTAAATTGAAGTATCCGTCGATATTATCTTGTGTAGGGCGAAACCCTGGCTTGAAATCGAGAACCACCGATGCCGAAGCCTTCTCTTGTTCGTCCGCACTTGCAAACACGTTTTGAGCCGGGAGGTTGATCAGGACCTTCGCATTTTGAACGCCGCCCGTTCTTTTTAGCAGCTGTTCAACCTCACCGTTCAAGGCGCTTTTGTATTTGACGTTAAACTCCTCGTCGGTCATCCCGATTACACTGGAGCTCCCGCCAAATGTTTTATCAAAACCAATGGATCCGCTCTGGATAATCCCCTGCGAACCAATATCTACTTTGACCCTTGCCGCATCCGTGCTGGGTACTGAAATGCTTTTCCCATCGCTGCTGAGTTTATAAGGCGTCCCGTTTGTATCCAAATAGGACATAATTCCTGCCGCATCCGTGGAATCTAGCCCCGTAAAAGCTACCTCATACTCCGTTTTTGAGAATTGCACAGTCAAAAGAATAATAGCCAGCAGGATAATCCCTGCGGTAGATAGGAATAACGTTTTCTGCTTTTTGCTGAAATTGTTCCAGTATCGGACAATCTTATCCCTATACTGGGCGATTCTCTCATTCACATTGTCACCTCATCCGAAACTTGGCTTAACTGGTCCTGCTTACATTTGAGTTCGCATAATTTCCTGATAGGCTTCAATTACCTTGTTACGAACTTGAGTAGTAAGCTGTAAACTAAGCAAAGCCTGTTCCGATCCGATCATCACCTGATCCACATTAACTTTACCAGCCATAAACTGATTGTTAAGCGCTTGAACGTTTTGTTCCTGGGCCGCTACACCGTCTATGGCATTCTTCAAGTAGGAACCAAAGCTGTTAAGACTTTCTGCCGGAGTCGGAGTGTCTATAACGGCTTGCGGCTTAATCATTTCAAGCTGCTGTACGGCAGGTATGCTAACATTCTGAATCATTTATATAAGCCTCCATCTCTCAGTCATGATTTATTTTCCGATTTGCAGTGCTTTAGTGAGCATGCTCTTCGACGCGTTTAACGCCGTCACATTGGCTTCATAAGAACGGGATGCCGAAATCATATCGACCATTTCTTTGACCGTATCGACATTCGGCATATACACGTACCCTTCACTATCCGCATCCGGATGGTCCGGGTCATACACCGGCTTGAACGGAGATTGATCTTCCTCAATCGCCTTGACCTTTACCCCTTGGCCTGCTGAGGATTGTCCATTCATGGCCTGGTTCAAAACATTGCTGAATGGCGTCTGATCCGAAGATAGAACAACCATCTTCCGGCGATAAGGCACCGCCTTGCCGTCTACCACGGAAGCGCGTGTTGTTTCCGCATTTGCGATATTGGAGGAAATAACGTCCATACGCAAACGCTGGGCGGTTAGAGCTGACGAACTAATGCCAAAGCTGTTGCTAATATTCATAATTAAACGTTTCCTCCTACTGCTGTCTTCATCATTTTAATCTGATAATTAAGCTCCTCTATGTAAGAGTTGTAACGCAATTGGTTCTCCGCTAATAAGGACATCTCACGATCTATATCTACATTGTTCAAATTGTTATTCATCGTTGTAGCGTTATCGGTTGTTACTTTAGCCGACGGCACTTTGGTTGAAGTTCCTATAGCAAAATGTCTCGGATCTGTGCGCAGTCCCGACAATTCCTTCATACCATTACCCATTTCGTTCTGAAGCAATGACTCAAAAGAGACATCCGACCGTTTGAACTTAGGGGTGTCTACATTGGCAATATTATTGGCGATCACGTTTTGTCTCAGATCCGAGGCTTGAATTGCATTTTGCAAGCGGTCAAAGCCGACTCCATTCAGCAGCTGCATCTCTTCATTCTCCTCCTATATCCCTATCTTTTTAGGTCCATATTAACATTTCTACATTTTTCGTCATTTTCCTCTTATCTCGACAAATCCATCTACTTTAATTTATTTCTTACGTCCTATTATGGAAAAATATTGTTCAACTACCTATACTAAGTTTCTTATTCTTTGTAATAGAATACAATAAGAAAAAAGGACTATCTTTCCGAAAATATGGCACAATCCTGTATATTTTATCACTATTTTCATATAAATGCTTATAATTTTTGCCATAAAGCGACAAAGTCAGGTCAAAGGACTGTCGGAATAAACAAGAGACCGACCAATGTCCTATATCCTATAGGCACTGGTCGGTCTCTCGCTATTTCTTGCTATTTTTTTCGGTTTTATTCCGGTTCAACTGCTTCTTCCTTGATAGCCGAATCGGTTACAAAATGTATTGACTCAAATCACGATCCTCCGCAATGTCTCCAAGTTTGCCTTTAACATATTGGGGAGTTATCACAAATTGTTCCAATGTCAGTTCAGGCGCTTCAAAGGACAGGTCCTCAAGCAATTTCTCCAGAATGGTATGGAGCCGGCGGGCGCCAATGTTTTCATTATTGGCATTTACCGTTGCCGCAATCGACGCTATTTCACGAATCGCCTCTGGCGAAAATTCGATGTTGATGTTTTCGGTAGCCAGCAAGTCTGCATATTGTTTCGTCAATGCATTTTGGGGTTCGGTCAAAATAGATACAAAATCATCCAAACTTAAACTGCTGAGTTCAACGCGAATCGGGAATCGGCCCTGCAGCTCCGGAATTAAATCAGAAGGTTTAGCCACATGAAAAGCTCCCGCAGCTATGAACAAAATATAATCCGTCTTGACGGGGCCATATTTGGTCATAACCGTTGATCCTTCGACGATCGGCAGAATATCTCGCTGAACCCCTTCTCTGGATACATCCGGACCTGATCCCTGGCCTTTGCTGGCCACCTTATCAATCTCGTCTATAAAAATGATGCCGGACTGCTCCGCGCGGCTTACCGCTTCCTGAACAAGATCATCATGATCAATCAGCTTGTTGGCTTCTTCCTGGGTCAGCACCTTGCGGGCTTCCTTCACGCTGAGCTTACGCTTTCTGGTCCGTTTCGGCATAAAGCTGCCGAGCATTTCCTGCATATTCATGCCCATTTGGTCGCCGCCCTGACCGGACAACATATCCAGCATAGTTGGGGCGGTATCCTCAACATCAATTTCAACGATGTCTTCTTCGAGGCTGCCTGACAGCAACTTGAATCGAATCTGACGCCGCTTCTCCGCAAGCTGGCTGTCTTTTTCCTCTTCGTCTTTTCCTGACGCCGGCTCCTGGGATTGTCCCGCTCCTCCGCCGCCAAACAGCATTTCAAACGGATTCCGCTGCTGTTTATTCTGCGCTGTAGAAGGGGCAAGCAATTGAACCAGACGTTCGTTGGCCAGCTCTTCTGCCTTATCTTGAACTTGTTCAGTCCGTTCGGCTTTCACCATGCGGATGGAAGTTTCAATAAGATCACGAATCATGGATTCGACATCCCGACCCACGTAACCGACTTCTGTAAACTTGGTGGCTTCCACTTTAACAAAAGGGGCTCCGACCAGTTTGGCCAGACGCCGGGCGATCTCCGTCTTCCCGACCCCTGTCGGCCCAATCATCAAAATATTTTTCGGTACAATTTCATCTCTGACATCATCATGAAGCAGGCTGCGGCGATACCGGTTGCGCAGAGCAACGGCAACGGATTTTTTGGCTTGTTTTTGCCCGACGATATATTTATCCAGCTCGGTTACAATTTCTCTTGGCGTTAGTGATTGATTTCTCATACCTCGTGCCTCCTGAAAAATAAGACCGGCTTCTCTCATAAGGAAGTCTAATCCATCAGAAAAAAGCCGGCCAGGTTTGACAGCCCGTAAAGGCCGCCTTCTCTCCCATTCTATTACAGTTCTTCGACGATAATGTTATGGTTTGTATATACGCAAATATCTGCTGCTACTTTTAAGGCCTCATAGGCCATCTCTTTGGCACCAAGCCCTTGGGCATGACGCTTCAGCGCCCGGGCAGCAGACAAGGCATAATTGCCGCCGGATCCGATAGCCAGCACATCGTCATCCGGTTCGATAATTTCACCACCGCCGGAGATCAGCAGCATTCCGCTTTTATCCATGACGATCAGAAGCGCCTCCAGCTTGCGGAGCACGCGATCCTGACGCCACTCCTTGGCCAGTTCAACAGCAGCCCGCTGCAGGTTCCCGTGGTGTTCTTCCAGTTTGCCTTCAAACTTCTCAAAGAGCGTGATCGCATCCGCGACCGAACCGGCGAAACCGGCCAAAACCTGGCCGCGGTATAAACGGCGGACCTTCTTGGCCGTATGCTTCATAATGACGTTCTCTCCAAACGTCACCTGGCCATCGCCCGCAATAGCGCATTGTCCATTATGACGGACTGCACAGATCGTAGTGGCATGAAAAGATAAATCCATCCGTAAGCACCTTCCTTAGGGTTATTTAAGTCCGGAAGCCGTAATAAAGGTTTGTAAAGAATTTAGCGCGCGGTGAGCGAGCGCTTCATATTTTTCTTTCTTTTGCTTGATCCGAGTATCCAGTTTAGGGAACAATCCGAAGTTGGCATTCATCGGCTGGAAATGTTTGAAATCTGCAGTCGTAATATAACGAGCCATACTGCCTAATGTGGTCTCCTCCGGAAAAATAATACCATCCTGCCCGGAAGCCACACGTGCGGCATTAATGCCGGCAATAAGTCCGGATGCGGCCGATTCCACATAACCTTCTACCCCAGTCATCTGCCCGGCAAAAAACAGCGTCGGACGGCTCTTGAACTGGTAAGTCGGCTGCATCAGTTTAGGCGAATTAATAAAGGTATTGCGGTGCATAACGCCGTAACGAACAAACTCTGCGTTCTCAAGTCCCGGAATCATCGAGAATACCCGCTTCTGCTCGCCCCATTTCAAGTGGGTCTGGAATCCAACCATATTGTACAGCGTGCCAGCAGCATTATCCTGACGCAGCTGCACAACGGCATATGGAAGCGTTCCTGTGTGCGGGTTAATCAACCCGACAGGTTTCATGGGTCCAAACAAAGCCGTTTGCTTCCCGCGCTTCATCATCACTTCAATGGGCATACAGCCCTCGAAATAAACCTCTTTCTCAAATTCCTTAAGCTGAGCTACTTCTGCAGAAATCAGCGCATCATAAAAAGCGTTAAATTCCTCTTCATTCATTGGGCAGTTCAGATAAGCGGCCTCTCCCTTATCATAACGGGAAGCCAAATATACCTTGTTCATGTCAATGGAATCTTTCTCGATAATCGGCGCAGCCGCATCGTAGAAATAGAAATATTCCTCGCCCATCAACGCTTTGATTTTCTCGGACAATGCCGGTGAAGTCAAAGGTCCTGTCGCAATCACGACAACGCCGTCCTGAGGAATCTCCTGAATCTCTTCATTGATTACCGTTACCAGCGGATGTTCGTGCAGCGTCTTGGTAATCTCCCCCGAGAATCCATCCCGGTCTACGGCAAGCGCTCCACCCGCCGGAACCGCATTCCGGTCCGCCGCTCCCAGCACCAGCGAATCGAGCATCCGCATTTCTTCCTTCAAAACGCCAACCGCGTTTGTCAAGCCGTTTGCCCGGAGCGAATTACTGCAAACCAGCTCGGCAAATTGATTCGTATGATGCGCCGGTGTCTTCACTACCGGACGCATCTCATATAAAGTAACGGGGACACCGCGACTCGCAATCTGCCAGGCAGCTTCGCTGCCCGCCAAACCTGCGCCGATCACGGTAACCCTATTTTGTTCTGTCAATTGTTACAACCCCCAATTAAGTTAAAACTCAGCTGCCTCATCGTTATCTTCTTCTACCATTTCCGTATGGTCGCAGGATGTACATTGCAGCTTGATACCCTGCTTGTTGCGTTTCTCAATCATCAGCGAGCCGCACTCCGGACAAGGTTTGGCCGAAGGTTTATCCCAGGACACATAATCACATTCCGGATAGCGGTTACAGCCGTAGAAGACACGGCCTTTTTTGCTGCGTCGTTCCACCACATGCCCTTCCTTGCATTTCGGACAGGTGACTCCGATTTCCTTCACGATCGGTTTTGTATTCCGGCAGTCCGGAAAACCGGAGCAGGCCAGGAATTTACCGAAACGTCCCAGCTTGTAGACCATGTGTTTCCCGCATTTCTCACAAATCTCATCGGAAACCTCGTCTTCGATTTCAATTTCCTTCATTTCCTCTTCCGCAACCTCGAGCCGCTTCTCAAAGGACTCATAGAACTCGCCTAATACACGAACCCAGTCCTCGGAGCCTTCTTCCACATGGTCAAGATCATCTTCCATGTTCGCAGTAAACTCGACGTCCAGAATCTCCGGGAAAAATTGCTCCATCTGCTCAATAACCAGCTCACCAAGCTCGGTAGGCATAAATTTCTTCTCTTCGATCGCTACGTAGCCCCGCTTCTGGATCGTTTCCAGCGTAGGCGCATAGGTACTTGGTCTGCCGATACCCAGTTCCTCAAGCGTTTTAACCAGACGGGCCTCTGTATATCTTGGAGGCGGCTGCGTAAAATGCTGCTTGGGTTCAATCTTCTCCAGAGACAGCTTGTCGCCTTCATGAAGCGGCGGGAGGAACTTGTCGTCATCCGAAGCCGTTCCATCATCGCTTCCTTCCACATAAACCTTCATAAATCCATGGAAGCGGATTTTGGAGCCGACCGCCCGGAAAACAACTTCACCAGCCGTAATATCTACGGACAAGGTATCTAAAATTGCCGAAGACATTTGACTGGCCATAAACCGTTCCCAAATCAACTTATAGAGCTTGAACTGGTCTTTGCTCATAAAAGCTTTGACGGAATCGGGATCCCGCTCAATTGAGGTTGGACGAATCGCTTCGTGCGCATCCTGCGCATTAGCGGCTTTCTTCACATATTGACGCGGCGTTTCCGGAGCAAAAGCCTCTCCATACTTTTCCACGATAAAAGCTTTGGCTTCCCCTTGCGCCGATTCGGCGATCCGGGTGGAATCCGTACGCATGTAGGTAATAAGACCAACCGTACCTTCCTTGCCAAGGTCTACGCCCTCATAAAGCTGCTGGGCAACAGACATCGTTTTAGCTGCACGGAAATTCAGCTTTCGAGCCGCTTCCTGCTGTAGTGAGCTTGTCGTAAAAGGCGGCGCCGGATGTCTTTGGCGTTCCTTCTCTTTAACGGTGCCCACCGTATACTCTGCATTCTCGATTGCCTTAAGCACTTCCTGAACATCCGCTTCGCTGTGAAGCTCCTTTTTCTCTCCGGCCAGCTTGTGGAACTTGGCTTCGAAAGCCGTGCTGCCCGTCTTCAGTCCGGCTGTAATGCTCCAGTATTCTTCTGGAACAAATTCCGAAATCTCATTCTCACGATCCAAAATGATTTTAACGGCTACCGACTGAACACGTCCGGCGGATAACCCTTTTTTGACTTTCTTCCATAAAAGAGGGCTGATCTTGTAACCTACCAGCCGGTCAAGAATACGGCGGGCCTGCTGCGCGTTTACCAGATCCATATTTATCTTGCGCGGCGTCTTGAAGGCATCTTTAACAGCCTGCTTCGTAATTTCATTGAAAACGACCCGGCAGCTTTCGCCTTCCTCCAAGTCAAGTACATGGGCCAAATGCCAAGCGATAGCCTCCCCTTCGCGATCGGGGTCAGCCGCCAGATATACTTTTTTGACTTTTTTTCTGGCGTCCTTTAATTCTTTCAGTACGGAACCTTTTCCGCGGATGGTTATATATTTGGGATTAAAATCATTCTCAACCTCAACCCCGATTTGACTTTTAGGCAAATCTCGAACATGGCCCATCGAAGCTTTCACGATAAACTTACTGCCCAAATATTTGCCGATCGTTTTCGCTTTCGCTGGTGATTCCACGATAACTAATGAATCCGCCATGGGAGTCCCCTCCTCTCTTCCTTACAAAATACTTGCTTACAAAATTTGATTACTTTCGTTTGTTTGGCATTATCCGTTTAAATTAACTTATAAATAGAGCCCGGCAATTGTACTGCCTGCTTTTTTATGATTAAAGATAACAGAACTGAATGCAAAAGTCCAAACTCCCAGCCGCTCAGGGTTAACAGCTCATCAAAACTTCTGTTTCCCTGCTCCAACATATGGTATATGCGCTGTTCATCTTCTGTCAACTTGTTTCCATCCTCAGGCATTTTCTGGGCAGGGGCAAAACCGTACTCTTCCAAAACATCCTCTGCATGCGTTATCAATTTAGCACCCTGTTTGATCAGGTTCAAGGTCCCTCGGCTTTTAGGAGAAGTGACCGGACCAGGTACGGCAAAAACATCCCGGTTTGCTTCCAGCGCCGCATCAGCCGTAATCAACGAACCGCTCCGCTCATCCGCTTCCACAACAACCGTGCCGCGAGTTAAGCCGGCAATAATCCGATTCCGCTGGGGAAAGAGGCCAGGATGAGGCGGTGTACCAATCGGGTATTCGGACACGATCAGACCTTTTTCGGCAATTTCTTTATACAAAAAACGATTCTCAGGCGGATAAGGCTGGTCGACGGCCGTTCCCAAAACGGCGGTTGTGGCTCCGGCTGCCCTCAACGCAGCCTGATGACACACGCCATCAATCCCACGGGCCAGACCGCTGATCACATTAACCCCTTGCTCAGCCAGAGAACCTGCCAGCGACTCTCCCATTTTACGGCCATAAGCAGTAGGGACACGAGTGCCGACCATGGCAATGGAGAAAGAAGACAGCAGTTCTATTCGTCCTATCGTATACAGCACCCACGGCGGCTGAGAAATTTCCTTCAATAATATAGGGTATTCTTCGTCCCAGATTGTAACCGGAATAATCCCTTTAGCTTCCATTAATTTCTTTCGTACCTGCCGATTTTGCTCATCCAGCTCCGGCTTCAAATTACGGGCAGCTGAAGGCGTTACTCCCCGGCGTCCCCATTCGGCCTCATCGAAATGCTCCACTTCCCTTAAATCCCCTTGTTCCATCAATCTCGAGATCGTTTTCCAGCCTATTCCTTTGGTTCCATTCAAGGCAATCAGCAGTTCCCTTTTATCCATCCGTTTCAGCACCTTTCACTGGTTTACTTCCCATATTTTTCGTATATTTAATGCAAATAAGCGGGCATTTCCCCGTACAGACACAAATAAGCAACCCTCCACCCTGATCGGTTGGAAGGTTGCTTACCTTTACCTGTTTAGCTAGCTATTGACAAAATATTAATGAGTAGTGCAGCCCTCAAGCAGCCCTTTGGCTTCCAGCACCTCGATCAGCGTAGAACCCATTTCGGCCGGCGTAGGAGCCACCTTGATCCCGCAGGACTCCAGCTTTTCGATCTTCTCTTTCGCTGTACCTTTGCCGCCGGAAATGATGGCACCGGCATGGCCCATTCTTTTTCCCGGAGGAGCGGTAACACCGCCGATAAAACCAACGACAGGTTTCGTCATATTGTCGCGAACCCACTCTGCCGCTTCCTCTTCCGCTGTTCCGCCGATTTCTCCGATCATGATAACCGCATGGGTATCAGGGTCCTCGTTGAAACGGGCCAGAATATCGATAAATTCAGAACCTTTAACAGGGTCACCGCCGATACCGACTGCCGTAGATTGTCCCAATCCGCGCGTAGACAGCTGGTGAACCGCTTCATAAGTCAAGGTACCGCTTCGGGAAACGACACCAACGTGTCCAGGTTTATGGATATAGCCCGGCATAATGCCGATTTTGCATTCTCCAGGTGTGATAACGCCAGGGCAGTTAGGCCCGATCAGGACGGTATTTTTACCTTCCATAAATCGTTTGACCTTAACCATATCAAGCACCGGAATTCCTTCCGTAATACAGATCACAAGCTCCATTCCGGCATCAACGGCTTCCATAATCGAATCAGCCGCAAAAGCAGGCGGTACGTAAATAACGCTGGCCGTAGCACCTGTTTCCTCTTTGGCCTCGATTACCGAGTTGAAAATAGGCAACGTAACGACTTTGCCGTTCTCAAGTTCGATGTCAAGATTCGTGCCGCCTTTGCCCGGAGTTACGCCTCCGACCATCTGCGTCCCGTATTCCAAAGCGCCTCTTGTATGAAACAAGCCTGTAGCTCCCGTTATCCCCTGGGTGATGACTTTCGTATGTTTGTCAACCAAAATGCTCATATCAAAGGCCTCCTTCAAATTCAACATAGTTAAACCAGGAAACTTTCACAAATCCGGCAGGTATGACTTACAAAACCTACGAGACCAGTTGAACGATTTTGCGTGCGCCGTCAGCCATGGAATCAGCGGACACAATGTCGAGGCCCGAGCCTGCCAAAATATCTTTGCCCAGCGCTACGTTTGTGCCTTCAAGGCGAACTACCAGCGGTCGGCTGAGTCCTACTTGCTTCGCAGCTTCCACAATACCGGACGCAATAACGTCACAGCGCATAATACCGCCAAAGATATTAACGAAAATTCCTTTTACCTGCTGGTCGGACAAAATGATTTTAAAGGCTTCCGTAACCTTCTCTGCGGTTGCACCGCCCCCTACATCCAGGAAGTTGGCCGGTTCGCCGCCGTAATATTTGATAATATCCATCGTAGCCATCGCCAGACCTGCACCGTTAACCATGCAGCCAATGTTACCGTCCAGCGCGATATAACTCAGATCAAACTTGGAGGCTTCGATTTCCTTCTCGTCTTCTTCTTCAAGATCACGCAGTTCCAAAATTTCTTTATGACGGAACAGCGCATTGGAGTCAAAATTCAATTTGGCATCCAGCGCCATTACTTCGCCGTCACCCGTAACTACAAGAGGGTTGATTTCGGCGATCGAGCAATCTTTGTCCACAAAAGCCTGATAAAGGGCCTGCATGAACTTAACGGCTTTGTTCACCAGTTCTTTCGGAATGTTAATGGCATAAGCCAAGCGGCGAGCCTGGAAACCCTGCAGACCGATAGCCGGATCAATGACTTCTTTGAAAATCTTCTCCGGACTTTGCGCGGCTACTTCTTCGATCTCCGTGCCGCCCTCTTCAGAACCCATCATGACAACACGCCCTGTAGAACGGTCAACCACTACGCCGATATAATATTCTTTCTTGATGTCGCAGCCCTGCTCAATCAGCAGTCTCTTCACTTCTTTGCCTTCCGGGCCTGTCTGATGCGTAACAAGCACTTTGCCCAACAGCTCCTGAGCATAACTTCTTACCTCGTCTATCCCTTTGGCTACTTTAACTCCGCCCGCTTTGCCGCGGCCGCCCGCATGGATTTGGGCTTTAACCACCACTACCGGGGTGCCCAATTTCTCGGCCGCCTGGACGGCCTCTTCGACCGAAAAAGCCACATGGCCTTCCGGAACGGCTACACCGTACTGTTTCAATACTTGTTTTCCTTGATATTCATGGATATTCATCTGGTTTGAATCCTCCTATCAACGGACGGTTATGAGGTTAATCAATATAAACCCAATTTATTTTAGCATGTTTTTAAAACGCTTTCCTCAAAAAATTCAAGATTTAAACAAATCTTTTTGATATGAAACCTATTCCGTTTTGAGAACGATTACATTGCTTTAACAAAGCCGTTTTGAATGAATGCGAGATTCGGCATTTTTCTGCAATATTTTCCGTCTTACTCCTCACCCGGAAGGACTATCCGTTTGTCCAGCTGCCGGTATTGAATCGCTTCGGCAATATGTTCGGCAGATACCTGCTCGCGATCCTCCAAATCCGCGATAGTACGTCCCAATTTGATGATCCGGTCGTAAGCCCGCATACTGAGCCCAAGCTGTTCAAAAGCAGATTTCATAAGCAGCTCCGCAGCTCTGTTGAGATTCACAGACTTCCGGAGTCTGGCCCCGGAAAGCTCGCTGTTCCAGCTTAGCCCCATCCCGCGCAGCCTGTGGTTCTGCCGTTCCTGGGCAAACAGCACCTGGTCTTTCATCATTTCAGAGGTAACCGGACGTTCGTCGGCCAGCAGTTCCTTGGGCCGGGGCACCTCCAACTGGAGATCGATCCTGTCCAGCAGCGGCCCCGATATCCGCGAACGGTACTGCTGGATCCGCCAAGGCGTGCAGGTGCAGGCCGGCAGCGGAGGCTCACTCCCGAGAAAGCCGCAGTGGCACGGATTCATCGAAGAAGCGAGCAAAAAATGAGCCGGATACGTAAACGCCGCTCTGGACCGGCTGATTGTTACCGTCCGTTCTTCCAGGGGCTGGCGAAGCACTTCGAGCACATTACGAGAAAATTCAGGCAGTTCATCCAGAAACAAAACCCCTTTATGGGCTAGGCTGACCTCTCCTGGTTTCGGAATTCCGCCGCCTCCTATTAATCCTGCACCTGAAATCGTATGGTGGGGAGCCCGAAAGGCTCTTCTACGCAGCAGCCCCTGCGAAAATTCCTTGAATTTCCCCGCTGCGCTGTATATTTTCGTCACTTCCAAAGCCTCATCTTCGGACAAGTCGGGCAAAATTCCGGGCAGTCTGCGGATCAGCATGGTTTTCCCCGTGCCCGGGGGCCCGATTAAAATCAGATTGTGCATGCCCGCGGCAGCAATAACCAAAGCCCGTTTAACCTGTCTCTGACCGACGACATCGCTATAATTTTCTGCTGCGGCACTCAGCGTCTTCTCCCCGTCCCGAACAACGTGAACCTGATTTTCACGCGTATATTCCAGCTTAGACCACGGGTCCATGATGGCCGAAATTCGTTCCTGCCCGGTTTCCAACTGATTTTGCCTGGAGCGGCTGGATGGAATCGGAAGGTTACGAGAGGCGGATGAATCAGGCAGGTTTGACGGATTTGAGCAATCAGCTGGAGTACTGATCGGGGAACGTTGAACTAAACCTTCATTTAAAAAGGCCAATTCCCGCAAATGTTGAATTCCGTATATCTTCATTCCCTCCAGCAGCAAGGCTTCTGCTACATTGGCAGCCGGCAAAAGCACGGACTCAAAGCCCTTCCTGCGCGCCAAATCCACCATTGGCAGAACACCGGTAACCGGACGAAGCCCTCCATCAAGCGATAATTCGCCGATGATCATCAGCTTCTGCGGATTAGGAAGCTGAATTTGCCCGCTTGCCTGCAGCAAACCAAGGGCGATCGCCAAATCAAAAGCCGAACCTTCCTTCCGAAGGTCAGCAGGGGCCAAATTAATCGTAATCCGCTGCAGCGGGAAGGTGTACCCGCAGTTTTTAACTGCTGAACGGACCCGCTCTACCGCTTCCCTCACTGCCGTATCCGGCAGTCCGATAATAGATACCATAGGCAGTCCGCTGCTTAAGTCAGTCTCCACTTCAATTAAAACGCCGTCGATGCCATACAGGCAGGCGCTGTAGAGTTTGCCGTACATAACAAAAAAACACCCCTTCTGCATTCATGTATTCACTACACATGGCTGCAAGAAAAGGTGCTTCCTTATTCTTCCGCTCAATAAAGTTTGAATTGATTGTATAATCAGGCAGCAATAAAGTCAAGTCGTTATTCCCTAGAAAACACCGATCAAATGCTCCGTGCTGACCGGCCGGCCGGCTTGGTCCAAAATTACCGCGATGACATCAAACCGGACGGGAGACATCGTTTGACCGGTCTGGTGAAGATAAACGGCTGCCGTTTCTCTCACCTGCCGAATTTTTCGCGTATTCACGGATTCCGCAGGACTGCCGAACCTCAATGCTCCCGCACTGCGGCTGCGGACCTCTACGATCACAAGCACTCCATCTTTGCTCGCAATAATATCCAGTTCTCCGCTGCGGCAGCGCCAATTACGTTCCACAATCCGGTAATCCGCCGAAAGCAGCAGCTCTGCGGCCGCCTGCTCACCCGCTGCGCCGGTGATTTTGCGGTTCTTTTTTGGAGCTGGAACGGGAGCAGGCCTGCCGTCCTTATAAGCCATAACCGGAATCTCCTCTGGCCGCCCGGTCCGTACGGTAAATAAAACTCAAAATTTCCGCTACCAGTGTATAAAGCTCAGGGGGAATCTGCTGGTCGAGGTCCAGTTTGGACAGCACCTCCACCAAATTCGCGTCCTCTTGAACCGGAATGCCGAATTCTTCGGCCCGATCAAGAATCTGCTGTGCCATATAACCTTGACCTTTAGCCGCCACCGTGGGAGCATCACTTACGCTGGGATCATATTTAAGAGCCACCGCTTTCTTCCGGTAGATCGGCTCCTCCTGTTGGGATTCAAAATGGCTCATATCCGGTAATCCACTCCTTTATAAACCGGTGGAACATAGGAGGTTGCTCCGGTTTGGGATACGGGGTTCTCCTGTTTATCCTCCTCTGTAAAATAAGAATCAGTTCTCATTGCTACAAGCCGGTAACCGGCTTCCTGAATGGCTGTTCCTATTTCCTCCTGACGACCTTCCAAAAAAGCGCCCGCAGCTTCGCCTTCACTGTGAATTTGCAGAATAACTTTCTTGTCGGCAACCTGAACGTCTACCATCAGCTTTCCGAGTGCGGACATATTCAGATCAAACCACAAACGGCAGTTATCCGGGTCAAGCTCTCCCCGTTTGCCTCTGCGCGACTGGATTTGGATCGTGGCCGTTTCTCCGCCTTCAGGTCCAACAAAAGGCAAAAACATCGTAACCTGGGCAAAAGGAGCCGTCCGGTCCGTATTCAGCAGCAGCTGCTGGCCGGTAAGCTGCTGGACCATCTGTTTCGCCGCCTCCTGAAGCTGCGGCGGTGCATCAGGTGTATCTATGATTTGCAGCAAAAGGCTTTTCAAATTATCTTTAAGGGCCAGCACGGATGAATCTGCAGGTGCTGGCACAGTCTGGGCCGGCGAGCCGCTTGCGTTTGGCGAGCCGGCACCAAGTCCGGGGGCTCCCGCAGGAATGTCGCCGGCCGCATGCAGATGGGCCGGAACTTGACCAGGCCGGGAGCCGGCAGGCTCCGCGGAGGGAAGCATCGTCCCCGCAGCCTGTTCAGTGCCGCGGACAGCTTCGCCTCTGCGGTGGCTGTCGCCTGCTGCGCTGCTCTGCGCAGCGGGCGGATTGGCGGGAGCGGCCTCAGGCCCGCCCGCCGCCGGATCACCTGCCCCAGCGGCGGCAGGTGTAGGGCTGCCCTGCCCGGCCATCGCCGGGGCAGGGGCCGGGGCTCCCGGGGCCGGCACAGCCGCCCCGGGGCTCTGTGCGCCGCCGCCAGCGGCAGGCGGCGCTGACCCAGCAGCAGGCGCGGCTTCGCCGCCTGCTGCCTGCCCGCCGTCCGCGCTGCGCAAGGACGGCGCTCCTCCCGGCGGCGCAGATTCCGCCGCCGCCGCTTTGGGCGCTGCCTGCTGCAGCAGCGCCCGGCCCGCCTGCTGCTCGTGCTCTGCACCGAGCAGCTTGAGCACCCGGGCCACCCACGACTCCGTTTCGTGGGTCTGCCCGGCTTGCGCAGCCCCGCCAGATGCGGGCTGCGCACTTGCCTGCGCCGCTTCGCCCGACGCGGCGCTTCCACCCGCAGCCGTCTCTGTTCCGGCTGCGGCTCCCCGGGCGACGCCCGCCAGATCCGGGCGGACGTCGCCCCGTCCGGCGGCGAGCTCGCTTCGCAGCTCGCCCAGGACGCTCTGCAGCTTCTGCAGCAGAGCGTCCACTCCTGGAGCCGCGGCTTTCGCTGCACCCGCGGCGGCTCCGCCTGCCTGCGCATTATCCGCAGCCGCTCTGCCCTGTCCTACCGAGGCTGCATCGGCATCGGCAGTTCCTTCCGGAGCAGCCGCAGAAGGTCTCACCGAGACTGCAGCTGCATCTGCTGCCTTGGCACCGGCTCCTTGAGGCGGCTGTCCGTCCACTTCCGTCCCTGAGCCTCCGAGCAGCCCGGCAAGCTGTTCCTCCAGTGCAGCAAGCAGCTGATGAACGGGCGGGCCAAAAATAGCCTGACGCAGCCCGCCCACCACTTCTCCGCTTAAGGGAAGGCCTCGCTGTACGGCTACGGCAGCAGCATTTATCCATTCGGGCAATGGAACCTCCTGCGGTTTGGCCGCCAGCGTTTTGATCAAAACATCCGCCTGCTCCCGGTTCACGGGCAAACCGGCCTGCTGCATGAGTCTGACCAGTTCCCGGTTGTCAGCATTATCGCTCAGCCCTGCAAGCTTCAGCAGCTGCTCCACGTTGCCGTCCTGGCCGGCTGCGGCAGATCCGGACGGCAATGGCTTGAAGACCGTTAAACCATCCTGACCGGGCGGCTGGACCTGCATCATCATCGATTGGCCCTGCTGAAGCGGCGTCTCCAAGGCTGCTTTTAACTTCACCCCCTGAACCTCGACAACCGCCTCCGTGCCATCTTCGGCTACACTCAGTACGGTTCCTCTTACAACCTGCCCCGTACGAAGTTCCAGCGTTTTGGCTTCAGCAGGCTGGCTTTTGCCTAAAACTCCTCTGACAATTGGACCGATATTCATCTGTTCTCCCCCTTTCCTAACTTATTACCGGATGCTCACGGATCTTTCCGATCCAATCCCCCGTTCTCTTAGAACAGCTGCTGCTGTTCCGTGAACAAATTCGTCAAGAAACTTCTTCGGTGCATCGGCGTTGGTCCAAGCAGCAGCAGCTGTTCCCTGTGCAGCTTGGTCGCATAACCTTTATGTACAGCAATGCCATATTCGGGATACCTGGCATCCCATTCTCCTTGACACAGCCTGTCTCTTGTCACCTTGGCAATAATAGACGCTGCGGCAATGGACTGGCTGTTTGCATCTCCTTTAATAATAGCCATTTGCGGTATCGGCAGATCTACTCTTTCCGCGTCCACCAACAGGAAATCTGGGCTAATTGCCATACTTTCAACCGCCTGCTTCATCGCCAGCCGCGCGGCCTGTTTAATGTTGATTTTATCAATCATAGCTGCGTCAACGAAACCGATCCCTACCGCAAGAGCCGTTTGCATAATTTCTTCATACAGCTGTTCCCTTTTCTTGGCGCTGAGCTTCTTGGAATCATTAACGCCTTCCAGTATCACGCCTTCCGGCAAAATAACGGCTGCGGCCACGACATCTCCGAACAAACATCCGCGGCCGACCTCATCAATACCGGCAATTTGCCGGTAAGATTTTCCCCAATACTCTTTCTCATAAACAAGCAAATCTTCCATCAGCAGCTCCTCTTGCTTCAATCTGAAGCAGCAGCCGGTGAACCGGCTGCTTTTATCCTTTTTTATATCCCTTCAATGCTTCATCAGCACCTGTTTGATCCTGTCGTCCGTCCAACCCAATCCTAAGGACCGTTCTTCTCTCATGCCCTCGCCTACTAGATTAACACATGGACACAACTCGGCCTAGCCCTGGGCAGGCCTGCTTCAGCAATTACCAATTTACTCTTTTGGATATATATCGGTTCTCCCGCGCCGTTCCAATAGCTTTTGAAAACACAAAAAACCGGCGGCACAGCCGTCGGCTTTTGATTCCAAGATTTGCGGTCCCATACTGACTAGAAAGGAGACTCCATGGTATAACGGCCTGTCTTCCCGGCACGAAGCTCACGTAAAATGATACCGGAAGCTTTAGCAAGATCCACCCGGCCTCCGCTGACAATACAGCCTCTCTTCCGGCCGATCGCTTCCATAATCGCCACGATTTCATCGGGATTCTCAAAATCCTGCGGCTGCGGCTGCGGCTGTTCGAGCTCATAACGCTCTTTAAGCGGCTGCCAATAATAGCGGGCCAAATATTTGATCGCAAAAAAAGCAACATCCTCTACATTGAGGATTTCTTCCTTGATTGCGCCCGTAACCGCCAGGCGGTAACCTACATTTTGGTCTTCAAACTTAGGCCACAAAATCCCCGGTGTATCCAGCAGCTCCATTTCGGTGCCTACCTTAATCCACTGCTGACCTTTTGTAACGCCCGGACGGTCGCCCGTGATCGCTATATTTCTGCCGGCAAGCCGGTTGATCAACGTTGATTTGCCCACATTGGGAATCCCTACGATTAACGCCCGTACAGGCCGCGGTTTGATTCCTTTGGCAATTTGCCGTTCGATTTTTTCCTTAAACAGTTCTTTGGCTTTGTTCGGAATGTCTTTTGTCCCTTGCCCTGTTGAAGCGTTTACTTCCAGAGCTATATGACCTTCAGCCGTAAAATAATTCAGCCATTCCTTCGTCATTTGCGGATCGGCCAAGTCTGATTTGTTCAAGACGATCATTCTCGGCTTACCGCTTAAGATTTCATCAACCATCGGATTGCGGCTTGACAGCGGCAATCGGGCATCGACAAGCTCAATAACTACATCGATTAACCCCAGCTTTTCCTGAATCTGCCGCCGCGCCTTGGTCATATGCCCGGGGAACCACTGGATTGTCATGATTTTTCACCTCTAGTTCCCTTTTACTTTTCCCTTAAAGCCTTATAAAATGTATTTCTTTAAACGGCCAAAAAATAAGATCGGCGCGCCCTACAATATCCTTGAACGGTATGTAACCAATCATACGGCTGTCTTCGCTGTCCGAGCGGTTATCCCCCATTACAAACAAATGGCCTTCCGGAACCGTTCCATCCGTAAACTGGTCATTAGGGAAATGACGCCGCTGATCCTGCGTATCGTCGTTATAAAGCCTGTTCTCCTGGTGAGCCGCTTCGATCGCCTGTTTCAGATAAGGTTCATCCAGCACTTTGCCGTTTACCGTTACTGTATCACCATCCACCTTCACCGTGTCGCCTGGTACAGCAATCACCCGTTTAATAAAGTCTCGGCCTTCGGACGGAACATGGAAGACGATGACATCCCCTTGTTTCGGCTTGCTCATATGATAAATGACTTTATTGACGATAATTCTTTCACCAGTATGAAAGTTGGGCTGCATGGAAGGACCGTCTACAATAAAGGGCGTAAACAGAACCCAGCGAATCAGGAGAACCAATACGACGGCTATGATGATCGCCTTCAGCCATTCAGCCGCTTCATTTTTTCTTCGGTCCGGGCTCTGGTGGGATTGCTTCTGCTCCTGGTATGACTGCTCCATGAAAATCACGCCCCCATTTATCCAATTAAATGCAAAACAACCGAAATCGGCCAATTTCATGCTTATTTTTAGATAAAGCAAGGGGGCTTGATGAACAAGCCCCCTGTTGGTCGTAAATATGAATTAACGACGCACTTCTTTAATTCTCGCTGCTTTACCGCGAAGTTCACGAAGATAGTACAGCTTCGCACGACGCACTTTACCACGGCGAGCCACTTCGATTTTATCGAGTTTTGGGGAATGAAGCGGGAAAGTTCTTTCCACACCTACACCATTGGAAATTTTACGAACTGTAAAAGTTTCGCTGATTCCACCACCGCGACGCTTGATAACAACACCTTCAAACAACTGGATACGCTCACGAGATCCCTCGATAACCTTAACGTGCACTTTCAAAGTGTCACCAGGACGAAAGCTCGGGATATCCTTGCGAAGTTGTTCTTGCGTAATCGCTTGAACGATATTCATCTATGACTCCCTCCTTCCACTCAGGTGTTCTTGCCTCTTCCGGAGACTCCCATGTCTCCCTCATTATCCGCAGAGGACCACCGAATTCACAACAAAAGAATTTTATCATATCCAGGTGCCTAAAAGCAAGATAAAATTGTTTCTAATATAGTGAGTTCTCGATTAAAAGTAATAACTATCCTACCATCTAAAAAAAGAAGTCTCCAACAAATGGGGCCATAAAGATTATTCAGTATCGATAGAGGCGATCTTTTTAACATTATCCCAACTTACTGTTGCCCCAACGGCTTCACTTATAAATCTAAGATTTACATATACGATTCCATCAGGAGAATCAAAGGGGGTTTGAGTTAATATAAATTCTTTGTTATTTACAGTTGCTTTAAAACTATCCAGTGTCATTTTAATGGTTAAGTCAGCTTTTGTTGCTATAATATTTTTAGTCTTAGAATCCCAATTGACATTCATGCCTAATGATTCAAAAATCTGACGGAAGGGAACCATTGTGTTGCCGTTAATTAGGATTGGTTTTGTATTAAAGCTAAGAGGCTTCCCATTTATTATTCAATTTGAATAACGTTTAAAAAAGGTTAATGTTCCATTTATCATTAAAAAATATCCTTTTTTTGTAATCCCATGTAATTTGGAAAGGAACGAGCATTCGACCCTTCCCGCCCTTAATCGAGGTGAATGAGAAATGAAAAAAAGATTGCTTTATACCCTGATATTTCTGTTTCTTTGCTCTCTATTCCTTGCCGTATACAGCTTTCCCAAAACAATTAATCTCAACTACCCAGCCATTCAATACAGAACTGGTGATCCGGCAAGTGTTGAACAAATAAACCTGCATATTAAAGGTACTCTGTACCGCCCCTTATTTAAGAACCCATCCTTTCATGGAAGGATCTCTTTTGACCAATATGATTACCCTTCGTATAAAATGTTTGATATCATCTTCTATCGCGACATTTTATCGGGATGGGGACGGATACTTTATGTTGATGGTTCCAAACCTGCTGGATTTACCTTCGGATCTATTTGGAAAAAAGGAGCCTTTGATCAAGTGAAAATCGACGTTAATGAACCTGTCGGCCCTGAGGCCGGGGAAAGTCGCCACACCAACTTGCAAATAACCGCCCCGGCCAATGACTATGACACAGCTGTAAAAATTTATGAGGGGTTCAGTAAATAAATACTACCTTTCATGCCGGAATAGAAAAAGGATCGTTCTCGAGTGAGAAGATCCTTTTTTTGCTACTCGGGATTAACTTCAGACATAATCAGCCTTCTAGGATTCCTGACGCTGCTGCTTCAGCAGGTCCCGGATTTCCGTCAGCAGCACTTCTTCACGGCTTGGGGCAGGAGGAGCTGCCGGTTTGTCCTCCTCTTTCTTCTTAAGTCTGCCGAGCAGCTTGATGAATATAAAAATAGACGCTGCCGTCAGCAGAAAATCAATAACGGTTTGAATAAAGCTGCCGTATTTAATTTGGGAGTCTCCCACCACCAGAGACAAACCTGAAAAATTAAGCCCCCCGATAATAATGCCGATAATCGGCGTAATCAGATCGTTTACAATCGAAGTGACGATTTTGCCAAAGGCTGCCCCGATTACTACACCAATCGCTAAATCGAGTACATTTCCTTTAAAGGCAAAAGCCCTAAATTCCTTCCACATTTCCACCTGTCTCCTTATCTCTTGTTATAGCTATATTGTAAATGAATTCTTCCATAATGAAAAACTATGAATTCGGTCTACAATTTCTGTTTTCCGAATAAAGATTTAATGTTACAATTAACAACGGTCCAATCTATTTAACTGATTCCAGGTTTTATTTCATTTTTAAGTTAAAAAAGGAGTTATCCATGCCTAATACAATTATTGCTAATATAGAGTTTTTTGCCGCTGCCCTCTCTCAAAAGGTTATCTCCGCATGGCAGGAAGATCCTGCAGGCGTCTACTGTGAAGTAGGCCGGGGAGTTGTCGAGAAATATACCGAAACCTATGTACGAATCCGGAATATCGAAACAGGCCGTAAATCGTATTATGCCCGCGAAACGACGATGTTTCAAACCGTGTAATTTGATTTTATCCTTTTAAAAACATTCAGAACCCCGCTGCTCCTGACCGGATCAACGGGGTTCTTTCTCTACACATGAATTAAAACTTTTTGCTCGGCTGCAAGCCAAGCTTTGACATCATCACATATGAATCACTCTGGATTGAACTTTGTTCCTGAGCTTAAGCTATTCCGCAGGTTTTTCAAACCCGGTAAGGTTATCTTTGATCAGTCATCTTCTTTATCCTGCTCTTTGGCGTAGTAGGCTAACACGTCGTCTACCGTTTGAAAGAAATCGGAAGCGTCGGCCAGTTCGTTCACGGAAATCGGATTTCCTGCGGTCTCAAAATCTTCTGTCTGTGCTGCCATTGCTATTCCATCCTTCCTTACTCCAGTTGCTCTGAATTGCTTGGTTTATTCGCTGACCTTATGTCATTACCCGATTCCAGTCAACATAAACCTCCGTGGAAAGATTTTCTTGCCAAATCGCTTATTGTATATCCTCTTAAAACGAAAAAAACCAACCGATAATCGGCTGGTTTATTCGTTGCTATTGGACCGTTTTCCATGAAAAAAGTTCGCGGCCTTCTCCCTATGCTCATCCGTAATCTGATTCCCGAGCACCTTGATCGCCGTCAGAATCGCTCCGGCATCGTCGGTAAAGCCAAGTCCCGCAATAACGTCGGGGATCGCGTCAATAGGCGAAATAAAGTAAACCAAGGCCGCTAAAGCAACGCCCTTGGCATAAAGCGGAGTTTTAGGATCCATGGCGCAGTAATAAAGAGCGACAGCGTCTTTGGTGAACGGAATTTTCCCAGCCGCCGATTTCAGCTTTTGAAAGAAACGTTTGCGGACCGTTTCCTCCTGCTTGGGGTCATAGGACGATTTATCCAAATCAAACGACTTCATAGCCAATCCCTCCTGTTCATCCTTACCACTGCATCGCAGCCATTAAACCCTTCATCTCGGCTCGTCACAAACGAATGACCAGGCACGGAACCAAGCACGTTAACATCAGCGACCGCTCGTTCTAAGCTTTCGGTTTCTGCCCCTCAGCCGTTTGGATTTCCGCCAGCCACTGCTTGTCCTGCTTGGTCAGCTCCAGCTTGTCCAGCAGGTCGGGGCGGCGCTCCCAGGTGCGTCTCAGGGCTTCTTTGCGCCGCCAGGCTTCAATATTGCTGTGATGGCCGCTGAGCAGAATATCCGGCACCTTCCAGCCCTGGTATTCGACCGGACGGGTATAATGCGGATACTCCAGCAGACCCGTGCTGAACGAATCGGTCACCGCACTGGTCTCATTGCCGAGCACGCCTGGGAGCAAGCGGACAACACTGTCCGTCACCACCATGGCTGGAAGCTCTCCGCCGGTCAGCACATAATCGCCAACGGAGATTTCGTCCGTCACCAGATGCTCGCGAATCCGCTCATCATAGCCTTCGTAATGACCACAGATCATGATCAGATGGTCCTCACGGGCCAGCTCCTCCGCTTTAGCCTGCGTAAACGACTCTCCCTGAGGACAAAGCAAAATAACCCTTGGCGGCCGCTTAGGTCCGCTCAGGCATTGTCCCGGCTCGCCTTGAGAAGAATGGGCCGCCTGCTCATTCAGCAGCGCTTCGACCGCCCGGAAGATCGGTTCCGGCTTCAGCACCATCCCCCCGCCGCCGCCATAGGGCGTATCATCAACAGTGCCGTGTTTGCTTTCGGAATAGTCCCTGAAGTTGATGGCTTTTAAGGATACAAGGCCTTTCTCCTGCGCTTTGCCCAGAATACTTGATCCGAAGACACCTGTAAACATCTCGGGGAAAAGGGTCAGTACATCGACACGCATCGTTTACAGCAACCCTTCCATGAGATGGATTTTCACCAATTTCTCTGGCACATCCACGTCCAGCACTACATCATCGATAACCGGCAGCAGCAGCTGCTTGCCGTTCTTCATTTTGACTACCCAAACATCGTTGGCGCCCGGCCGTAAAATCTCCGTAATCGTCCCCAGCTCTTCGCCTTCTTCCGTGACCACTTGACAGCCGATGATTTCATGGAAATAATATTCGTCAGGCTCAAGCTCAATGGTCTGATCCTTGGTTACCTTGAGATCCCAGCCTTTGAATTTCTCGACTTCATTAATGTTGCCGAATTCCTTAAATTTAAGAATGAACGTCCCTTTATTGGGGCGGGACATTTGCACCGTAACCGGAACTTGCTGTCCGCTTTCTGGATTCACGAACAGCAGACGGTTTCCCTCAGCGAAACGGACATCCGGAAAATCCGTGCTGGACAATATTTTAAGCTCACCGCGAATGCCGTGTGTATTGACAATTTTGCCAACCGATAATAAAGCTTCTGACATAATACCCTCCTAAAAAATAGCTTCTGAAACCCCACAAAATCGCAGCCATCATTCCCATTTGGAGATACACGATTGCCTAGCGCCCTAATATCATGACGCCATACACCGGGCATCCCCCGCAAATATAAAAAGTATAAGGTCCAAAATTTAAAACAACTCGACGTTATACGTTCTTATGTTTGTACGAAAAAGGGCTAGGACATACATCCTAACCCTCTTTCGTATATCTTAAGATATGATGTCCACGGTAACCCGTTTGTCCATCTTTACAGCTGCTGAAGTCACTACCGTGCGAAGCGCCTTGGCGATTCGGCCCTGCTTGCCAATGACTTTCCCAACATCATCAGGATGTACGGTCAGTTCATAAACAACCAGATTCTCTTTCTCCACGACGCTTACACGGACATCCTCCGGATGATCAACTAAAGCCTTCGCAATAACGCCGACTAATTGCTCCACAAAGGACCCTCCAAATCAGCCATTATTTTTGCAATTTGGACTCATGGAACTTCTTCATAACGCCCGCTTTGCTAAGCAAGTTGCGAACAGTATCGGAAGCTTGTGCGCCATCCTGCAACCATTTCAGAGCTTTCTCTTCATCGATATTCACTACTGCCGGTACTGTAGTCGGGTTGTAGTAACCGATTTCTTCGATAAAGCGGCCGTCACGTGGGGAACGGGAATTCGAAACCACCACACGGTAGAAAGGAGCTTTGTGAGCACCCATACGTTTCAAACGAATACGAACTGCCATTTCAACATTCACCTCCTTACAAGAATCAAAACCTTCAGCCATTGCTGACTTTATCTATTCAATTCCCCTGCCGATTAACGGAAAGGGAATTTCATGCCTTTGCCTGCTTTCCCCTGCATACCGCGCAGCATCTTCGCCGCTTTGCCGGATTTAGGTCCGCCCATCATGTCCGAAAGCTGCTTCATCATCCGCCGCATCTCATCGAACTGTTTGATCAGGCGATTAACATCGGCCAAATTCGAGCCGCTGCCCGCCGCAATCCGCTTACGCCGGCTGTGATTGATGAGATCCGGGTTCTGCTTCTCTTCCTTCGTCATCGAGCGGACGATGGCTTCGACGCGTCCCATTTGTTTCTCATCAACCTTCACGTCTTTCATCTGCTTCACTTTGCCCATGCCCGGGATCATGTCCATGATCTGGTCAATCGGTCCAAGCTTCTTGACCTGGTCCATCTGCTCCAGAAAATCATCGAACGTAAATTCGGCGTTGCGCATTTTGCGCTCCATTTCCTTCGCTTTGTCCGCGTCGATGCTGGACTGGGCTTTCTCGATCAGAGACAGCATATCGCCCATCCCCAAGATCCGGGAAGCCATCCGCTCCGGATGGAAAGGCTCCAGCGCGTCAATCTTCTCACCCAGCGAGGCAAATTTGATCGGGCAGCCTGTAACGGCTTTAACCGACAATGCCGCACCGCCGCGAGTATCGCCGTCAAGCTTGGTCAATACGACCCCTGTCAGCGCAAGCTGAGCATGGAAGCTTTCCGCCACGTTCACCGCATCTTGACCGGTCATGGCATCGACAACCAGCAGTACTTCGTCCGGCGTTACCGTTGCATGGATCTGCTTGAGCTCTTCCATCAGCTCTTCATCCACATGCAGGCGGCCGGCCGTATCGATGATCAGATAATCGTTGCCGTTCTCTTTGGCATGCTCTAAAGCTTGTCTGGCAATCTCAACCGGACTGACGCCATCTCCTAAGGCAAACACAGGAACTTTAATCTGCTCCCCAAGCACCTGGAGCTGTTTGATCGCCGCAGGACGGTAAATATCGCCGGCTACCATCAGCGGCCGGTGATTGCCTTTAAGCAGCATCTTGGCCAGCTTCGCGGAGGTTGTCGTCTTACCAGCACCCTGCAGACCCGCCATCATGATGACAGTCGGCGGCTTATTGCTGCGGGCCAGCTTCGCCTGCGTTCCGCCCATCAAATCGGTTAATTCCTTGTTGACGATGTCGATGATGACCATGCCCGGAGTAAAACTGCCCATAACCTCGCTGCCGACAGCTTTCTCTTTGACCTTGGATATGAATTCCTTAACGACTTTAAAGTTAACGTCCGCTTCCAGCAGGGCAAGGCGCACTTCACGCATCGCTTCGTTAACGTCTTCCTCCGAAACCTTGCCTTTGCCTCTCAGCTTGCTGAATACGTTCTGCAGACGTGTTGTTAAGCCTTCAAATGCCATTTCCGGTCACCTCACTTTCCTGAATGCTATCTGTTTCTGCGTTCATGTCTCTTATTGTAACTTAATGCTTGTTTACAGGCCAATTTCTTAAGCCTGCAGCTTCGAACTACAAAGACTGCAGATCTTTGATGATGGTTAATGCCTGTTCTTTATCGGCGGACGAAAGCTCACTGCCCTCAAGCAGCTTCTCCAGCCGGATGAGATCCTCATCCGCTTTCTGCTGTTTAGCCAGCAGCCCCAGCTTCTGCTCGTAAGCTTCCAGCATCTGTTCAGCCCGTTTGATATGTTCATATACCGCCTGGCGGCTAATCTCGAATTCAGCGGCGATTTCTCCTAATGAGAAATCGTCATGGAAATAATATTTAAGGAACGTCTGCTGCTTCTCTGTCAGCAAAAGTTCATAGAAGTCAAATAACAGATTGACTCTGTTTGTCTTCTCCAGCCTATTCTCCTGACTCACTTCGGGCACTCCCTCCGTCAAGGAAAATCACTTTACATAGGCAACCAACGTTTCTTATCATACAAAACAGCAAAGAAGATGTCAAGCGAAAAACCTTAACATCTTCTTTTTATAGGAATTATGAAGTTAGTGAGGGGTGAAATCGGCACAGCCGCCGCACGCCGCACACACACGGATTGGCCTCCGCCTTAATGCCAAGGAAGCAAATACAGCAAAACCGCGAGAAAATGCAGCACACTACCGCCAAGCACAAACAGATGCCAAACCGCATGGTGGTAAGGGAACCCCCGCCATACATAAAACAAAGTCCCGAGCGTGTAGAGTGCGCCCCCCACCATCAAGAGCATCATTCCCGGCGTCGGCACCGCAGCCGTAAGCTCCGGCCATATCAGCACAATCAGCCAGCCCATGCCGAGGTAGAACAACGTGGACATGAACAGGAACCTTTTGACGAAAAAGGCCTTGAACACAACGCCTACAGCGGCGATCCCCCAAACGATGCCGAACAAGGTCCAGCTCAGCGGCCCCCGGGTCGCCACCAGCAGGAACGGCGTGTAGGTGCCGGCAATAAATAAATAGATGGAGGAATGGTCAAAGATTTCAAATAAATCCTTGGCCCGCCCCTCCTTTAATCCGTGAACAAGTGTTGAGCAGGAATACAGCAGAAGCATGCTGACCCCGTAAACCGTGAAGCTGACTACATGCCAGGTCGTTCCTTTCAAACTTGCAAAAACGATCAGCAGAACCAGAGCGACCACACTGAGCAATGCACCAACGCCATGCGTAACCGCGTTGGCCATTTCCTCCCGCCTTGAAAATGTATGCGTATTAGCCATATTTCCCACTTCCTTTCCTTATGCTGCGTGGACGCTTCGCCACGGCATCAAAATGATAAAGGTAATCCCGGTTATTACCGGGATTACCTTACCAAATGAACGACAGTCCACATTAAACGTTAGAATTCGCCGCCTCTTCTTCACTTTCATCTTCTTCCGATTCGTCAATCAATCCTGCGAACAGGCCATGAACAAACTGTTCAGAATCAAACTCCTGCAGATCGTCCATCTTCTCACCCAAACCGACAAATTTGACCGGCAGGCTCAGCTCTTGACGGATCGCAACGACAATACCGCCTTTGGCTGTTCCGTCCAGCTTGGTGAGCACCAGGCCGGTTACGCCGCTTTTTTCACCGAACAGCTTCGCCTGGCTCAGCGCATTCTGCCCGGTTGTAGCGTCCAGCACCATCAGCACCTCATGAGGAGCACCCGGAATTTCGCGCTGAATGACGCGGTAAATTTTGTTCAGCTCTTCCATCAGATTCGTTTTGTTCTGCAGACGTCCAGCCGTATCGCAAAGCAAAATATCCGCGCCGCGCTGCTTCGCCGCCTGCACCGCGTCAAACATGACCGCAGCCGGATCGGAGCCGGCCTGCTGCTTGATCACGTCAACACCTACGCGCTGCCCCCAAACCTCCAGCTGCTCGATCGCGCCTGCACGGAACGTATCGCCCGCCGCCATCAGCACTTTCTTGCCCTGCTGCTTGTAGCGGTGCGCCAGCTTGCCGATCGTGGTCGTTTTGCCGACGCCGTTAACGCCGACAAACAAAATGACGGTAATGCCGTCCGGGTTCAGGTGAATAGAATTATCCTCATCCCCGCGCAGCAGCCCTCGGATCTTCTCCGACAATATCGGCTGAAGCTCCGCAGCGTCTTCAATTTTGCTCTGCTTGACTTCCTTGCGCAGGTCGTCAATCAACTCCATGACCGTGTTCACGCCAACGTCGGCGCCGATCAGGATTTCCTCCAGCTCTTCGAAAAATTCCTCGTCAATCTTCTTGCGCCGGGTAACGAGCTCCGCGACTTTTTCGACGAAACCTTTACGGCTTTTCTCCAAACCTTCTTTAAACTGACGCGTTACAGATTCCGTCTTGGATGAAATGCTTTCTCTCAGTTTCTTGAAGAAACTCATTTATATCCTCCTACATCTCCGTCCAAATCCGCTGCCAAGCGAAAATGGAACGGATCCCTCTAATATTTTATCCAATTGGCCGAAAATAGGTTCCTATCTACATTATGACATTCTATAGACGGTTAAGCAATTTCAGCCTCTTCATCCTCCAGCTTGACGGATACCAGCTTCGATACCCCGCCTTCCTCCATGGTCACGCCATAAAGAACATCCGCTTCCTCCATCGTTCCCTTACGGTGAGTGACCACAATAAACTGGGTCTGTTCGGAGAATTCTCTCAGGTATTCGGCGAAACGAACCACATTCGCTTCGTCCAGAGCGGCCTCAACTTCATCCAGCACACAGAACGGCACAGGTTTGACCTGCAAAATGGCAAACAGCAATGCCATCGCTGTCAAAGCCCGTTCTCCGCCGGACAGGAGCTGCAGATTTTGCAGTTTCTTCCCTGGCGGCTGAGCGACGATGTCGATCCCGGTTTCCAGCAGGTTGTCCGGGTCCATCAGCACCAGATCGGCCCGTCCGCCGCCAAACAGCTTCGCAAATACAATCACAAATTCCTTACGGATGGCATCAAATGTCGACTTGAAGCGTTTGGCCATCTCTTCATCCATCTCTTTAATGACCAGGTATAAAGCGGATTTCGCTTCAACGAGGTCGTTTTTCTGTTCATTCAGGAATTCATACCGCTCGGACACCCGCTCGTATTCCTCGATCGCTCCCAGGTTCACTTCGCCCAAGGCCGAAATGGCCCGCTTAAGCTCCCGAACGGCTGCCTGGGTCTGTTCCGCGTCTTCCGGCACAGCGTAAAGCTGTTTGGCCCGCTCATAAGTCAGCTCGTAATCATCCAGCAGTTTCTTCAAAATGTTATCGAGCTCCACGTCAAGACGGTTCGCCTGAATTTCGGTCTGCAGCAGCTTTTCATCCACGCTCTTCAGCGCGGCCCGCTGCTCCTTCGTTTCGCTTTCGCCTTCCTCAAGCTTGCGGGACAAAGCAGCACGGGAAGCCCGCTTTAGATCCAGCTCTTCACTTGTGCTCTGCTTCTTAATTTTATTAACGTTCAATTGTTCGGTCTGACGCACACTTTCTTCTTCATTATGCTTCAGATCTTGCTCAATCGATTTCAAAATACGGCGGTTCTGCTCCAGTTCCCGCTTGCGGGAAGTGACTTCTTCTTCCAGGCGCGTAAAACGATCCTCAAGCGATAAAGTCTCCTGCTCCAGCTTGCCCTCGCGAATCTTCAAATCCGTTAATTGGGATTGCAGCTCTTCTTTGGCCGACTCGCTTGCCTTGCGGGCAAATTCAGCGGCTTCAATTGACTGCTGAACCTTACGTTCCTCGGCTTCAAGCTGCAGCAGCTTCTCGGCTGCCGTTTTGACGGCCTTGTCCAATTCTTCGGTCTCTTTAACGTAGTCACCCTGCTCACGGCCGTAAAGCTCAAATTGCTCCGTCACATGGCGATATTCGTGTTCCAGCTGCTTAAGATCGCCCGCCGCAGTCTGCTCCTCGCCGCGCTTGCGGTCACCGGCCTCACGGAGCCGTTCGAGCTCGTTTTCTGCCTCCTGAATCTGATCGCGCAAATCAGTCAAGCTTTTCCGGAGCTGGGCAATCATGGCTTCGCCCTGCTTAATATCAGCATCCAGCTGCTCCAATTGGCGGTTTCTACCGAGCAGATTGCTGTTCTTGCGATGCTGGCTGCCGCCGGTCATCGAACCGCCGGCATTGACGACGTCGCCTTCAAGCGTTACTACCCGGAAACGATATTGTACACGAGCCGCCATTTTATTGGCATTCTCCAGATTCTCGGCGATAATGACGCTGCCTAGCAAACTGCCGATAATAGAGGCATATTTGGGCTCGAAACCTACGAGATCAGCGCCTACACCAACGAATCCTTCCATTTGCTCTACACTTCGTTTATCATTTTCTGAAATATGCCGCGGTCTGATGACATCAAGCGGCAGGAATGTCGCACGGCCAAGCTGGCGCTGTTTCAAGAACGTGATCGCCTGACGGGACACCTGCTCATTCTCCATGACAATATGCTGCATGGCTGCTCCCAGCGCCGTCTCTACCGCAAGTTCGATTTTCTCCGGTACATTCATCAGCTCGGCTACCGCACCGTGCACCCCGTGGAGAACCGACTTGCGTGCCGCCTTCAGCACCTCTTTAACTCCATGCTGAAAACCGTCGTAATCGTCCTGCATTTCCTTCATCGTGTCGCGGCGGGACGCCAAGGCTTCACGCTTCTGCTCCCAGCGCCGCAGATTCTCACGGCTTTCCTCCATCAGCTTCTGCAGGGAATGAACCTTCTCACTGCCCGCAATATAACCGCTCCGCAGCTCGGAGATTTCCTTAGCATGACGCTGCAGCACCTTCTCGAGCTCCTGCTTAGCGGCCATCAGCCTGGCCTGCTCCTCCCGCCACTTGGTACCGTCCTGCTCGGCGCGGGACATTCTGCGCTGCACCGCTTCCTTCTGCTGCTCACCGCTGCGAATATCATTTCGCGCCTGAGCCATATCGTTCATAATCCGCAGCAGTTCACCTTTCAAAGCTTCTTCCTGGGCACTGCTGATCCCGCCGGTCACGCCGACAAGCTTGGCCTCTTCGGCTGCAAGCACGGCCCGGACTTCTTCCAGACTGGCTTTGGCCGTCTCATATTTCTGCTTCACATATTCGAATTCTTCCATTCTGCGCTTGAAAATCTCTTCGCTGGCGCCCAGTGTCTCTGACAGCTGCTGACGATTCTGCGTCAGATTCTTGTGGCGCTCTTTAAGAACCTCACGGTAGCCCTCGCTTTTCTCAAAGTTCTCGCTGTATTGCAGCAAGCTGCGCTGCAGTTCTTCCAGCTCTTCTTCGACTTTGCGAAGGGCAGTACGCTCAGTCTCCAGTTTGGCATCATGAGCCGAAACAATCGCCGCCAGACCCGCCTGCTCCTCGCGCAGCGATTCGAGCTTGTTATTCGCTTCGCTCCAGGATTTGTGGATCTGCTCGATTTGATAGATGTACAGGGAGATCTCTTTATCTTTAAGCTGACTGCGCAGTTCTTTATAATGCAGGGCTTTCTCCGACTGCTCCTTAAGCGGTCCGATCTGGTCCTCAAGCTCGGTAACCAGGTCATGAATCCGCAGCAAATTCTGCTCGGTATCATCGAGTTTCCTGCGCGCTTCTCTTTTACGCGATTTGTATTTCACAATACCCGAGGCCTCTTCAAAGATGCCCCGACGATCCTCTGAACGTGTGCTCAAAATCTCTTCGATCCGGCCTTGTCCAATAATCGAATAGGCTTCCTTACCGATGCCCGTATCCATAAACAGCTCCGTAATATCCTTCAGACGGCAGGGCTGTTTGTTGATCAAATATTCGCTGTCTCCGCTGCGGTGAACACGGCGGGTAACGGTTACCTCGCTGAAATCCAGCGGCAGCGCCTGATCGCTATTATCCAGCGTCAGGGATACTTCTCCATAATTGACAGCTTTACGCGCGTCACTGCCGGCAAAAATAATATCCTCCATTTTGCCGCCGCGCAGCGACTTGGCGCTTTGTTCGCCGAGCACCCAGCGGATGCCGTCGGAAATGTTGCTTTTCCCGCTTCCATTGGGTCCCACTACGGCTGTAATGCCGCGGACAAATTCCATTTCCGTTTTATCGGCAAACGATTTAAAACCGGCCAATTCTATCCTCTTCAAAAACATACGTTCCAGATCACCTCTAAAGCCTATTGTACCACAGGATTCCACCACTTTTGGACATTCGCTGCAATAAAATCAGAAGCGGATATCCCGCAGGGACTGGCCGCCTTTTGGACAGTTACTCTCAATGGGGGCCAAGGGAAGCAAAAAAGCGCCCTCTCTTAAAGAGAAGGCGCCTTCCGCTTATTGTTCAATCGAGCTAAGCTCTTTCAGCGCGACTGCAGCAGCCTGCTGCTCCGCTTCCTTCTTGGAGCGTCCGGTTCCCCGGCCCAGACTCCGTCCTTCCATGAAAACCTCAGATACAAATTCCCGTTCATGAGCCGGCCCGCGTTCCTCAACAATCCGGTATTCAAGCGCCCCCAGATTATGATGCTGGGTGAGCTCCTGCAATTCCGTTTTGTAGTCCGTGATTTGCATTTTGCCGCCGCCAAGCTCCAGTTTCGGAAAAACATGCTGATTCAGAAAGGCTTTGACCTTTTCAAGTCCTTGATCAAGATAAAGGGCACCTACAAACGATTCGAACACATCCGCAAGCAGCGCGGGTCTAGTTCGTCCGCCGGTCAGCTCTTCACCTTTGCCAAGCAGCACATATTGCCCGAACTCCAGACTTTCCGCCAGCTTCACCAATGACGGTTCGCAGACAATGGCCGCCCGAAGTTTGGTTAATTCTCCTTCCGGACGATCCGGAAACAGTCGGTACAGGTATTCCGAAACGGTCAGCTCCAGCACAGCATCACCCAGAAATTCGAGCCGTTCATTATCGGCGTGCTGGTTGAACCGATGTTCATTCACATAAGACGCATGGGTGAAAGCCTGTTTCAGCAGCTGCCGGTCGTGGAACTGAATATGAAGTTTATGCTGTAATTGCTTCAGATCTCCATTCAACAGACTAAACTCCCTTACGCTTCAAATTTCTTCAGAATAATGGTGGCGTTATGGCCGCCAAAACCGAAGGAGTTCGACATAACCACTTTCAAATCAGCCTGTCTTGGTGTGTTGGGAACATAATCCAGGTCACATTCCGGATCCTGGTTGTCCAGGTTGATTGTCGGAGGAATTACGCCATGATTCAAGGCCAATCCGCAAATTACCGCCTCGACACCGCCAGCGGCGCCAAGCAAATGCCCCGTCATCGACTTCGTCGAACTTACAGCCACTTTATAGGCATGCTCGCCAAGGGCCGCTTTAACCGCTTTCGTTTCGGAACGGTCGCCTACAGGCGTCGATGTTCCGTGGGCATTGATATAATCGATCTCGCTAGGATCGATGCCGGCATCACGAATCGCCATCTTCATGCAGCGGGCCGCACCGTCCGGATCAGGCTCAGTCATATGATGAGCATCGCCGCTCAAGCCGTAGCCAATCACTTCAGCATAGATCCTCGCTCCCCGCGCTTGGGCATGCTCCAGCGATTCCAATACCAGAACCCCTGACCCTTCGCCCATGACGAAACCGTCGCGATCCACGTCAAACGGACGGCTCGCTTTCTCAGGTTCATCATTACGGGTCGACATGGCGCGCATCGAACAGAAGCCGGCAAGACCCGTTGGACGGATCGTCGCTTCCGCTCCGCCGCAGATCATCACATCTGCGTCTCCGCGCTGGATCAGCCGCATGGAATCGCCGATAGCATGGCTGCCGGTTGCGCACGCTGTAACCTGAGTAGTATTCGGTCCTTTAGCTCCGAACATGATCGACATTTGACCGGATGCCATATTGGCGATCATCATCGGAATAAAGAACGGGCTGACCCGTTTCGGGCCTTTTTCAAGCAAAATATTATGTTGATCTTCCCAGGTGCCCAGACCACCGATGCCAGAACCGATAGAAACGCCGATTCGTTCTGCATCGACATTGCTGCCGATGTCCAGACCGCTGTCTTTCATAGCCATGGAGCCGGCAGCAACCGCAAACTGAACAAAACGGTCCATTTTGCGCGCTTCCTTACGATCCATATAATTTTCCGGGTTAAAATCTTTGGCGGAAGCCGCAATACGGGTAGGATAATCGCTGACATCAAACGCTTCAATCAGGCTGACGCCCGACTTGCCTGCCATCAGATTGTCCCACAGCGTATTCAGGTCTTCTCCGAGAGCCGTTACAACTCCCATGCCTGTTACTACTACTCTATGCTTCAAACACACTCACCTCGTATAGACGTCATGTGCAATATTGTCGTCATTATTAGTTTTATTCTTGTGAACCTGTTGTGAAAAATGCGATAAAAATGAGGAGAAGTCCCGCCTACTAAAAAGGAGGTACGGGACTTTTAGATGACTTAGGTATGAGATTGTATGTAATTTACAACTTCACCTACGGTCGTAATCTTCTCTGCATCTTCATCTGAAATTTCCAGATCGAATTCGTCTTCGAGTTCCATAACCAATTCAACTACGTCGAGAGAATCAGCACCCAAATCGTCTTTGAAAGACGCTTCAAGCGTAACTTCAGCCTCGTCGGCACCCAAACGGTCCACAACGATGCGTTTTACGCGTTCAAATACATCGGACATCCGGTTCACCTCCTCCATGGTATTATACGAGAATTGAAGTTAAAATGCCATAGTCTGTGAAACTCATGTGACAAAGCGAGATTACATATACATTCCGCCGTCTACATGCAGTGTTTGTCCAGTCATATAGCTGGCATCGTCAGAGGCCAGGAACAAAACAACCTTGGCTACTTCTTCAGGTTTGCCGAGACGCGACATCGGGATCTGGCCCAAAATCTTGGTCCGGACCTCTTCCGGAAGTTCATCGGTCATATCCGTTCCGATAAAACCCGGAGATACGCAGTTCACGGTAATGCCTCGGGAAGCCAGCTCCTGAGCCGCCGTTTTGGTAAGGCCGATAACTCCGGCTTTCGCGGCGACGTAGTTCGCTTGTCCCGGATTGCCGGTAGAGCCGACAACCGAAGAAATGTTGATAATTCGACCGGAGCGCTGCTTCATCATCGGACGGGTTACGGCTTTAACACCATTAAACACGCCTTTCAGATTCGTTTCGATCACCTGGTCGAAATCTTCTTCCTTCATTCTCATGATGAGATTGTCACGGGTAATCCCTGCGTTGTTGACCAAAATGTCAATGCTTCCAAACGCTTCGAGCGTACGGCTGACCATTTCTTCAAACTGCTTGCTGTCTCCGACATGGCCTTGAACCGCAAACGCCTTGACTCCCATCGCCTCAATTTCGCTGACTACGCCGGCAGCTGCAGCTTCATTTCCCGCATAATTGATCACCACATTCGCACCTGCTCCGGCAAGCGCCAAAGCAATGCTGCGTCCGATACCGCGGGAAGCGCCGGTGACAAGCGCCGCCTTGCCTTCAAGAGACTTCGTCATGAAATAGGGTCTCCTTTCGTGAACTTAAATATTATCGCCTAATCGCCGCGTTATGTACAGGACATTCGGCGGCCTGCTCCTTCGGCCTTAATCGGCCAAGGTGCTGCTGCAGCCTGGAACGCCCGCCGCAAAGGCAAAACCCCGGCTGGCGGGCTGCTGTTTCAAGCTTACGCAGGCCAATAAATGAATCGGCTCAAGGATACATTAACCTTTGAGCAGCTCAGCCGCCTGATGTACGCTTTCCAGACTGTTAACGTTCACGTTACGAACCGATTTATCAATCTTCTTGATCAAGCCGCTCAAAACGCTGCCAGGGCCGATTTCAACAAACGTATCTACCCCTTGACCGATCAAATAACGAACACTGTCTTCCCACAAAACCGGAGAGTAGACCTGTTCTACCAGCAGCGAAGCAATCTCCTGTCCTTCAGCCAGCGGAGCAGCTGTTACGTTAAATACAACCGGCAGCCGGGCTTCATGCAAATGAATCGCAGAGAGCTTGTCCGCCAGCTTCGCCGAAGCTTCTTTCATCAGCGAGGAATGGAACGGACCGCTTACTTCCAGCGGGATAGCCCGCTTAGCGCCGATTTCCTTTACACGTTCAACAACAGAACCAACGCCTGCAGCGCTGCCGGAAACTACGATCTGTCCCGGGCAGTTCACGTTCGCCAGTTCTACCAGCTCGCCTTTGGAGCTGATGTCAGCGCAGAGTCCGGCAAGCGCCTCACGTTCCGCACCAAGCACCGCCGCCATGGCGCCTTGACCGCTTGGAACCGCCTGTTCCATATATTCGCCTCTTGCCCGAACCAGAGCTACCGCGTCTTCGAAGGAGAACACACCAGCAGCCGTTAGGGCTGTATATTCACCAAGACTGTGTCCGGCTGCATAATCGGCTTTCACACCTGCCGCCAATAAAGCTTGCAGCAGCACATAGCTGGTTGTCAAGAGCGCAGGCTGTGTATTGGCTGTCTTTTTCAAATCCCGCTCAGGTCCTTCAAAGATCAGACTGGACAGCTGAAATCCCAGTACAGCATCAGCTTTCTCAAAGAATTCTCTGGAAGATTGGGAAGCCTCATACATATCTTTGCCCATTCCAACCGTTTGGGAACCCTGTCCCGGAAAAACAAATGCAATTTTCCCCATTTCATTCACTCCTTAAAATGTCCCCACAAAGAGGGGGCCTTGCTCTAAAACATGCTAGAGCCTGCTTAGGCCTTGTAGGTACTTTGCGGGGACCACGGAAACTTATACTTATTTTTGATATCTTAAAATTTAAGATTCGATAAATGCCATTCGATTTCCTGTTTTGCAAAAATTCCGCAAACCGCTCAAAATCAGTGATAGTTCAACTGAATGAGGAAAGGATGATTAAAAATCATCCCTTCAGAAGGGTCTACCAGACGAGCGTTGCCGCTCCCCAAGTCAAACCGCCGCCGAAACCGACCAGAAGCACCTTGTCGCCTTCCTTGATCCGGCCCGATTCAGCTGCCTCTACCAAAGCCAGCGGGATTGAAGCCGCCGAAGTATTGGCGTATTTATCCACGTTAATCACACATTTCTCTTCAGGCAGGTTTAGACGCTGCATAGCGGATTGAATGATCCGGATATTCGCTTGATGAGGAACAAACAAATCAATGTCTTCCTTGCTGAAGCCCGCCTTGCGGAGCACCTCGTCGGTAGCCGTTCCCATCACCCGAACCGCAAATTTGAACACTTCCCGGCCGTTCATATAAATGAAATGTTTGCCGTTCTGAACCGTGTCTGCCGAAGCAGGAAGTCTGGAACCGCCGGCCTCCAGATTCAGCAAAGGTCCGCCGGAGCCTTCTGCGCCCAAATCAAAGGATTTAAATCCGCGTCCCTCAGGAACAGGAGCCAGCACCACCGCGCCCGCTCCATCTCCAAACAGCACGCAGGTGTTGCGATCCGTATAATCCGTGATCCGGGACAAAGTGTCCGCCCCGATCACCAGCGCATTGCCGTACATGCCGCTGCCGATGAAATTGACGGCTGTTGCAAGGCTGTAGACAAAACCGGAGCAGGCCGCAGACAGGTCGAAAGCTGCCGCTTTCTTGGCACCCAGCTTTTCCTGCAGGATACAGGCTGTTGAAGGAAAAGACATATCCGGCGTAATTGTAGCCACGATGATCAAATCAAGCTCTTCAGCAGTCAAACCTGCTTTATCTAAAGCGCGGACAGCGGCTTCATAAGCCAGATCCGACGTCGCTTGTTCAGGAGCAGCGATATGCCGTTCACGAATCCCGGTGCGGGATACAATCCATTCGTCGTTTGTTTCCACCATCTTTTCCAAGTCGGCATTCGTCAATACCTTCTCAGGCACGTACATCCCAGTTCCGATAATCCCTACCGGCCTTAAATTCATCACTGTACCACTCTCCCGGTTATTTCCTTTGTAATACTTTCGATCAGCTGGCTTTGCAAAGCTGTGCGCGCCTGGCGCACTGCGTTCTTGATTGCACTGGCATCAGACGAGCCGTGTCCTTTAATAACCAGTCCGCTTAAACCAAGCAGCGGAGCTCCTCCATGTTCCTTATAATCCATTTTGTCCTTCAATCTGCGAAGCGATGGCATCATCACCGCCGCAGCCAGCTTGCTCTTCAAATTCTTGCTGAATTCCTCTTTGAGCACCGAAAACAAAGCGCCTGCGGTCCCTTCCAGAGCTTTGAGCAAAATATTCCCCGCAAATCCGTCGCAGACCAGCACATCACAGGCTCCGCTCAGCACATCTCTGGATTCGACATTGCCCACAAAATGAATCGGGAGTTCCTTAAGCAGCGGGTAAGCCGCCTTCGTTAACTCGTTTCCTTTCATCTCTTCCGTGCCGACATTCAGCAGTCCCACCCGCGGTGACGGCATGCCGTGAACTTTCTGGCGGTAAATGCTGCCCATCAGCGCGTACTGAACAAGATGTTCGGGTTTGGCATCCATATTTGCCCCTAGATCAAGGGCTAGTACACCTTTGTCGTCCATAGTCGGCAGCATCGGGGCTAGTCCCGGACGTTCAATGCCTTCCATGCGTCCGACCACAAGCAGACCGGTGGTCATAAGAGCCCCGGTATTTCCTGCGGAGATCATCGCTTCAGCAGCACCCTCCCGCACCATACGGCCGGCAACCACCATGGAGGCATCTTTCTTCCGTCGAACAGCCTTGACCGGCTCGTCATCACCTTCGATCACTTCACCGGCATGATGAATAATCAGATTTGAAGGACACTCCTTTATCAGGGGTTCAAGCACCGCTTGATCGCCCACGAGTATAATTTCAACGTCCTTCCATTGATTGGCCGCGGCAAGCGCCCCTTCCACCGTGCTTGCAGGAGCAAAGTCTCCTCCCATTGCATCAATGGCTATCCGCATGCAAGGCCCCCCTTTCATTACGTTCGCTTGTCGCTGAACGGTAAATGATAAAGTTCCCATGGAACACCATTTCTTCACCTACATAAGTAAAAACCTCAACCTTGGCTTTAGCCTTGTTCTCCTGGCCTGAGCGCACATAAGCTTTGGCTATGCATTTCTCACCCAAATGAACCGAACGGACAAACCGGATATCGGCGGAGGAAGTCAGCGCAATTTCATCATTGATAACAGCGACAGCCAGGGAATTGGCCTGGGCAAACACGTGATGCCCCCGGGCAATGCCTGTCCGTGAAAACACATGCTCCTCACGAATCTCAAAGATCGAGATTCCGCTCTTATCCAGCTGCAGGTCGACCACCTCACCGATGACCTCGTCCAGCGACAACGAACGCACCGTATCGTAAGAGCGCTCCGCCATCAGCTTCAATCGCTCCCTCAGTTCCGGAATCCCCAGCTCCAGCCGGTCCAAACGGATCGTCTGGATGCTGACCTTAAGCTGACGGGTCAATTCCTGATCGGTTACAAACGGATTTTCCTCTATAATCAAAGCAAGCTTCTGCTGCCGAGCCTTCTTTGGCAAACGTTCTATAGGTGCCGCCCCCTTCTTAGCAAAAAGGCGTTAAGCGCCTTTGCTCCGGCATGCTGTAAGCCTTATATTTTTTATTTATCTTCACGATCCGTATGCCTGGTTAGAACCAGGTACTAAACCCAGTATAAAACATCCTCCGGTAAAAAGAAAGGGAACACCCGGCCCATTCCGGTTATCCCTTCATGGTCTCTCGCGTTCCTTACCGCTTCCACTATGTATTTCCCCTATACAAATAGGCAATTAGGCAAATATGCGTAAGCAAAAATAAAAATAGCACCTCACCGTCAGGTGAAGTGCTATTCTCATTATCCCGCTTATGGTAAACCCGGTCTTCACCGAATTCAACCTCGGACGGGCTCGATTCTGATTTCACCAAGCTTTAGCGGTTAAACTAAGCTTTGATGACTTCTCTCGATTTGTATGTTCCGCAAACTTTGCATACGTGGTGAGCAAGTTTCAATTCTCCACATTGTTCGCATTTTACCATACCCGGTACAGCCAATTTGAAATGCGTGCGGCGTTTGTCGCGGCGCGTTTTGGACGTTCTCCGTTGAGGTACTGCCATGATTCCCACCTCCTTATTTAAGTCAACCCTATAGGCGTGTTTCAACAATTATCATTTAAAGAAATCTTTGAGTGCCGCAAGGCGCGGATCAACGGCAGTTGTATCGCAGCCGCAGTCGTGCTCGTTGAGATTAGTCCCGCATGCCGGGCAAAGTCCCTTGCAATCGTCCTGGCAGACAACCGCAAACGGAAGATTCAGCATCAAACTTTCCTCCAAGTAAGGGACGAGATCCACACTCTCGTCTTCAACATAGATGGCATTGTCATCCATGTCTTCTTCCTGCTCAGGTTCCTGTCCATGTATAAACCGTTCCTTAAAGTCAATATCAATGGCACGGTCGACCGGCGTCAGACATCTTGAGCAGGCTACATGCAGCTCTGTCTTCAGCGTTCCTGTTACTTCCACCATGTCCTCTCCGGCAGCGTACAGCTGCAGGTCGGAAACCAGCGGCGAAATCGAGGAAACGTCTTTACGCCCCTTGATCAAATCCGATACATCCAAAGACTCGTGAAACTTTGTCGGCCCTTCGGCGGATGCTACTTTGCGAAATTGAAAGTGCATGTTCATCACTCCAAACAAACAAAAATAATTATACCGATCATATCAAAGTTTTGTCAAGGAATTCTCTTGATATGTTCTCAAGCTAGCATGCCGCAAACCTGTCTATTCTAGACGTGTTTTAAACCGCCGTTTAATCATGTTATAGTACAAATACTTCATCAGGGCAAGACAAACTGCAGGCAATAATCCTTTAGCCTTATAAAAAAGGAGATTACAACTGTGAAAACCGTTGGTCTAATCGTTGAATATAATCCGCTGCATAACGGGCATGTCCACCACTTCAGCGAAGCCAAACGGATCACCGGAGCCGAAGCTTCGGTGGCCGTGATGAGCGGCTGCTTCCTGCAGCGGGGAGAACCGGCCGCCGTGGACAAATGGACACGGGCGGAAATGGCGCTCCGCATGGGCGTAGACCTGGTGCTGGAGCTGCCTGTGGCTTATGCGGTTCAGCCCGCCGAGTGGTTCGCGTACGGGGCCGTCAAGCTGCTTGACGCCACCGGCCTCGTCACCGACCTGTGCTTCGGCACCGAGGCGGGCGATTTGGCGCAGCTCCTGCCGCTGGCGGAGCTGCTGCACGGCGAGAGCGGCGAGCTGAAAGCCGCTCTCGCCGAAGAGCTGGCCGGCGGGGCCAGCTACCCCGCCGCTTTCGCGGCTGCGGCCGCACGGCTGGCCGCACGCGAGTTTGGCGCGCCGGGAGCGGCGACGCGGGAAGGCCGCGCACCGCTTCGCCTGGCGCGCGAAATCCTCATGCAGCCCAACAACAGTTTGGGGCTGCATTACCTGATCGCGCTGCGCCGGCTTGGCAGCGCGATCAGACCGTCGTCGATCCCGCGCCAGGGCGCCGGGTATCACGACGAACAGCCCGTCGAAGGCGCGATCGCTAGCGCGACCGCTGTCCGCCGGCTGCTTGCCGGCCCCGGCGGACTAGACGCCGCCCGGCCTTACATCCCCGCCTGGACCGCGGATTTGCTCGCCCGCGAGTTCGCGGCCGGACGCGGTCCTGTCACCTGGGAGCGTTTCCGCGCTCCCTTGTTCCGCCAGCTCCTGCTACAAAGCCCGCAGGAGCTCTCCCGTCACCACGAGGTGACGGAGGGCCTCGAATACAGGCTGCACCGAAGCCTGCAGGGCCTGAGCGCCGTCTCCGTGGAAGCGCTGCTGGACGCGGTCAAGACGCGCCGTTACACGCGTACGAAGCTGCAGCGCATGCTGGTCCATCTATTGCTTGGGCATACCAAAGAGGCCCTGGCTCCGTCAGCACTGAGCCAGGGTCCCGAATATATAAGGGTTCTTGGCTTCAGCCCGGTCGGCAGACAGCTGCTGGCCCAAATGAAACAAACGGCCTCCCTGCCTGTCCTCACTCGAACGCCCGGACAACCATATCCCGGTTTGCAGCTCGACATTCGGGCTTCCTCCCTGTACGAAAGCGTCCTGTCCGAAACAGGAGCCGCCGATTGGTTCAGAGATTATAAACAGCCGCCGCTCAGGAGCTGAGTTTTATAGAAGCTCCTAGGCGGCGGCTTGTTTATTGTACCGACTTCGGCTCCGCTCCAATCAGAAGCGGATAGTCCAGACTATCCTAAACCTCTTTATTCGCCAACCGCTTTCATCTGGTCAAGATAGTTTAACGCATCGTCCAGCGTCTTAACCGGTACAAGCCTCATCGAGGTGCCGATGCTTTTCGCTTTTTTCTCCGCATCGGCATAATTGCCTTCCGGCACAAAGAACACCTCCGCTTTCTCACGATTCGCCGCCACAATTTTGAACTGGACGCCGCCGATCTCCCCGACATTGCCGTTCGCATCAATCGTGCCGGTGCCGGAAATCCGATGTCCCTTGCTCAGGTCACCAGGCGTAAGCTGATTGTAAATCTCAAGCGTAAACATCAAACCGGCCGAAGGACCGCCGATATCCGTTTTAGCGAAATTCACCTTTTTCCCCTCATCCGCACTGACGATGTCAATTCTTTGAGCGATGGAAATACCGAGGCCGGGACGTACTGTCCCATTAGCATCTTTAAGCTCAACCAGTTCAACGTCCTGATCGATTTCTTTCCCGTTCCTCATCAGCTTCACGTCCACATGGTCGCCAGGTTTCTTGGCCGCTAACAGATCCGACAGCTCTTCAGAGGTCTTTATCTTTTTCCCGTCAACGCTGGAAAGGATGTCATTCGCCTGGAAATCCCCTTTGGACGTTACGCCATCTACATGGCCGAGTATGGAAATATATTGAGGTTCATTCGTGTATTTGACTCCGGCTTTCTTATATGCCGCTTCAATGGCGCTGGACTGCGACCCGGTCATATAGGAAACCTGCAGTGCGCTATATTCGGCTTCGTTCCTTTTTGGCTTAGGATCGACCTCGGCATTTTTATCGAGTTTGGCTGCCAAATAATAAACCACATTAGCATACCTCGATGATACGGTCGTCAGCATAAAGGTTCCCTTCTCCTCTTTATCCCCGTCAGCAATCGAAACCATCGGCCCTACCTGTTCAGCCGTCCCCGGCTGATAAATGATGTAAGGCAGCGGCATAAATACAAGCACATATACGAACAAGATAAAAACAACCCCGGCCAGTGCGGGGCGAAGCACCTTCCAGCCTTTTCTCTTCATGCCGCTTCTCACTCCTCCTGTTGTCAGCTTGGTCTGTTCATCGGACAAACCGCATACCTTAATTTAGAACCAGTAATTTAGGACCAGCCGCTAAAAAGACTGTCTTGCGACCCTTTAAACTCTTATACCGTTATATATTTTGGATGACTATCCTTTATTCAAGAGGTGCTGAACCCATGAACAACACCCCCGAAACAACCCCAAACAGTAAAGGCTCCTTGTGGACAACTTTCTGGCTTGGGTTATGTGCCGTCATCCTGGTGGTTTGCGTCATTTATGATCCGGGAAAAGCTTTTGATGCCACCTTGCAGGGACTAACGGTCTGGTGGCATATTGTGTTCCCCGCCCTGCTCCCGTTCCTTGTGCTGTCCGAAATGATGATTGCCTACGGGCTGGTGCACGGACTGGGAACCTTGTTTGATCCCTTGACGCGAAAGCTGTTCCGGTTCCCGGGCGAAAGCGGCTTTCTGCTGCCCCTAGGTCTCATAGCCGGTTTCCCTGTGGCGGCTGAATCAGCCGCCCGGCTGTACGGGCAGCAGAAGCTGACCGCAGGCCAAGCCGCAAGACTTTCAGCTGCCGTTCATTTCTGTAATCCGATGCTGATCGTCGTCGTTATCGGTACAGGATTTATGCACACTCCCGCGCTGGGACTGCTTCTGGCGGCCATCCATATTGTCGCAGGACTTGCTGCCGGTATAACCATCGGATGGCTGCGCCGTCCACAAGATTCGGATTCTCCGGCGCCAGCAAGCAAGGTCAAACCCGCCAAATCCGCAGCCGGCTCCAAAGACTCGTTAATTCGCCAGGTGATCCGCAGTACCGTAATGGCACGGCGGATCGACGGCCGCAGCTTTGGCAGACTGCTCGGGGATACCGTAACCGTTTCGGTGCAGACCCTGCTCAGCGTCGGCGGTTACATGCTGATCTTTGCCTTGGTCATTCAAGTCATCTCCAGAGTGCTGCCCAAAGGCTTCCCCGATTATATCGTCCCTGCGCTGCTGGAAGTGCATCTCGGCAGCTTCCGGCTGGCCGAATCGGGTTTCTCTTCTCCAGCCCTCCAAGCCGCTCTATTAGGCGCAGGTCTCGGCTGGGGAGGACTATGCAGCTACTTCCAGGTAAGAGCTGTACTCAAACCGGCAGGGATTCACAGCAAAGGTTTCTTGCTCACCAGACTGCTGCACGGCGCATATGCCTACCTGTTTACCCTGCTGATCTGGAATCCTGTTACCGCGCTGTTTCCGCATACAGTTCCAGCCTACCGGGATAACCTTGCAGACTTCACTGCCCAAACTGGCACCTTTCTTCCGCAGGGGCAGCAATTTTGGGGGATCATCAGCTGGCAGACGGTCTTGTTCGCTCTGATACTTGGAGGATTGACCGTGTTCGCCTTCCTCTGGAGACGGAAAATGCGGCATCAGGTTTAATCAGTTCAATTTAATTAAGCTTAATCCAATTGGAGTCGGAGACTTGTCGGCAGCAATCAAGCCTTTGTATCAGACGCTCTCTCAGCCATTTTGACCTTTAATGCCGCTTCTACCTCTGGAGGAACCAAAGTGGATACGTCCCCCTGGAACATCGCAATTTCTTTCACAACACTGGAGCTCAGGTAGGAATATTTCGGGTTGGTCATCATAAAAATCGTCTCTACCTCGCTGTTCAGCTTCTGGTTCGTAGAGGCCATCTGCAGTTCGTATTCGAAGTCTGTTACGGAGCGGATGCCTCTGACGATGACGTCAGCTTGTTTGTTGCGCATGTAGTTCACCAGCAGATCGCGGAAGCTGTCTACCTCGACATTGGGAAGGTGGCGGGTGCACTCCCTTAGCAGGTCCTTACGCTCTTCAACCGTAAATAGCGGCTTTTTGCTCAAATTATTCAGCACCGCCACGATCAAAACGTCAAACTGGCGCGCTGCCCGCTGGATAATATCGATATGCCCCATCGTTACCGGATCAAAGCTGCCGGGATAAACGGCTACTCTAAGGGGTCTGGCTGTACCGGATAGATTTACTGCTTCGCTGTTCATAAAATCTCCTCTCCACTACTCGTCTCTTCCTGACCAGAAGTTCCGTTTGTTGTTTGGACTTCTGCTTCAGCCTCTGCTTGGCCGGGCTCCCGCCGGTAGATCGAGACCGCTGTCTCGCCGTAAACGGCTTTCCTCGTCAAATGAAACCCGCCTATCACTTCCGGATACTCGTAGGAAGATTCATATTCGAGCATGACCACCGCGTCCTCGGATACCAATTCCAGTTCCTCCAGCTTAAGCATGAGCTCGGCGCCGTGTTTCAACCGATAAGGCGGATCGAGAAAAACGAGATCAAAACACATCTCCCTCTTGGCCAGGGCCTTTAAAGCCCGTTCGGCGTCATTTTTATAAACTTCAGCTTGCCCGGTTAAACCAGTCTGCTTCAAGTTCGCTTTAATCGTCTCAAGCGCTTTATAATCCATGTCGATAAACACGCCTTTATCCATGCCGCGGCTGAGCGCCTCAATGCCAAGCCCGCCGGTTCCGGCGAACAAATCCAGCACGTTCCCTCCGTCAAAATAAGGACCAATGATGCTAAAAATAGCCTCCTTCACCTTATCGGTCGTAGGCCTCGTCCCCATGCCGGGAACGGCTTTTAGCGCCCTTCCGCGGGCGCTTCCCGAAATTACACGCACATTTCTTCTCTCCTTGTCTATCCACACATGCCATGCCGTGTCCTCAATTTATGTCGTTATCGTACCACAACAACGGCCGCTTGAAAAATAGCTGGGACATGCCGCAGGCTTTTTTTGGGCGCCAATGTATATTCCGGCATTTGCCGGACATAATGAAGATATCGACATCACCAAATGTCGTAGACAACCGCGGAGAAGACTTACGTTTCCCCATAAGATCTTCATCCGGTTTCTCCTCTCCCATGATGGGTGTCCTGAGAATGGGCACCCGGACAAAAGCCCTTGTATCAAGGTTTTATACGAGGGTTTTTGTCCTTTTTTTGTTTGTTTTTGCCCTTTATTTCTTCCAGTTTAACTATAATCATTTTCTCCCCGTCATTCCGTTCACAACCATGCTATATTTCATAGAGAAGCAAAAGACAAGGCGAGGTGCTGTTCGATGGATCAACAAGGTTTTAATCAATGGGCCCCTGCATACGAGCAAACGATAGACCGAACACAAGGATATCCTTTTGAAGGTTATGAAGAAGTGCTGAGATATTGCAGAAATCAACGCCCTGCGGGCAGTGTATTATCGATCTTGGATATCGGCATCGGCACCGGGCGGTTAAGTCAGGAATTATATGAGCAGGGCCATGAAATTACAGGCTTGGATTTTTCCGAGGAAATGCTCCGTATTGCGGCAGACCGTATGCCCGAAGGGCGACTCTATAAAGCTGATTTTGCGGAAGGGATTCCCGGGGCGATTATGGAGCTTAAATTCTCCTGCATCCTGTCCACTTACGCTTTCCATCATGTCGACGACGATCGGAAAATTCAGCTGCTCAGACTATTCGCTGGACGTCTTCGGAAGGACGGGGTGATCGCGATCGGCGATATCGGATTCCAGACCTCCCAGGACCGCGAGCACTGCAGATTGGAAGCCGGCGATAACTGGGATGAAGAAGAATGGTATATTGCCGCTGATGAATTTCTGCCGAAATTGGACAAGGCCGGATTTAAAGCCGGCTACCGGCAGGTTTCAGGATGTGCCGGCGTGCTGACCCTCTCGCTGTAAAGGGACCCGAATCCGGTCACGACTCAAATGCCTGATAAGGAATCACAAATTCCGGCATCCCTAAGGCATACGGTGTGTGCTCATATTCCATAAAGTAGATGACGATACCGCTAGGATTCAGAAAATAAGCACGGTCTTCTTCGATGCTTTCGAAAGGCGTCTGCAGCAACAAATCCTGGTTCTGAATCTGTTGTTTGATTTCGCTATTGATGATGGAAACGTAATTCTCCTTATGATGTGCCGCTTCTTTTAATGAAAGCACTTCTCCTGTACTTAGATCAAAGGTATACGGCTTACGATCTGTGCTGCCGTGAGCCCCACCTAAATCCAGATAATAATCCACGTAAAGACTAAGCAGCCCTCGTTCGTTATAAGTTACTGTAAACCGGCCTTCAAGGCTGGGTGGACGTATATTTGCATTCGGATACTGGGCCATAATTTCTTGATTGCTCTTCACCACGCTGTCCATCAGCTTGGAGGAAGCGGCTATTTGCTCTTCCACCTGCTGATTAAGGTAAACATTGATTTGCTGTTGTACTCCCGAGTCCATGTAGCCTTCGATAACCGGATAAGAAACGCTCCACGATTTCCCGCTGCCTTCCCCCGTAATTTCTCTGGACTGAATCCGGAGGTTATTTTCTTCAACCGGCTGGATTTCGATTATGCTGGAAGAAGAATCATAGTTTACTGCAAAACCCGTTTGCTCCAGCACAAACCGCAGCGGCAAATAGGTCACCTGGTTTTGGATTAGATTTTCCGGTCCATACACCGGCTGGCCGTTAACCAGAATAGCACCGGTGCTCAAATGAATTTCCAGTACTTTCCCTTCTCCACTGACTTTGACCGTTTTGCTTTTGTTATCGAATTCAACAGCCAGACCAAGGCTTGTACTTAAATCGCGCAATGCGATATAAGTAGAATCGTGGAGAAAAATTGTGCCGATGTTTATTGGGGTTCCTTTAATATTCATGGCCTGTTTAACTACTTTGTACGCCGGTGCCGATACAGATGCGGCTGCTGCGGCATCCTTGAAAGGCAGAATAACTGCAGAACACGCCATGATCGAAGCGGCAAGAAAGAAAGCGGCTTTTCTGGGGGCCGAACGGTTCTCGGTCAATTTCAAAACTCCCTTTCGAATGGAATAGATAGATAAAATCCTTCTGCATACTTTAACAGGATGCATCTCTTTCCATATTAAAGGAACTTTACAAAAAAAAACACAGGACCCCAACTGCCGAGGCCCTGTTCATTGCGGCTTATGCTGTTTATTAATGACTGCCACATACCGGAATAAAGGCCGCCAAGAGAACTGCAGATGCTCAAGTCCCGGCGTTCTCTGCAGTTTCCTCCAGTCTCCTGCCCGAAAACCCTTGGCTACGGACAGGGGGGCGTCGGTTTTTACGAAACGGTTGGCCGAAATGAGCCTGACCATCAGCCAAACCGCCGTCCACGGCATCCAGTGCCGATGCAAATCATTGATCACTACGCCAATCCGCGAAGCTTTGAGCATATGGCCGACTACATTCGGAAGTTCGTCCCCGGGAAAATGGTGAACAAACTGGGTGCCGGTGACGATGTCTGCCGAAGACGGCCGCAGGTCGAACAAATCACTGCGCTGGACGCAGACCCGGGGTTCCCCCAGATAAAACAGCCGCGCCTCCGCGCAGGCCTCCTCCGTAATGTCCGACAGCGTGATCGAAACCTCCAGTTCTTCCTCATCTGCCCAGCGCAAAAGCGCCTTGTTCACATCCCCGGAGCCTGCACCAATATCCAAAACGGTAAGGCGGCGGGGAGCACCAGCCTCCCGCCATAGTTTTTTTACGCCATACAGCGTAGGACCTGCAGCCCCGAATATCCGGTTCAGCTGCCGGATCTGTCCCAAGGCTTCGCGTAGCTCCGGACCTCCGTCCGAGAAGTCGTCCATGACTTCAAGCTCTACGGCCCGCCGCCTAAAGCTTTTAGACATGGGCTCCATCTACCTTTAACAGGGTCTCCGTATCCGAATGGTCCGTACCGGGAAAGGCCTTGCCCTCCGGGGAACTTGTTTTCTCCGGGTGTAGTGAATGTTGCGGAACATACTGAATCTGGATCATCTCACAGGTAAGACCTGGTCCAAACGCCAACGCGACGCCGGAAGCGGCCTTTGCGCCGGTCTCCACCAGCCTGTCCCGCATATGGGCGAGTACAAATAGAATGGTGGCAGATGACATGTTGCCAAAGTTTCTAAGAATAGCCCGGCTTGAAGCGGTCTGTTCCCCGCTCAGTCCATACAACTGTTCGATCGTATCAACAATCCCCTTCCCGCCCGGATGGATCGCCCATAATTCAGCGTCCCGACTGCCGCCCAGCAGAACCTCCATTTGCTCCGGAACAAAGCGGCTCAGCAGCTTCGGAATATCGGGCGACAAATACAAATCAAATCCATGATCACCAACCTCCCAGATCATTTCATCAGCCGAATCGGCGAGCAGCACGGAATGATCCAGTCCCAGTTGATATATCGCATTTTCTCCCGTTTTGGGCATCCCTATCACGCAAGCTGAAGATCCGTCTCCAAAAAAGGACGCTCCAAACAGCGCTTCCCTCCGGCTTGAAGGCTGAATATGCAGCGTGCACAATTCAACGCTAACAACCAGAATCTTAGCTTGCGCTTCGCGGGCGGCAATTTGACTCCCCAAGCAAACGCCCTTCAGTCCTGCCGCACAGCCAAGGAAGTTAAACGGAATCCGGTTTACGGTGCGTGGTAATCCAAGCTCACGGATTAAGTGGGTATCCAGTCCCGGGAGATACTGTCCGGTGCAGCTGACGGTAATAAGGTGCGTAATGGCGGAAGCATCCACCCGGGCATCCTGAAGTGCCTGACGAGCCGATTTCAGCGCAAGCGGAACCGATTCTTTTTTATAAGTGTCCATGCGTTCAGCCGTTCCAGGCACAGTTAAATCGGAGGAGTTTGGAAAATACCGGCACTCGTCCGCTGGGTTGAGCAGCTCTGGTTCAACTGTATAACGGGTCTCAACCCCGCATTGTTTAAAAATTCGTTTGGCCCAGCGCCTCGAATCCGGATACCCGGCTAAAGCTTGTCCCAACCGTTCCGACGTATCGGCCTGATCCAGCTTATGCTCCGGGACAGCTGTCCCCAAGCCTTGAATTGCGATGTTCCTATGAATAAACTTCATTTCCCTTGCTCATCTCCTCATTCCATTCTTGGAGATCAACCTGCATGTCCCCTTCCTCCATTTGTATTCGATTTTTCGGCCAATATGCTCCCGAGTATAAGAATTGAAGCCACACCAGATATAGCACTTACTCCATGATTTTTCCGGGATCGGCCACTTTCTCGATTTTCTGTTCGGTACGTTCTTCACTGCCCAGATAATATTTATCTACTGGCTTCAAGTCGTCGTCCAGCTTGTAAACAAGCGGCGTTCCGGTTGGAATGTTCAAATCCAGAATCTCCTGATTGCCGATGTTCTCCAGATATTTGATCAGGGCGCGCAGACTGTTGCCGTGTGCGGCAATGATGACTTTTTTGCCGGCCTTGATCTGCGGAGCGATCTCCCGGTTCCAGTAGTCTTCCACCCGGACCACCGTTTCCTTCAGGCTTTCCGTAAGCGGGATATATTTATCCTCCACGTCCTTGTAGCGGATATCGTTCCGCGGGTAACGCTCGTCGTCTTTCGTCAGCGATGGCGGGAGCACGTCATAACTTCGACGCCATAACATCACCTGCTCGTCGCCGTATTTTTTTGCCGTATCCAGTTTGCTCAGTCCCTGCAGTGCCCCGTAGTGACGTTCGTTAAGCTTCCAGGTCTTATGGACCGGGATCCACAGCAGATCCATCTCTTCCAGCGCAAAAAACAACGTTTTGATGGCCCGTTTCAAATAAGACGTGTGGGCCACATCAAAGGTCAGCCCTTCCCGCTGCATCAATTTGCCCGCTTCATGCGCTTCATGAATTCCTTTCTCCGAAAGATCCACATCCGTCCAGCCTGTAAACAAGTTCCCCTGGTTATACACGCTTTCACCATGTCTTAACAAAACCAAAGTATACATGGGTTACTGTGCAACTCCTTTCCTATCACGCCTGAGCATGCTCACATTCCTTTTCTTATTACCCGATTCAACCAGGTCTTATTCCCGCGTCCGCTGCCAGCTAGAGCTTCTGCAAATCAATAAACAGCTGCTTGAAATACTCCCGGCAGTACACATGAAACCGCTGGGCGGCCATCGACTTGTACGTTCTATCCGAATAGACCAGCCCAATCGTTCGCCGGCATTCAGGTGATGAAATGCGCAGCCTGGAGGTAGAATGTAATACGATATCGGCCACTGACATGGCAGGTACAAACGCAACTCCCAACCCTTTGTTAACCAGACTGCCGATAACCGCCGGTTCATCCCCTTCAAAAGCGGTATTCGGCATAAACCCTGCTTTGCGGCAAAATTCATCGGTAAGCCTTCGGAATCCGTAACCGCTGTTTAAGCTGATAAATCGGTCTTCCCTGACCTCTGAAAGAGAGATGCTGCTCCTGAAGGACAAAGGATGATCCTGCGGGACTAGAAGGAAAATTTCCTCCGTCATCAGCGGCTCCCAAATCAGATGATCCCCTTCAATAGGCAAAGAAGTAATGCAAAAGTCTATTTCTCCGCTTTCCAGCTGTTGTTTGATCCTTACAGCCGGTTCCATCACCTGCCTAAGGTGAACCTTAGGATATTCGGAGAGAAAAGAACCCAGCAGCTCCGGCAAGATTTTGGAGATCGTGACCGCCAGGGTTATGCTGCCTTCCTGCAAACCGGCCAGCTGCTGAACCTCCTGTCTTCCCTCATTCAGTTCCATGAAGACACGGTCTACTCTTTGCAGGAACGCCTTTCCCATGCTGTTAAGTTTGATTGTCCGGCCTTCCCGGTCAAACAGCCGAACACCTAACTCCTCCTCCAGCCGCGAAATGGATTTGCTTAAGGACGGCTGGGCAATAGACAGCGTTTCAGCCGCTTTTGTCATATGCTCCAGCCTGGCCACGGTCTGAAAATACTGCAGCTGCAAGAAATCCAAGACTCACCCCTCACCTTCACAACCACTCATAGCTATAGAACTATCATTTTATAATTATTTATATATTATACACAATAAGCTCTTTCCATTAAAATGATCAGGTTCTTTCAAATTTTAACAAAGGAGGCCCTTAGGGTGCATGGTTTTCGTTTAATTTTCCAAGATTGGAAACATCTTATCCACCATAAACACGGACGTATTGCCATGATTTTTCTGATTTTGGTTCCTCTCATTTATGTTGGACTGTTTCTGTCCGGCTATTGGAATCCTTACGGCAGGCTCGATCATCTGCCAGTTGCCGTAGTCAACCTGGATAAAGGCGCCGTTTTAAACGGCAAACCGGTGGAGGTCGGACATAATTTTGTCGACGAGCTGGCTCAAACCAACGAACTGGACTTTGATTTTGTTACAGCTGAGGCTGCCTCTGAAGGGATGAAAAAAGGCGACTATTACATGATCGTTACGATCCCTGAAGATTTCTCGAGTCATGCCGCAACGCTCATGGATGAACATCCCGAACAGGCGGAACTGATCTACCAAACAAATGCCGGACGCAATTTCGTTGCTTCGCAGATCGGAACCAGCGCCATCAAAGAAATGAAGGCCAAATTGCAGGCCGAATTGACCAAAGCTTACACAGACGGCGTCTTTTCAAGTATGCAAAAGCTGGCGGACGGCCTGAATACCGCTGGAAGCGGCGCTGAGCAGCTCCATAAAGGCACGGAAACTGCTAAAAAGGGATTCTCCGAGCTGGCTTCGGGAATCTCGAATGCCGCAGTAGGTGCCTCGGATCTCCAGAAGGGAAGCGGCAAACTAAGCACAAGCTCCAGCGAGCTCGCGAAAGGCACAAACCAGCTGAATCAAGGAGCCGAGCAACTGGCAGCCGGACTGCAGCAGTTAACGCTTGGGCAGAGCAAGCTGGAGGCTGCCTCCGGCAAGCTTTCGGACAAACTGGGAAAATGGCAGGCCTCCAGCCGGAAGAACGCCGAAGACTGGCAGGCTGCTGAAGGTGCCTCCAAGCAGCTGACGGCTGCTCTGGAAAGTTATATCAAAGAGCACCCGAGCGCGGCCGAAGACCCGGATCTACAAGCCCTCCTTAAACAGGCAGAAACAACAGCGGAGCTGTATGAAGGACTAAGCCAGTCCGAAACGGCTCTCGCGGCAAACGCTGACGAGATCGCCCAAGGTCAGCAGCAGCTCAACAAGCAAACCTCGCTATTCGCGGCTAAGCTGAAGGAAAACAGTCAAGGCGCCAAATCCTTGAGCAGCAGCGCCGAGCAACTGGACAGCGGCATGGCCAACTGGACGAAAGGAATGGCCTCCCTGAACCAAGGCATCACCGCTTTGGCCGACGGAAGCCGGCGGCTCACAACCGGAACTGGTCAACTGTACCAGGGGCTGGATCAGCTGAATAATGGATCAGGCGAATTGGCATCCAAACTGGCCTTGGCCAAAAGTCAAACAACTGGGCTTCATGCCAGCCCAGAACTCGAGAATATGTTCGTCGAGCCGGTTAAGCTAACCGAATCAAAAGGGGTGGAGGTTCCGAATTATGGCGCCGGTATTGCTCCTTATTTCATATCTCTTGGATTGTTTGTTGGGGGAATCATGGGCGCTAATATCTTGCCGCTTGGCAGACGCCAAGGAAGTAAGCTCGCCAGTGGACATCAGTTTATAAACAAACTGGGCTTATTTTTAACGGTCGGTATCGTACAAACCATTATTCTGGATGCACTCATTCTGTTTGCTTTCCAGATACAGGTTCAGCATTTCTCCCTATTTGTCTGCTTCTCTCTAGTCACTTCATTTACGTTCCTAAGTATCATTTATATGCTGCTTAGTATCTTTGGATTTGTGGGCAAATTTCTGGCTGTCACCTTGCTCGTCACCCAGCTTGCTACCTGCGGCGGCACCTTCCCGGGACAGCTTATGGCTCCAGCCATGGCAGCCATTGGCCGGCTGCTGCCGATGACTTATTCGGTTCAAGGCTTTCAGCAGGCCATATCCGTCGGAGATTACAGACAGTGGACAGCAGCCCTTTGGATTATGCTTGCCTATTTGATTGGTTCGGCCTTAATCGGCCTTCTGTTTAATAGGCTCGAACAGCGTAAGAATCAAATAATAGAAAACAATTCCGCTCAAACGGCAGCATAACCTTTTGTAAGTACAAACAAGCAGATTGAGTTCTCGGCTCTGAATTGAGTTCTCAGTTGAGTTCTGAGCAATGACCCGATAATTCCGCAAGCAAGAGACCTTAATTTTCAAATTATGGTATAATAGCTCCAAATGTGTCTGCTGGAGGTCGGTCATGGCCAAATTCTTTATTTTTTTTATTTTATGGCGATTATTAGGCAATCCCTTTCTCGCTATCCTAGTGCTCCTTATTATTATGTATTTGCTTGATAGACGTTTTGTCGGCATCTTCCCAAGTGTGACCAAGCCGTTCAAACGGCGGCGCCATATTGCCAAGCTGCGTCAGCAAATTGCTGCCAGTCCATTTGACGTCTCTTCCAAACGCGAACTCGCCCGGCTGCTCATCGAGCAGAAACGTTACGGAGAAGCGATGCGTCTTCTCGACGAAAGCCTGCCTTATTCCGAAGAATCTGCGGAATTCTGGGCGGATTACGGTCTGGCAGCGCTTGGACTGGGACAGCTGGAGGAAGGGGAGCAGCGGATTTTAAAAGCCTTTGCATTCAATGAGCGTGTACAGTATGGGCAGCCCTATTTGAAGCTCGCGGCAGCCTTCCGGAGTGATGCTCCCGCCAAAGCGCTGCATTATGCCGAGCAGTTCCGCCGCATCCAGTCCTCTTCCATTGAGGCTTATTATCTGCTTGGACGGCTTTATCAGACGCTGGGCCAGAAGGAAGACGCCAAAACCGCTTATCAAGAGGCTTTGCTTATTTACAAACAGCTTCCGAAATATAAGAAACGTCAGGAGCGCGGTTTTGCTTTGCGCAGCTACTTCAAGAAAATGTCGCTTTAAAGGTATCCCGGCATCCGTTATGTCAGAAGCAATTTACCTGCACAAATTCATTTATAATTGTGCTTATAACAAAAAGCCGGCGGTTTTGAACCGCACCCCAATGATTAGAAACACTCTAACAGTTGGTGGTGCGGTTCATTTCCCGCCGGCTTTTTCTATTGTGCCCATGCTGGATCAGAACTCGTCTTCCCGTTCCACAGCATGGTATACACACAGAAAACGTTCAGCCCCCGAAGGACTGACTCCTTCGCTAGTAACAATAAACCCGATATTACGGTAGAAATCAGCCGCTTCCTCATCCACTACCGCCTTAATGGTGTCTGGTGACTGCTCCATTAAAGCTTCTAATATTAAACCACGGCCAAAGCCCTGGTTGCGATATTCGGGAAATACGCTGATGTGCTGAATGGTCAGCGTGCCTGTGTCCGAATCCATATGAAACCCGATCAAGCCAATCGTTTCCCCTTCCTCCTGATACAGGCGAAGCAGACAACCGTTATCCTCGGATCGATACAGGGCCTTGGCAGCTGCCAAAGCTTCTTCGTCCTCATGCACAGCTAATTCCAGAAGCTCCGTGACCTCGGAATGATCAAGACCTGGACCTCGTTTCGCATCAATCAGCACAAGAATCCCCCCTGTTTCGTTTTTTGAACCCTTCTTGCCAACCACTCCATTATTTTACCATGTCAGATGAAATCCTCAAAAAGGCTTGATCCGCCTGACCTGGTTAACGGGTCCGGACCGTTACCGTACCGTCTTCATTTCCGAGCACTACTGTCTCGGCTATACCAACGAACAATCCATGATCAACGATTCCTGTCATGGACTTCAATTGAACGGCCAGCTTCTCCGGATCTTCAATTCTACCAAAAGAAGCATCAACAATATAGTTGCCGTTATCGGTCACATAGATACTTCCGTCCCGATATCTGAATTCCATCGGTACGTCATATTGTTTTCGCAAATTTTCAAAGGTCCATTCACAGGCAAAGGGAACTACCTCGATCGGCAGCTTAAAGTTTCCCAGCACTTCTACATCTTTGCTGGCGTCAGCGACTACAATCAGCTTGTCGCTCTTTAAAGCAACCATCTTCTCTCGCAGCAGTGCGCCGCCGCCGCCCTTGATCAAGGCCATTTGCGGGTTTACCTCATCCGCTCCGTCGATTGTTAAATCAATATGCGGAATATCCGCCGCTTCGAACAAAGGAATGTTTAACTCTTTGGCCAGTTTCTCGGAAGCCTTGGACGTGGCAATCGCCTTGATTTCAAGACCTTCCTTTACACGTTCTCCGATCCGCTGGATGGCCCAGTAGGCAGTAGAACCCGTTCCGAGCCCGACCGTCATCCCCGGTTGTACCCACTCGACCGCACGATAACCTGCTGCTTGTTTTCCATTCATGTCTTATACCCTCCACGATACTTGCAGGACCAATGTTGTTTTCGCCCGCCAATTGTTATAATAATTCATGATAACGAAACGATGAGGTGACTAATGAGAACCGAACTTCAGATTAAATCCAAAATCAATGAACTCACCATGCAAAAGAAACGTATTGAAGACCGGCTTGCACAGCTGCAGCCGGATCAAGAGTCCCAGCGCCCTTCCTTAAACGCACAGCTTGAACGTCTGGATGATATGCTGCTAATGCTGGAATGGGTATTAAACGCCCCCTCCGGGAGCTACCATATGTAGGGCAGCTGCCTGCCAAAATTGAAAGCGGAAGCCGTAAATAAACTTGCCTGTATTATCATACCAAAAGCAGACGGGCCGCAAAACCATTTTTTTGATTCCTTGTTTGATTCCGTGCCTGATTCCATAGGAAATTAGGGAACGAAGTCCTTTTGGACAAAGAAAAACAGCTGTCTGATCTCTCATAACAGCTGTTCAAAGAAAACTTAACCTGAAGGAGCGGGGCGGGGGATTTGTCCTCCGCCTTTCTTCTTCTCCGGTTTGGGTCTTACTGCAAACAAAATAAGGACAAAAGCCACCAGAGAAATGCCTGCAATCACAAAAAACATCACCCTGTGACTCGTATTTACGAGCAGCGATACGGCCGGCGGACCAAACGATACCCCAATAAACCGCATGCTGTTATACAAAGAAGTCACCGTTCCTCTTATTTCCTGTTCTATTCCTTCCGTGATCAGAGAATCCGTACATGGCAGCACCACACCAATCCCTGAACCGCAAATAATAAGGCAGCCAATAACGAAATAAATGTTATTAAACAGCCCGATCCCGAATAACGAAACCGTGGACAAAATCATGCCCGAAACTCCGGCCCATTTCATGATCGTTTTGTTCTTTCCGATTTTCTTCCCGGTGATATAAGACGCCAAACATAAGACAGCCAGCGGGATAGCCAGGACAAGACCTTTTACCACTCCATGCAGATGATGTTTCACTTCCAGCTGCTCAGACAAATAAGACAACACGCCGAATAGCAGAAACATACAAATGCCGCCAATCGCGAATATCGCGTACAACCACCGGCCTTCTTTTTTCAAAATGGCTCTTACAGCATGGAGCACCTCTCGAAGACTCTTCGGCTCATCTTCCTTGGATTTCTTCGGCTTCTTCACCATAAATAGCACTAACAGCAGTGAAATCAGGCATAACAGTGGAATGGAGACAAAGGGCAGATACCATAAAACCATTCCCAGCGCCGCTCCGAGTATGGGGCTTAGAACCTTGCCAAAGGTATTCGAGGTTTCGATAATGCCAAGCCCTTTGCTGACCTCTTTGTCATCCTTAAATAAATCGCCGACAAAAGGAATGACGATCGGAAAAGCCCCGGCAGCACCTGCCCCTTGAATGAGGCGTCCTGCCAAAATGATCCAATAAACCACCTTGCCGCTTCCAAACCAAACTGCGGCTCCACACACGGCTCCTCCAACTCCGGCCAAGATCAAACTGGGGACAATAACTGCTTTGCGTCCCAGACGATCCGAGAGATAACCGGCTATTGGAATGAGCAAAATGGCAACAATCCCGTAAACCGTTATCAGCATGCTGGCCTGGAACGAGCTGATCCTGAGTTCTTTAGAGATCTGCGGAAGAATTGGGATTAGCATAGAGTTGCCCAGCGTCATAATAAATGGAATGGAAGCCAACGCAATTAATGCTCCTTTATTGTTGCCCACTGACTAGACCACCTTTCAAATGTGTGAAGAACACATCTGTGTTAGTGTGGTTCATTCCGTTCATTATTATCCGCTATTATCCGCCTACCCGTTTACACGGCTCGTTTCGAGTTCCACAGTCCGGTAATCCTCAGGTTTAACCGCCTTGATGAAAGGAGACGGCTCGCCCAGGCTATAAACATGGAGCAGATGCATGGCTCTTGTACAAGCTGTATAAAAAAGCTTGCGTTCCGATTCCCGGCGATACCGCTCCTCGGAAGCATCATAAATCAGCACGGCATCAAACTCCACGCCTTTAGCAAGATAAGCAGGAATGACATGAATGCCTTTCTCAAAAGACAGCGTTGTTTTCTTGATCAGCTTCAGTTCATGATCCTTCTTCAGCGTTTCATACGTGAGCCGGCTTTCCTCAGCCGTTTTGCAGATAATGGCGATTGTTTCATACCCTTCAGCCTTCAGCTGGTCAAGATCGGCCGAGAGGGCTGCATTTAAAGCTGCCTGTTCTCCGGCAATTCTTATCTCAGGCAGCTCCCCGTCCCGGTTAAACGGAACAATCCGCTCCCCGCCTTCGACCATCTGCCGGGTGAAATCAACGATTTGGCGAGTCGAACGATAGCTTTGGGTGAGTGTGATCTGCTCGGTTTCCTCTTGTCCATACAGCTGAGATAAAGTGGAAGTCTGCTGCAGGATGGAACCATGGGCATAAATCGCCTGATTAAGATCACCGAGCGCTGTCATGCGTGCTCTAGGGAATAATCTTTTCAGGAAAAACAGCTGAAACGGCGAATAATCCTGCGCTTCATCTATAAATACATGACGAATATTGCCATTGGAACGGAAGCCCAGCAGCTGCTCTCGTAAATAGAGATAAGGCGTTGCGTCTTCGTAGGCCAGCTCGCCTTTCTCCAAGTTGTCCAGCGTGAACCGGCAGATTTCGTCCCAGGAAGCCGGCAGATCGCCGCCGCTCGCCTGCAGCATGATGGATTTGTTTGCAAACAGCTGGGCATACAGCCCTTTAATATCCACAAACCGCAGCGCTTTTACCCATTTTCGCAGCGGTTTCAGACGATCACTGACCACCATTCGGGCCAAAATCAGCTTTTCGTCCTCATAATCGGTGAACGTACGGTTTTTCTTGCGGTTTTGCCGGCGCATACGCTGATAAGCGATCTGATAATCCTCACTGTCCAGCAGCTGCATCTGTTCTTCTACCCAAGGCTCGTTCACTTCGCGTTTGCTGAAATCGGCCAATTCCTTAAGCAGCCATTCACGCAGCAGATCGCAGCGGTTCGCCAGAGTAATGCTCGAATCATAGGCATAGAACCTTTTGCTGATCTCCTCCCTGCCCACAATTTCTTTCCCTTGAAACCGGAGCGGTCTGAACAGCATGCCTTCGGCTAGAAGCATGTTCCGATAACCGTTCATGGCTTGAATGTACAGAGACGAAGATTTATAACGAATCGCTTCGATTCTGGCGTCATATCCCGGTTGCCCGCTTTCCCCGGAAAGAACATATTCCATTTGTACAAACGGATCCTCCAGCTGGAATTCCCGGCCGATTCTATGCTCCAGATACTCCTGGAAAGTGGTCTGCTGCATGTTCTCCTCGCCAAGCTCCGGAAGCACGGTAGATACATAACTGTTAAACATCGGATTGGGCGAGAACAAAATCACCTGATCTGCCTGCAGATGCTCCCGGTACTTGTACAGCAGATAGGCCACCCGCTGCAGCGCAGCCGAGGTTTTGCCGCTGCCGGCCGCCCCCTGAACAATAAGCATCCGGCTTCGTTCATTGCGGATGATGCGGTTCTGTTCTCTCTGAATCGTAGCCACGATGCTTTTCATTTGGGCGTCAGAGCTTCTGCCCAGCACTTCCTGCAGCAGTTCATCTCCGATCGTAACGCCTGTATCAAACATTAATTTAATTTGAGAGTCACGAATAACGAACTGGCGTTTGAGCAGCATTTCCCCTGCAATTTCCCCTACGGGCGTTTTATAAGATGCCGGGCCCGGTGTACTGTCATAATACAGATTCGAAATCGGCGCCCGCCAGTCATAAACAAGAAAGGTCTGATCATCTTGATCCAGCAGTGATGCAATGCCTAGATAGATCTGTTCCGCCGGTTCACCGGTTTCAGCAAAGTCGATTCGGCCAAAATAAGGAGATTGGCGCAGCCGCTTCATCTTGGACAAAGCCGCAAAGGAATGCTTATGGCTTCTCTCCCGTTCGGACAGCACTTCTGACTGCTGCCGGAGGCTGGTCGAGGTCTCGCCTACATCATCGGCTTCACTGAAGTTGATCGTTACGTCGTCCCAGAAATCACGCCGCATCTCCACCACGTCGGTCCGGACACTGCCGACTTCGCGCTCCAAGCCTTTAATGCGTTTATCGATCACTTCTACCACATGATTAACCCGGTTTTGTTCATCCTTCCAAGATTGCTCGGTCATATCCAAACCATTCATCCCCTCTTCTCCAGGCTGCCTGTTGACAAACCACAATTTCTGTGATAAGATTCTTACAGAAGTATTTTAAAAATATATACTAATTCTTCGGTCCATTCTTTATTTTATCAGTTTACGGCAGTCTAATCAATTCCATTCGAAATAAACCTGAATTTTAAAGTCCCGCCAACCGGCGGGACTTTTTTAATGGAATTCTTGTTGATTTCTAATTTCAATATGGAATCAAATTAGGCTTCAGCATGCTCGGGAGAATGTCCCGCCAGCCGGTTCAGTCGTTCCAGCTGATGTCCGTAATCATAGATAGCCGCAGTTACGATAGTCAGCCGCAAGTAGCCTTCTTCCTCTTCTTTGTATCGCCTTAACAGCTCTTTCAGGAACATATCGTTCTCTTGCTGGATATAATCCGAATCCACCGATCCCGGCTTTAACTTGTGATCAAATTTAAGCATGATGTGCTCGTGGAATTTAATCAGCTTCTCTATTTGTTCATCAAACCGCAGATCCAGTTCAGAAGGACGGCCGGCCTGGAAATAATGCTCCTGGGTCGCCTCTATAACTTCATATCCCTTCCGAAGCGTATTTACCATTTGTTTGTAAACGACCAGCTGGCGGCTTGCACCAAACTTCGGCTTCTTCAGCTTCTTCTGATCTTCCTCCATCAGCTTGTATTTATCGTTAATGGAGGAAATATCGTTTTCCAGGGCTCGCTGTTCGTCCCTAAAAATATTTTCCTTCATCTCATCCGAGACAGCTGTGCGCATAAGCAGAGAGAGACGGTCGAAGGTTCTGCGAACCTCGGCTACAAATTGAACCCTTGGCTTCGGCGGAAACACAAACACATTAATCAAGAAGGCCGAGACAATGCCAATCAAACTGAGAACAAAACGCGTCACGGCAAAATCCCATTGTCCGGAAGCCTCCATTACCGCTACCACCGTTACCAGTGTCAGTCCAATCGTATCCCCCATCTTGAATTTAAGACAAATCATAATGACTAGAATACATACAATACCAATCGCAAACGGTTCCGACGAGAAAACCATACCGGCCAGCATGGCAAGAATCGCCCCGAGCGTATTGGTCTGCAGCTGGTCGATCAGGTATCTCCACGAACGATAGATCGAGGGCTGCATGGCAAAAATAGCGGCAACCGCCGCAATGACCGGCGAACCCATTTGCAGCCAAACCGATGCATATAATGCCAGCGTTACCGCTAATCCTGTTTTAAACATTCTGGCGCCAAAGTTCAAGCGTAACCCTCCAGTACACTTCCAAAATCCAACTACATCTTACCCTGCTCCAGGCTAAAAAACAAAATTTATCTAATTTTAAGGTGTTTTTAAGCTAAAAAGTCGTTTTTTGTCAACAATATAGGATGGAGCGACAAAAATATTGACAGAGGTGGAACAAACATGATGAAACTGAAAACAACCGCCATAGCCGCCGGAGCACTCAGCCTTGCACTCGTTGCCAGTCTGCTGCCGGCTCCTCAAACGGCATTTGGACAGGCTTCTGCCTCCCTCCAGGCGAAAGCAGAGCCATCGGCGAATCTCGGTGACAGCAGCTCTTCTCCAACCGCCGGGCAGGATCAAGAGCATAAGCGGCATCACCGCAAACCTTATTTTGCCGGGTTTGCAGTAAGAACAACAGCCGACCTGATCGGGGTCGAGAAAGCCGAGCTGGTCAACCAATTAAAAGCCGGACGTACACTGATGCAAATTGTGAAAGAGAAGAAGGGCTGGTCGGAAAGCGAATATGTCAGCAAGCTGACGGAAGCCTCTTCGAAAAGAATTGATTCAGCCGTCCAAAACGGCAAAATCGATGCTGAGCGTGCTACAAAACTGAAAGCCGCACTGCCTGCCAAGTTAAAGGAAATCGTCAACCGCGACTGGAGCAAAGAGCTCAAGAAGCACGATTCCAAAACCGGAGCTCAGAGTGGAATCTTTCGTCAGCATGAAGTCAAGATGCAGGAATCGAATTAAACCCACAACGCTCCGTAAGGATCAGCCAAGCAGAGATTTGGGCAGCAGCCCATTTCTCTGTAAGGTTTATTACAAGCCGCTTGAAATAAGCGGCTTGTTTTATTTTTTTCTATAGCCATAATATCAACATTTGTTCAGGAATTCGGCTCTTGTTTGGATTCAAAATAACCGGTTCGCTGAAAGTCGGCCATGATCTGAAATTCCGATTTCAGCTTGCTGTATAACCGTTCATACATATCAAAGAGCTGCAGATAAATTTCGCTGTTCTGAAGATTCGGTTTATGGGTTTCTGATATACGCACCCAATCCTTAACCTCCTCCAGAGCCCGCAGATCCTTAATGCCGTATAAAGCAATCGCTGCTGCACCAAGCGCCGAAGCTTCCTCCACTTCCGGGACCAGCAGTTCCTTGCCCATCACATCGGACAGGATCTGGCGCCAAACGGCAGAGCGGGCGAAACCTCCGGAAGCTATGATTTTAGTAGCGGGGCCCGCCAGATCACGCAGGGCAACACCAATCGAGAAGATGCTGAAAATAACGCCTTCCAGCACAGCCCGGATAAAATGCTCCCGCTGATGCCGCAGGCTAATCCCGAAAAATAATCCTCTGGCATCCGGATTCCAAATCGGCGCTCTCTCACCGGTCAAAAATGGCATAAACAAAAGTCCTTCCGCTCCTGCCGGCACTTTCTCCGCATATTGAATCATCAGATCGTACGGATCGATATTCAGCCGTTTGGCTACCTCAACTTCAGGCGAACCGAACTGGTCGCGAAGCCATCTTAGCATGATCCCGCCGTTATTCGTCGGACCTCCTACTACCCAATGCTTGTCAGTCAAAGCATAACAAAAAGTCCTCTGCTGCGGATCTGTCAGCGGCTTATCCGTCATCATTCGGACTGCTCCGCTCGTCCCGATGGTGACCGCTACTTCACCTTCTCCCATTGCCCCTACCCCGAGATTGGCCAAGACGCCGTCACTGGCCCCTATGATTACCGGCGTTTGCGGGTCAAGTCCCATATGACCAGCCAGCGTCTGGTTCATCCCCTGAAGCGTATGGGTGGTCGGAACCGGCTGCGGCAACCGTGAACGCTCCAATCCAAGCAGCTCCAGCGCTCCTTCATCCCAATCAAGTTTGGTTAATTCAAACATTCCCGTAGCCGAAGCGAGCGAATAATCCATTACATATGTACCAAATAACCGGAACAACAGATATTCCTTGATCCCAACGAACATGGTGGCTTTCTTGAAAGTGTCCGTATCCTCTTCTTTCATCCACAGCAGCTTGCATAAAGGCGACATCGGATGAATCGGTGTACCCGTACGCAAATAGATCTCGTGTCCGCCGTTGTTCTTCAACCGTTCGGCCTGGCCGGTGCTCCGGTTATCTGTCCAAATCAACGCACGAGTAAGCGGCTGCCCTTCCGCGTCCAGGGCAATGAGCGAATGCATGGCTGCGCTGAACCCGATCGCTTTTATATTCTTTATTTCGGCTTTGCTCTTAAGCAGCACATGACGAACCGCATCCACAAGCGCCTGCATAATCTCCTCCGGGTCCTGTTCTGCCCAGTCTGGCTGCGGCTGATACAGCGGGTATTCCGAGCTATGTTTGGCAATCTGTGTTCCATTTGGCCCGAACAATACCGCTTTAAGGCTTGTTGTGCCAATATCCAGACCGAGTACCGTTTCATCCTGCTTCATCGTTCTCATCTCCTTTGTCAAACATAGATTCGTCCGTTTTCCTGCTCCTTATCCTTACATAACCTTACCCGTTCCCTTGAATTTTGCATCCCGTTTTCATTTTACAGGATGGACAAAGACGGTTCCAATTCCATAGGCGTACATAATAAAAGGCCACCCGTTAATCGACGGGCAGCCTTTCCATGTCCAGCTAAACGTTGCATTTGTCCTTAGCTTAAAGGTTTCCTTCAGCTTTCGGATTTCGGGTTTCGGATCTCGGATCTCAATCAGCTTTCAGGCTCATCCGTGCTTTTGGTTTCCTCAGGCTTTAGCTGCGCTGCTGCCGGCGGCGGAGAGGCAGAGATAGGTACCTCCAGAATATCCAGCAGGAACATAAAGACCGGCACGCCGACAATCAGGCCCCATACGCCGTAGAAATGCTCAGACACGATCAGGATCATGAACGTATAAAAGATCGGCAAATGCGTTTTGTTCGACATGAATTTGGGATTCAGCACGTAAGACTCAATGGCATGAAGAACGACAATCATGATCAAGACATAAATGATTTTTACGGCTCCGCCGATTTTGAAAGCAATAGCGCAAAGAGGGATCAGGGAAATGATAACCCCCATGACAGGCACAAAACCGAGCAGCAGGATCATGATGCCTAAAGCAAGCAAATTGGGGAATCCCAGTATCCATAAGAACAAGGTTGACAATGAGGCATTTACGAGTGCAATCAGAAACTGTACTTCAATCACTTTACCGAAGGAATGCACAAATTTGCGGCCGAAATATTCCAATTCCTCGAAGATATAAGCAGCTTTGCTTAACCGGAAATTTGCTGTAAAATGCGTTACTTTTTCTTTCTCAAGCATAAAGAACAAACTTAGAATAAGAGCAATGAACAAGTGAAGGCTGAGCTTGCCGATATCGGATAACGTATGCACCAGAAAGTTAAACCCGCCGGAAATATAACTGGCCAAATCAATATCCTCTAAGGATTCCATCAAATAATTGACAACTACATTATCTGGAAGATCAATAGGGGGTTTGTTGTAAAAGGAAATCACCTGATTGACCAAATCACTCAATTCGTTAATGAACAAAGGCAAATATTTATAAATACCACTGGCCAATAAGGCCACTAATACCAAATAAATGACGATGACAGCCAATTTCCTGCTCAGCCGTAAATGAGGGCCTCCAAACTTCATAACAAAACCGTGGAGTCTGTTGATCAAATAGGTGAAAATAAAGGTCAGCAGAACGATGTTGAGCATACTTCTGAATATGTACAGAGCGAGCAGTACAAAGATCAGAGCGATGACCCGCCTAACGCCAGGTATGTAGAAAAATTGTTTAAAAGTCATGCTTGGGTTTGCTCCTTCAAATCAAAATAGGTCTTAGCCTATTTTACGCATAAAACGTTAAATGGTCTCAACTTTTTTTCTGACAGTTTTTATAATACATGAAATTGGGCCCGCAGAAACTTGACATCAATTCAGCAACGTCCTATAATCCGAGTTAAATTGGTAATTGCTTTGACGGAGACTAGTAACGCAGAAAACTGCTTCCTGAACAGGGAATGAGGAGCCAAAGATTGAGAGCCCTCTGAGGATGCGATGCGCGAATTCACTCCAGAGCAGACTTTTTGAACGGAGGCCCTAAAAGGCACTTCCCAAGTAGAATCGTCCGGGATCACGCCGTTATCGTGGTTTGAGCGGGAAACTTCACAAGTTGTCCAACAAGGGTGGTACCACGGCTAAAGCCGTCCCTTGATGGGCGGCTTTTTTATTTCCTACTAGAGTAATTGATTAAGAGTAAAAGGATTTGCTGTTACTTTATTCATGCAAAGGGGAGAGATTAGGATGAACGAAACACTGGAACTGCTCCGCACACGGCTAGACGAAATCAATATGGAGCTTCTGCAGCTGCTGAATACCCGCGCCGAGGTAGCTCGCAGCATCGGAGAAATCAAGGAAAAGCAAGGTGTGCCTAAATTTGATCCGGTCCGTGAACGCGAAATGCTGGAGGCGCTTGTTAAACATAACCCAGGCCCTTTCAAAGACGCCGAAATCAAACAGCTCTTCAAGGAAATCTTTAAGGCTTCGCTTAACCTGCAGGAAGAAGAACACAAACGCCTGCTGCTCGTCAGCCGGAAGAACCAGCCGGAGAATACCGTCATTGAGCTGAACGGCACCTCCATCGGCGGTTCTACACAAGTTATGGTTGCCGGCCCCTGCTCTGTCGAGTCTTATGAACAGCTTCGTATCGTGGCCGCGGCTCTTAAAGAGGCAGGCATTAAAGTTATGCGCGGCGGCGCCTTCAAACCGAGAACCTCACCTTACGACTTCCAGGGGCTCGGCATCGAAGGCCTGAAAATGCTCAAAGCAGTGGCCAAGGAATTTGGATTGTCCACCATTAGTGAAATCGTACACCCGGCTCATATCGAAATTGCGGCCGACTACATCGACGTCATTCAAATCGGCGCCCGCAACATGCAGAACTTTGAACTGCTTAAAGAAGCCGGTCAAGCCAAAATCCCCGTCCTGCTGAAACGCGGGATTGCCGCTACACTAGAAGAGTTCGTTCATGCTGCCGAATATATTGCAGTTAGCGGCAACTCCAACCTGATGCTGATTGAACGCGGAATTCGCACCTATGAAAAATGGACCCGCAATACGCTCGATATTTCCGCGGTTCCGATTCTTAAACAAGAAACCCATCTTCCGGTATTGGTTGATGTCACCCATTCCACCGGACGTAAGGATATTATGCTGCCATGCGCCAAAGCCGCGCTTGCAGCCGGCGCAGACGGCGTAATGATCGAGGTCCATCCCGATCCGCAGACGGCGCTGTCCGATGCTGCCCAGCAGCTGGATATTCCTCAGTTCATAGAATTTATGAACGGCGTGCGTGAATCTGGTCTGCTGCATGAACAGAAATAAAGAGTGACTCCCAGGAATGACAAAAGAGAGTGCCCGCAGGCACTCTCTTTTCTTATTTTACATGCCAAAACTGTCAGCATCCCGGGGAAGTACAGCCACATGCTGTAAATATGCGTACACCTTCCGGTCGTCTTCCTCTAGGTAATCGTACTGCATGTGCCCGGCCACTTGTTTGGCAGTGCTTCGAAACAGCTCTGCCATCGTAAACAGCGCCTTCCAAACGTCTTCATAGCCGGAGCCTGCGTACGTGTCCAGCAGCCGTTCCCAATCCGATTCGGGGATGTAGGCTTGTAAATACTTGCTGCTTTTGCCCGTGTTAACGGTGAAATCCGTCCGGATGCCCGCCAGCCAATTCAGCATCTTCAGCAGCATCGGCCGAACGTTCATATTCAAATGATCCTGGGCATATAAAATCTCCCGTCTCCACAGTCCTTTAGCCACGTATGTAGAAACCCACCAAAATTCATTGCAGCAGTTGGCGAACAGCTCGGCTGTTGGAGGCTCGACCCGGTAATCCTCATCCGTTGGCACTATGCACTCTGGAATTAAATGATCCTTGTCCATTAAGATGACGGTGAGCTTGTCCTCAAGCAAATAAGCTTCAGTTTGTTCCAAAGGAATCAGGCGCAGATCCAAACGATTCCCATCCGCAAGCAGCATCAAATAAACAAACCTTCCATTCGCCTCAGGAGGAATTAACGTCATCAGCTCCGGACACTGCAGCATAATCCGTTCACCAAACCGGTCAATCCAGCTTGGATCCTGGATAAAGGACTGCACTTCCGTAACGAGGTATACGATATCATAGTCCTGAAAAATATCCCTCGGCGCAGCGGGATTGCTCCGCGATCCGTTTAACGCTACCGCTCTGATCCGCTCGTCCTCTCTGGCAGCGCCCAGGATCAGCTCCATCATGGTTTGTTCGTCTCTCAACCTAATCCCTCCGCCGATTCAGGTTTGGATTGGTCTTACAAATAAAAAGGCTGTACGCAAACCGGTTTGGATACTGAAGCGGTCACTCCGGTTGCCGTGATGAGACCTGTCTCCTGGTTCACGCGGAAGACAACCAGATTGTTCCCGTCCCGGTTGGCTGCAATCAAATAATCTCCGTTTGGCGTCAAGGCAAAGTGACGGGGATGTCCGCCCTCCGTAGAAACGTAGTCTACAACGCTCAATTCACCCGTCGCCTGGTCAACGGCCATAATGACAATGCTGTCATGTCCGCGGTTGGAGCCGTAAACAAAACGTCCATCCTTGGAAACGGCGATTTCTGCAGTTCCGTTTGATCCCTCGAAACCAGCCGGAAGCGTCGACAGCGATTGAATTTCGCTCAAAGCTCCGGTTTCAGCCTCATAACGGTAGGATACAACCGTAGAGTTCAGTTCATGAATGACAAAGACATAAGGCTGTGAAGGGTGGAACGCCAGATGCCGCGGGCCAGCGCCTTGCGCTGTACGGGTATCTCCATGGAAAGTCAGCTTGCCGGATTCTGCGTTGAATTTATAGGCACGGATCAGATCCAGGCCAAGATCGTTTACGAACAAAAACTTGTTATCCGGACTAAAGAAGGCCGAATGGACATGAGAAACCGTATCAGCCGGCTGTCCTTCCAAAGGTTCGTGATGTTTCTCGTCCGTCAGTTCCCCGATACTTCCGTCTTTGTTCAGTTTAACGGCTCCGACTTTGCCCCCGTGATAGCTTGAAACAAATGCATAATCAAACTCTTCCACCCGCTGGATATGACACAGGGTGTTGTCCAGGTTGATCTGGCGGTTCAGCTCGGCAAGCTTGCCGGTAGCAGGATCGATGGAGAAAGCAACGGCTTCGCCGGCTTTTTTCCCTTCCGCATTTACCGTCTCCGCTATGCTGTACAGCTTGTGTGCGGCAGGATTCACGTTCAGGAAGGTTGGATTTTTCAAGCCGGAAACAGCCTCAACCTGAGCCAGCTCGCCGGTGCTTTCATTAAACTCGTACACATATACGCCCGGTCCATCGGCCTCCGCATAAGAGCCAATGAACAAGTATAGTTTTGGGTTGGAATTTGTCACAAGATGTCCTCCTCGAAATGATAGGTATATGACTTTATTTACATCTATCTTATCATATCACTTCATTTTCTTTGAGACCAAACCCAAACTCGTTTTTGTTCTTAGGGCTTGTGGTTTCCTGGTTTCTCTCCCGGTCTCCAGCTTGATGCGCCGCTTCTGCAGGGCCGACTGTCGGCAGGCATCCAACAAGCGCAGATTCTTAAGGGCATCCGATGCTGTAAAATCAGGTTGTCTTCCCTCCAGAACCACCTGCCCGAAATGATCGATTTCCAGAACATAAGCGTTTAAGGGCCGCTCCCTAGCTTCAGTCGTTTCCCTGCCTTTATATAAGAAATAACCTGATTGTTCTTTGCCCGAAAAAGCATGAGGAAGCTCAATTCTCCCCTCGCTTCCTACGATTTCAAGGCAGCGTCTCTCTTCCGCCCATAAACCGCAGTCGAATAACAGGGAAACGCCGCCCGGAAACTCTACGAGTCCGGAAGCAGACATATCGACGCCTCCATGCGCCTCCGAATAACTGGCATGTACGGTAACCGCCTCCGGTTCCTCTCCTGTCAGCCATCTGGCAGCGCTGAGCGGGTATTCTGCCAGATCATAGAGCGCTCCTCCACCCCACTCCTCGCGGAAACGGATATTGCCCTGCGAATCCGCGCTGTTGCAGGTAAAGCACGCCCGAATAAGCCGCAGTTCACCAATAGCCCCCTTCCGGATGCGCTGCTTAACTTCCTTGAACTGCGGATGATAGCGGTACATCAGCGCTTCCGCATAATGTTTGCCCGTTGACTCCGCGGCCGACAGCACCTTCTCAAACTGAATCGCGGATAAAGCGCCGGGTTTTTCGCATAAGACATGTTTGCCGGCCTTCAAGGCAGCAATACTCCATTTTGCATGCAAATGGTTCGGGAGCGGAATATAGACGGCGTCTATCTCCGGATCTTCAAGCAGATCTTCATAATTTCCGTAGGCCCTAACAGCTCCGCCAATCCCCTCTGCTGTTTGCCCGCTTTTCCTAATATCCCGGCTGGCGATCGCACTCACAACCCCGGTTTCCGATTCACGAATAGCCGGGATTACGGAATCGCGGGCTACGCTGGCCGTGCTCATAATCCCCCATCTCAGCTTTCTCATAGACAGCCTCCTTGATTTTTGTATTTTCTTCTATATCAATTCAGTCATGATTATTTCTTCTTTATTAAGCCTTAAACGGGCCGCGGCTGTTTGAATCCCGTGAGTGGGCACGCACAAAAAAACAACCCGTTCGCGTATGAATGTCTTCATTCCGTGAACGAGTTGTTTGGATAAGTGGTTGGATTACAAATTTTGAATCATTCCGACTGCCTGAAAGCTTATGAGCGGAACGGCTCCAGCTTGCGGTTCAACGCTTGGGTGCTGTCGTAAACTTCCTTATATAAAGGATATAAGTCGTTATACAGCTTAACCTGATCCTCTGAAGGCTTGTAGCTTGCCGCTTTGGCAATAAACTGTCCTGCACATTCCTTCAGGGAGCTGAACCAGCTCAAACCAGCCGCGGCCAGCATAGCTGCTCCCATCGCAGGTCCCTGCTCACTTTCGAGCCGGACAACCTCAGCGTTGAAAATATCAGCCTGCATTTGCAGCCACAGCTCGCTGCGGGCGCCGCCGCCGATCGACACGATCGTATCAACCTGCTTGCCGGCTCCGCGCAAAATTTCGATCGATTCGCGCAGGGAGAACGTAATCCCCTCCACAACCGCTCTGGCAAAATGCTCCTTCTTATGGCGCAGGTCCATGCCGATAAAGCTGCCGCGAATAGCCGAGTCCGCGTGCGGTGTGCGTTCGCCGGACAAATACGGCGTAAACAGCAGACCGTCTGCCCCTGCAGGAACAGTAGCCGCACCCGCCAGCAGCTCGTCGAACGAGCTGCCCGGCGCAAAGGTGTCACGGAACCAGCTAAGACTGCTTCCTGCCGCCAAGGTTACCCCCATAGCATAAAAAGCATCCGGCTCCGCATGGTTAAAGAAATGGACTTTGCCTTCATAATCCGCTGACGCGTTCTCCTCATAAGAGAGGATCACGCCGGAGGTGCCGATGCTGCACAGTGTTTCGCCCGGCCCCAAAATACCCGCGCCGGTGGCGCCGCAGGCATTGTCAGCTCCGCCGCCAAACACCTTGACGTCTGCGGTCAGCCCGCTTTGCACTGCCATTTCAGGCAGCAACGTGCCTACGCACTCCGTCGAAGCTACAAGCTTTGGACAGAAGCTTTCGTCCAAACCAAAAGCCTCAAGCACTTCCGGACTCCAGCGTCGTCCGGCCACGTCCAGCATCAGCGTGCCGGCCGCGTCTGAATAATCCATACCAAGCTCGCCGGTCAGACGATAGCGCAGATAATCCTTCGGCAGCAGGAAGACGGATGCTTTAGCGAACAGCTCCGGTTCATTCTGCTGTACCCACAAAATTTTAGGCAAAGTAAAGCCTTCGAGAGCCGGATTCCGGGTTACGGACAGCAGCTGCTCTCCAAGCTTTTCTTCAATTTCGCGGCACTGCTTGGTCGTACGTGTGTCGTTCCACAGGATCGCATTGCGCAGCACCCGATGGTTGTCGTCCAGCAGCACTAACCCGTGCATTTGTCCTGAGAAGCTGATGCCTTTAACGGAAGCCGCTTCGATGCCGCTTTCATGGGCGAGCTTGCGAAGCGCCAAAAGGCTTTTCTCTACCCATTCTTCAGGATCCTGCTCGCTATAGCCGGATTTAGGCGTAATAAGCGGATAAGATTCCGAAGCTTCTCCGCATACCTTACCTTCCCGGTTGACCAGAAGCGCCTTAACAGAGCTGGTCCCCAAATCAATACCAATTACATACTCCATAATTGTTCTCCTTTACAAGCCCACAAGGACCAAGTCCCGGACGGCTTACAGATCTCCAAGGATGTATTGGTTGATGGTAGCGCGGATCAATTCCAGGCGGCCGGACTTGTTGTTCTCAGGATTGTTTTGCAGAGCAAACTCTTCCAGCGATTTCAATGTAGCTTTACCGGAAATGATGGATTCGCCCAATTCGCTCTTGAAGCTGGAGTAGCGGTCAGCAACAATGTTCTCGAAGTAGTTATCTTCAATCATTTTGGCAGCAACTTTCAAACCTTTGGCATAAGCGTCCATACCGGCAACATGAGCATAGAACAGGTCAACCGGTTCGAAGGAACCGCGGCGTACTTTAGCGTCGAAGTTTACGCCGCCTTTACCCAAGCCGCCGTTCTTCAGCACTTCATACATAGTCAAAGTAGTGGTGTACAGATCGTACGGGAATTCGTCCGTATCCCAGCCGAGCAGCACGTCGCCCTGGTTGGCGTCGAGGGAACCCAGCACGCCGTTGTCGCGGGCAACACGGATTTCATGCTCAAATGTATGTCCGGCAAGCGTAGCATGGTTAGCTTCAAGATTCAGTTTGAAATGATCCTTCAAGCCGTAGCGATGCAGGAAGGCAAGCGTAGTAGCCGCATCGAAATCATATTGGTGTTTAGTTGGCTCTTTTGGTTTAGGCTCGATCAGGAATTGAGCGTCAAAGCCGATTTCTTTGGCATAATCGATAGCCATATGGTAAAGACGGGCAAGATTATCAAGCTCAAACGCCATATCGGTGTTCAGCAGAGTTTCATAACCTTCACGGCCGCCCCAGAATACATAGTTTTGTGCGCCGAGCTCTTTACCGACTTCCAGACCTTTCTTCACTTGAGCGGCAGCGCGGGCATAAACAACAGCGTTGCTGGACGTACCGGCGCCATGCGTGTAACGCGGGTTGCTGAACATGTTAGCCGTATTCCACAGCAGTTTGGTTTTGCTGGTCTTCATATAATCCTTCATCATCGCAACGATGACATCCAGGTTTTTGTTCGTTTCCTGAAGAGTATCAGCTTCCGGAGCAATATCTACGTCATGGAAGCAGAAGAACGGAACGCCCAGCTTCTCATAGAATTCAAAGGAAGCTTCTACGCGGAATTTAGCCTGATCCAGACCGCTGTAGCTTTCCCAAGGACGCTGTGCAGTACCGCGGCCGAACATGTCCGTGCCGTCAGCTACAAATGTATGCCAGTAAGCGGTTGCGAAACGCAGATGCTCTTCCATCGTTTTTCCAGCTACAACTTCTTTAGGATTATAATGTTTGAATGCAAGTGGATTTTTGGAGGAAGCACCTTCGTAAGCGATTACATTAATATCAGAAAAATGACTCATTGTAAAACCTCCCGAATATGTGTTGTACTGATTTCATTTACTATCATAATACAGGTTCGTTAGTTTGTCTATCGAATAAACAAAGTATTTGAAAAAAAACGTTCCCGGCCTTAAACTTACTCTATGTACTAAATACAGGGGCGGCCTGACTGGCGCCCTTATCTTTATATAGAGGAGAACGGTTCGGTTTTTGAAACATTCATTCACCTCTAGACCATTTAATGCTTGCATTCTCGTCCAGTACTTCAATTCAACATTACTTATGCTACTCAGGGAGATCTTATGAAGCAAACCGGAGATTTGTTTTTAGTCAAGAAAATTAATAAGTCGATTGTCCTGGATATGATACGCACCCGCTCCCCTATTTCGAGAGCCAAAGTATCGGAATTGACCGGTCTCAACAAAACAACCGTTTCCAGCCTTGTCAATGAGCTGATCGATGAGCATCTCGTACATGAAATGGGTCCGGGTAAATCCAGCGGCGGCCGTAAACCGCTAATGCTGCTATTCAACGAGCAGGCCGGATACGCCATAGGCGTCGATGTGCGGATCGACTCCGTTTCAGCCATTCTGACTGATCTCAAAGGAACGATCAAAGACCGCAGCTTCTATCTGCTGGAATCCAATTCAGCCGAGCATATTTGCAGTGTTATTGTTCGTGGTGTCCGGGATCTATCCGTACGGGCTCCAGAAACCCCCTACGGTATCGTTGGCGTAGGCGTCGGAGTCCCGGGCATCGTGGACGAGCATGGCTCGGTTCTGTTTGCGCCTAACCTGAACTGGTCGAATATTCCACTGCAGCAAATGTTGACCGATGAACTGCAGCTTCCCGTAGTCATCGATAATGAAGCTAACGCCGGAGCAGTCAGCGAACATAAATTCGGAGGCGCCCAGGATACCGACGATCTGCTTTACGTCAGTGTCAGCCATGGGATCGGCACCGGCATTCTACTCGGCGGACATCTGTACCGGGGTTCGTCCGGATTTGCCGGAGAAGCCGGTCATTTCTCGATCAAGCTGGACGGCGAGGACTGCTCCTGCGGCAATAAAGGCTGCTGGGAGCTGTATGCCTCCGAGAATGCCCTGCTTCTTGAAGCGGGGAAGCTTGAAAGCGTGCTGAAGAATACAGAAGGTAGCCCTCCAGCCTTAGAAGATGTTATTGAGCTTGCCGCAAGCGGCGATCCGGACGTTCTGGAAGTTATGCAGAATGTCGGCCGTCACCTGGGAATCGGCATCTCGAATTTAATCAACCTGTTTAATCCCCAGCGGGTCATTATCGGCAACCGGATCGCTTTAGCCGAGCCCTGGATCGCGAAGGCCTTGTATGAGACGGTAAAGGAAAGATCGCTTTCTTTTCACTTTGCAAGGGTAAGCCTTGAAATCTCCCGACTGCAGCTTGATTCCGGCGTGCTGGGAGCAGCTTCGTTTGCGCAGCAGGCTTTCTTCGCCAAAACACAGATTTCTTTATAAAAATATTTAGCATTTTTCACAAAAAAATTTTCCAAACACCTTATTTCCGCCTATAGAATATGTTATAATTGTAAGCGCTAACAACACATCTTGTGAAGGGGGTTTTCTTAAGATGAATGTAGCCTATCCGGAAAGGGATGTTTACGAAAATTTCAAACCGGTTGAAGACGCCTATTTCTTTAAACTGGGCAGCAAAGGTCTCGTCAGCTTCTACGGCAGAAACTATACCATAAAGAGAAAATTGTCTGCTGAAGAGCAAACCAGCCTGCTGAAGCACCCTTGCTTTGTCCGCGTTGCTCATCAATGTTATGCCAACAAAGAGAAGATTTCGGCTTTGGAGAATCAGATGCTGCTCTTTCAAGACAAAGAGTCCTATCCCAAAACATTAAATGTAGCTCCATGGCTGCAGCGTCATGTCAAGAAGCAGCTGTCTCATTGATTCCTTGATGCTGCTTCTCCTCACCGCAGAGGCCCTTCTACTTGGGCCGCCTCCCCGGCAGGTCAACGGTTAACACCTTCCTGTTATAGTCACTTTATGTTACCCGTCATTTTTATTACCCGCCACTTTATAAGCGCACAAATAGACGTCCTCCGCGTGGAGAACGTCTTTTGTTTGTATCCAGACTATTAGCGGGCTTGTTATTATTTCCCCGGTCTTCTTATTCCCCTGTCTTTACATAACCTCTTTCACATAGAAGCGGGCAGTTTCTTCCCAGATTTCCCCGGGTTCAAGGCTGAACAGCCCGATCTCCTCGGCCGGAAGATCCACGTTAGGTGCATTAACCAGATTCATCTGTGGTTCCGGACAGAAAAAGCCCGGTGTGCCCCCATTATTCCAGATCATCCACTGTTTATACGAGGTTCCAACATCATAAATGAGTGTAAGCTTCAGTCTGCTGTCGGTGAGCTCCATCCGATTACGCCCCTGCTGCGGAGCGGCGGTGTAGTGATTATCCATCGATTCGGCAAACGGATATACGCCCTCGCCTTTCAGCGCCAGGTCAAAAGCCGATAATGCCTGATGACGTCCTGTTGGGAGCATCCGTTCTGACAACTCCCAGCGCTCTCCAATCGTCAGCTTAATCGCATAATCGCTGCTCTGACTTTCTTTGGAGAAAGGCGCGTTCACGGCGGTGTGGAACGCCAATAGACGCGGCATAGCCTGTTCTCCCTCATTTTTAATGAATACATGCTGGCTCAGTCCGTCCACTCCGAGCGAATACCGAAGTTTAACGGTAAATACAAATGGAAAATGGCTATATACACTGCTCTTCTCGTCCACCCGAATTTTCACCGTTACATAACTTTCGTGTTCGGTTGTCCCAAATTCCTCTATCTCCCAGGGAACCGTATGTAAAAATCCATGCAAATGATTGCCTGTAGCTTCCTCATTAACTGGGAACTGAAGCGTCTGTCCGTTCCATGGGAACTTGCCATCTTCATAGCGGTTAGGCGGAAACAGGACGGGAATGCCGTAAACGCCCGGAGAAGCTTTAAATTCCTCGATCTTCCCTTCCTCCGGTTCTCTCAGAAAGCTAAATCCCTTTTCTTTATCTTTGAAAGCGATCAGATTGCCGCCCGTATCTGGAAGCATCACTGCTTCATAGGAACCGGCCTTCAGCCAAATCGCCTTCTCACCCTGATAAGTTCCTTCATATGCCTGATATTGATTCATTATTTATTGCTCCTTCCAAGTCAAGTTGTTTGTCCACTGCTTACATAAATCCGGCCCAACCGTCACAAACTTCTGAGGTATCTTAATTAACCAGAAATGGAGTGCACCATCATGACATTACCCTTTTCCTTCAAAAAGATATCCACCGCAGCACTCGCTGCGCTGTTTGCCATTTCAGCCACTTCCTGCAGCCATTCAAATCCAGGAAACAAAACGTCCTCCGATAAAGGCAGCAGTCCCAGAACCCTTTCTTTCGATAATAAGCAGGGGTATCACGACAGCAGCACGACGCTTAAGCAAATCCCGCTGTCCCTCGCCGCCAAGCAGCTTGGATTAAATGTAGTTCAGCGCGGCGACGAATATCTGGTCGGGTTCACCGATGTCCTCTACCGGGCAAAGGCCGGCCAGGCAGAGGCCATGTCGATGAATCACCCCGTTATTTTAAGCCATGCTCCGGAAGCCAGAAACGGCGATTTATATTTTACGCGAAACGCTATGAGTGATTTGCTCGGCACCCAGATCGGATGGAACGGTCCTAAACAGCAAATTATCTTCGCCCCGTTTCCGGGCCGGCTTGCGGATGACCGCGTCATTCCCGGAAGAACACCGCGCTTCCATATCCAGAGCAATGTGGACGTCAATCAACTGATCTCTTTCGCCAAAACGTTTATGGGAACTAAATACGTTTTTGGTTCTGACGATTATGAGGACACCGGCACCTTCGACTGCTCGTCCTTTACGCAGCATGTATTTGCCAAGTTCAACATCCAGATTCCAAGGGTGGCCAAGGATCAGGCCAATACCGGCACTCCGGTTAAGAAATCGGAGCTTCAGCCGGGTGACCTCGTTTTCTTCACGGTTCCCGGACGTTTCCAGAACGATAAAATTGCCGGGCATGTCGGCATCTATATCGGTAACGGCAGCTTCATCCACACGTATGGGGATCCAGGCGTACAAATCAGCGACCTCGATTCGGGATATTGGGATGGCATGTACCTTGGGGCTAGAAGAGTCATTTGACTTTTCAGCCCTTTTTTCACCCGATCATAAGGATTATTTGGCTCCTACTGTTCTCAGCCATGCATCGGCGATTAAACCATGCCCGGCCACGGAAGGATGGACACCGTCTTCCGCCCAGTAAGCCGCTCCTGTTTGGGCGCTTGCCGCATTAAACAGCCCGTCAAGCGGTACATACAGAGCTCCGAATTCCTTCGCCAGCGTACGTGCAGCCTGAATTTTTGGATTAAGATCCTCATACCAGCCCTGCTGCTCTTCAATTACAGGAACAACAAACGGCTCCATGATAATGAGCTTCTTCACACCCTGTTCCAGCGTCTTTTCGATCAGACGGCGATATCCCTCCTTATAACTTTCCAAGGAAGTCGGATCATTCTGATCGTAACGCCGCCAAGTATCATTGATTCCAATCAGGATGGACACATAATCCGGCTTAAGCTGAAGGCAGTCCTTTTCCCAACGTCCTTCCAAATCTATGACACGGTTGCCGCTGATGCCTTTGTTGACAAATGTAACCTGTTTCTCCGGATAGAGCCGTCCAAATTCTGCCGCAGCAATAAAGGCATATCCTGAACCAAGGCTGGCCGGATCGCCATAGTTTCTGCCGCAATCTGTTACACTGTCTCCAATAAATAGAACTTTAGTGCGGTTCTCCAGTATGCTCATGTCCAACCCTCTCCCAAAGTTATTTGTAAACGCATTCTCAATTGTTTATGATAATACTAGGAGACTAAATGGTAAATAGCTAAAAGCGATTATTTGAAGCCGCAGGAATGGGTTTTCATTTAAAAATAACAGCTATTATAATAATCCTACCGCCATTTTTTATTAGACAGAGGAGAGCAGAAACATGGATGAGTTGAGAAAGGCCTACGAAACCCTCGGGCTCGAAGAAGGAGCTACCAGGGAAGAAGTGAACAAGAAATATGATCTGTATGTGCGAAGGGCCCGTTCCCGCAGTCGAACCCAGGAAGGAGGCGAACCGGAGGAAGACTTCGAGGCGATTAACCGGGCTTACCGCTCCATCATCACCTTCGAAGATAACAAGGTCATTGAACAGAAACGGCAGGAGCGATTCCGCAAGTGGGGAAGATGGGCCGGGACCGCTGAGAAAACGGATGATTTCCTCCGGCTGCACCGAACTAAAATCTGGTTGTCACTTCTTGCGGTCATCGTTATCATCTTCGGTATAACGACTTACGTCAATCATAGGCAAGAACAGGAAAGACTGGCGAGTCTTCCTCCGATCGATCTCTCGATCATGTTTATCGGTAATTTCATGTTGCCGGACGACAGTAAAGCCAACGAAGCTTTAGAGCAATCCATACTCGCTCCCTTCCCGGACTGGAAAAGAGTATCCGCCCATGTGAGTTATCTTCCTTTGGATAATCCGGATACCGGACAAATGGGAATGGCCTTGCAGCAGAAAGCACAAATCGAAGTTATGACCGAGAAACCGGATCTCTATATCATGGACAAATCGACGTTCGCCTGGCTCGCTCAAGGCGGAGCCCTGCAAGATCTTGATGACTACGCGAACGAAGAATTAAAGCCGCTGCTCACCGGCGAAGCCGCTTTGGAGCAGAAGACCGAAGAAGATACCTCCTCGCATATTTACGGCATTGACCTGTCGGGAAGTCCTCTCTCCGCCAACCTGGCGCTGGGCAAAACCGACATGATCGCGGGTATCCGCGGCGGCACCGAACTGTCAGACAAAACGCTGGAATTTATTAAACGTTATCTGGAAGCAGAGACAGGCAACTAATTCTTATAATTCCTACAATCCTTTGAATCCTGCATTTATTCTATGAACAAGCAAAAACAAACAGCCGGCCAGGAGAAATCCTGTGCCGGCTGTTTGTTTTGTTAAATCCATTTAATCTTTCTGTTATTCCGTTTAGCCTTTGGAAGGCGCTGCTACCGTTTTTGTTTCAAGCGGCGTCGATTCCTTGTTAACATTAACTCTCTTAATGAAGAATGCAAGCACCAGAGCAGCGACCGTAATCCAGGTAGCTACAATAAATGCCTGGTCGATACCGTAGATCGTTGCATCTTGAGTCAGCTTGTTAATAGCATCAGCATTAGCTGCATCCTGAGGGTTCAAGCCGCTGGCTTTGATCAACTCAGTTCCGCGATCTGTGGCTCTGCTATTCATAATCGTTACCAGGAAGGCTGTACCCAGCGCACCCGCAATGGTTCGCAGCGTGTTGGACATAGCCGCACCGTGCGCATTCATCTTGGCTGGCAACTGATTCAGACCCGCCGTTTGTACTGGCATCATGATCATGGACATACCGAACATACGGGCGGTATAAACAAAGATCAGATGTCCATAAGTCGTGTTAGCCGTCAAATCACTGAATTCATAAGTTGTAATCGCGGTAATGATCAGACCGATAACAACCAGCCATCTCGCACCAATTTTATCGAAAATAATACCGGTGATCGGGGACATAATCCCCATCAAAATCGAGCCTGGCAGGAGCAGCAAACCGGATTCCAGCGGTGAGAAACCGCGGATCGTCTGCAGGTAAATCGGCAGGAGAATCATGCCTGCATACATCGCCATCGTTACGATAACGTTAATCACTGTAGTCAAGGAATACATGTTGTATTTGAAGACACGCACTTCCAGCAGCGGCTTCTCAGCCACAAACTGGCGCCATACAAACAGGATCAAAGATACAGCACCTACGACGATGCTTACAATAACTTCAGCGGAATCCCAGCCATTGCTGCCGGCTTCACTAAAGCCGTACAAAATGCCGCCAAAGCCCAACGTAGAAAGAATAACGGACAAATATTCCAGTTTAGCTTTGGAGTTTGGCAAAACATTTTTCATGAATAACAGACCCAAAATGATCGAGATCACTCCGAGTGGAAGGATAATCCAGAAAAGGACGTGCCAGGAATGATGTTCAATAATCCAACCGGACAAAGTAGGTCCAATAGCAGGCGCAAAGATCATCGCTACGCCCATCATTCCCATCGCTTGACCGCGTTTCTCAATCGGGAAAATCGTCAAGAAAATCACGTTCATCAGCGGCAGCAGAATACCGGCGCCAAGAGCCTGAACAACACGGCCGATCATGACCATCGAGAAGTCACTGCCTAAGGCACATATCAGTGTACCTATTGAGAATAATATGGTTGCCGTTAAGAACAGTTGTCTTGTTGTAAATCTCTGTACCAAATAAGCACTCAAAGGAACGAGAACACCGTTTACCAGCATAAAGCCGGTAGTAAGCCATTGGATGGTAGTTGCACCCACTCCAAGATCGCCCATCATTTGAGGTAAAGCTACGTTCATCAAGGTTTGGTTCAATAATGCCACAAAAGCTGCAATCAGAATCGCAGCAACAATGGGCCCCTTCTTCAGTACCGGAACCGAAGCTCCACTAGGTTGTGTTGCGTTCATTGTGTTCTATTCTCCTTCTTTCTCTGTTTCAAATAAATTTATAATAGAACGAAACGTTCTTATTAATTGGGTAATCTCTTCCTGTGGAATCTCGCTGATCCTGCCCATTGCCTTCTGATACAAAAGGTTGGTTTGTCTCTCAATCTCCCTTCCTTTATCCGTCAAATGCAAAGTGACCGTCCTGCGGTCCAGCTCGGAACGCTTACGTTCCACATAACCAGCTTTCTCCATACGGTCAATGACGCCGCTTAGCGTGCTGTTCCCCAAATGGACCCGCTCGGCTAAATCGGACATGCTCATTTCGGGCTGCTCTCGAAGTGCGGCCAACACGTAAAACTGGATGCCCGTGATGCCCATCTTCTCGGCTTGTTTAGATACGACCTGGTGAAAGGTTCTCTTTAATTCACGAAATCCTTGAACCAGCTCGTGAAGTTGGCTACCTTGTTCCAAACACATATTCCTTTCCTTCCCGAATATTTAGCTTCTTTAACATTTCGCACACGAAATATTAAAACTCTTTTTAATTCAAAAGTCAATGCATTTTTCAGAAAAACAAGCTCTGTTTCAGTCTCTTTACCATCTCTTTCATTCTTTATCAGCGTTTAAATAGCATAGACCAAAGGAACACGCGAGTGTATAATATAGGAAAATATATCTATCTTTATAAGGGGGTTCTTCGTTCTATGTCCTGGTTCCAGAAGCTATCCATGTCACAGAAAATTGTAACCGGTTTCTTTGCTGTCGCTGTTCTTTTCTCTGTTCCTTTTCTACTTGCGCTGATTTTTACGGGGCACTGGCTGCTTGGCATTATCCTGGTTGTCGTGCTGTCCGCACTAACCTATCCATTATCACGGTTATTTGAGAAAACGCTTTCCTCGACGTTTGACAATATCGCCAATGTTACAGCACGTATTGCTAAAGGCGATTTTACTGCAACTGTCCCGGAATCTGGCACAATGGGTGATGTCAGCAGAACCTTTAACAGCATGACGGACAAGCTCAAGAAGCTGCTCGGCGATGTTACAGCCATTTCACGTCAGGTCATGGATACCAGCAATGGATTGTCCGATAAACATCAGGAACTGAAGACGGTAATGAACCAGGTCGCGAAGTCCTCCAGTGAACTGGCAGTTGGTGCCAGCCAAATCTCCGAAGATGTCGGCGATATGATGGAATCCATTCAGTCTATCGAAGCTAAAGTTGGCAACTATACCACCTCTACCCGGGAGATGAACCAGCGTTCCTCTCATACCCTCCAGCTTGTTGAAGCCGGGCGCCAGTCCGTCGAAAAGCAGGCGGAAGGCATGAAACGAAATGTGGAGGCTACGAGTCATGTTGCGCAGTCGATCGAAAAATTATCGAAAAATGCCAAAGGCATTACTTTGATTACCAAAACCATTTCCGAGCTTGCCGAACAAACCAACCTGCTGTCGCTTAACGCTTCCATTGAAGCCGCCCGGGCCGGCGAACACGGCCGAGGATTTGCTGTTGTCGCCCAAGAGGTTCGAAAGCTGGCCGAAGAATCCACTACGTCGACCCAGAAAGTATTTGAGCTGGTGAAGAGCATCGAGCAAGATGTCAAACAGGCAACCGTTAATATACATACCAATGAAGAAATCGTGCGGATGCAAAATGAAATGATCCACGAAGCCGAACAAATTTTTGCCCAGATTGTCGACAGTGTTGCTTATATTTCTCAACAAATCGCCGTCTTTAGTGAGGAAAGCGAATCGATGCTGGAAGCATCCCATAAAATCTCCTCGTCCATTCAGAATATTTCTGCCATAACCGAGGAATCCGCCGCAGGTACCGAGCAGGTGTCCGCAGCCATGAATGAACAAATATCTTCTATTGAAAATGTAGCCCGTGAAACGGAAGCGATGACCCAAGCCGTGTTCCAGCTGCAGAAAACCATTCAGGTCTTCAAGATTTAAATACCGCGCCTGCATCGTCTCGAATCAGGCAGAAAAGAAACCCGGCGCATGCCGGGTTTCTTTTCTTACTTCTCATTAATTTCTCTGCTTATTAATCGGCTTACAATACTGCCTCAAAGTTCCGTGCCTACCCGAATTGACATATCGATAAAGACCGATATAATGGATTTATGGACTATACATTAATCTTTAAAGCTCTCTCTAATGAGACACGGCTGCAGATGCTGCAGTGGCTGAAGCATCCTGAGCAGCATTTTCCCGCCCAATCCGCCCATTTACAAGCCTTGGATTTCAAAGGTGGCATTTGCGTAGGATCTATTCAGGATAAAGCTGGTCTTTCGCAGTCGACAACTTCACAATACTTGTCTATGCTGCAGCGCGCAGGTTTGCTTGAAGCCAAACGTTGTGGTCAATGGACCTACTACCGCCGAAACGAAACGGCTGTTCAGCAGCTTTCAGACTGGATTGGCCGGGAACTTTAAGAAATAGCTTGCATTTAAACCTGTCAATGATATAGTTGACATATTCCGTTTTTTATTTCGTGTATATTTAAATCAATTTATTATACAACAAAAATTTATTAAGGATCTTCGGGGTAAGGTGAAATTCCTAACCGGCGGTGATGCTCTCTTGCAGAGCTCAGCCCGCGACTCGCTGCTGCCAAACTGGCGGCAGCGACTGACTTGGTGCAATTCCAAGGCCGACGGTAAAGTCCGGATGGAAGAAGATCATCTATAATCATGTTTGGCATGGTTTGTTTTCCGTGCTCATACATGCTTATTTGATCACCCCCGTTTGCCTGTCGGCGACCGGGGGTTTTCCTTTTTTAAGATCCGCAGGAGGCTATTATGTCTAGTATTGATCAAGCATTACCAATCCGCAGTGGACGCGGTGTCAGAACGGGCTTTTGGCTGGTCGTTCTGGGAGCCGCCCTCTGGGGCGTCGATCCGATTTTCCGGATTCTGCTGTCAAAGTATCTGACTTCCTCACAGATCGTTCTGCTGGAGCATCTCATTCTGTTCCTGTTCGCAGCTCCGGTTCTATGGGCGCACCGCTCTGAAATGAAAGGCCTGAAAGTACGTCATATCGGGGCTCTGCTGTTTATCTCTTGGGGTGGCTCTGCGCTGGCTACGATTTTGTTCACGCAGGCTTTGGCGACAGCCGTTAACTTTAACTCGGTTCTGCTCCTTCAGAAACTGCAGCCGCTGTTTGCCATTATTCTTGCCAGAGTTCTCTTGAAAGAGACACTTCCAAAGAGATTTGGACCTCTGTTTCTGCTGGCTTTGTTCGGGACTTATTTGCTTACCTTTGGACTTCATGTTCCTTTCAGCCATGTCAGTGAATTTGTTGAAGTCGGAAGCCTGCTGTCCTTGGGCGCCGCTGCTTTATGGGGAGGCTCAACCGTAATGGGCCGATTAATGGTAGGGAAAATGGAATATGAAACCGTCACTTCCCTCCGGTTTATCCTGGCTTTGCCGCTGCTGTTTATCATCACCTTAAACCAAGGTGACGCCTGGAACATTCCTTCTGACAAAGGAGCAGTAGCCGGTATTGTCATTAATATTGTTCTGCAGGCGGTACTGCCTGGTCTGCTCAGCTTGCTGCTGTATTATAAAGGACTGCAGAACACCAAAGCTTCTATCGCTACTTTGGCGGAGCTCAGCTTTCCGATGGTCAGCGTCATCATTAACTGGATCGTTTACAATCAGCGGATTACGCTCGTCCAGTTAACGGGCTTCCTACTGATTTGGCTGGTCTTGTTCGCCATCTCCCGTCAGCAAAGCTTGAAAGAACAACAAGCTTAAAAGTATAAATAGCCGGCCGCCGATGAAACTTCGGCAGCCGGCTATTTTTGTGTTTACTGCGATTACCCTTTCACCCCGCCAAGCGTCATGCCTTTGACAAAATACTTCTGCAGGAACGGGTAAACGATGATCATCGGCACGCTGGCCACGATCGTCATCGTTGCCCGGATCGAGGTCGGCGTCACAAAGTTGGCATTGCTATTGCTGCTGTTGGCAAAAGCGGAAGACGAGGTCATCGAGGAGTTGGAATTCGAGTTCGCCAGCATCCGCATCAGCTCATACTGCAAAGTGCTCAGGTTCGGCACCTGAGAGTTGTACAGGAACACATCAAACCAGGAATTCCATTGGTAAACCCCTGTGAACAAAGCCACGGTTGCCAACGCGGGCAGCGACAGCGGCAGCACGATCTGCATAAAGGTACGGAAATCCCCCGCCCCATCTATTCGGGCCGATTCGATAATCCCTTCCGGCAGCCCTTCGATAAACGACCGGATGACGATCATATTAAATACGCCAATAATACCAGGTACGATATAGACCCAGAAGCTGCCGATCAGATGTAAATCCCGGACCAGCAAATAGTTGGGGATCAGCCCGCCGTTGAGATACATCGTTAGTACGAACATAATCGTCACGAACTTGCGCAGGACAAATTCCGGACGGCTGATCGTATAAGCGACCATAGCCGAAGCAAATACAGTGATTACCGTACCGAGCACGGTGCGCAGAATCGAAATCAATGTAGCATGAAAAATCGTGGCTTCTTTAAATACGTATTGATAGCTTTCCAGGCTGAACTGGCGCGGCCACAAGAAGATGCCGCCGCGAATGGAATCACTCGCATCATTCAGTGATACGGCGAGCGTGTTGATGAACGGGTACAGCGTAATAACTGCCAACCCGACCAAAAATAAGACATTCAATGTATCAAAAATAAGGTCGCTTGGTGAGCGAAACCGTTTATACACTTTTTTAACAGACGTTGTCTGAGCCATCGGCGTACTCCTCCCTTCCTAGAACAATCTTTCCTCGCCCATTCGTTTGGCCATTGCATTGGCAGAGAACAGAAGAATAAAGCTGACCACCGTCTTGAACATGCCGGCTGCCGTGGCGAGCGAGAAGTTGCCCATTGAGATCCCGTATTTCAGTACAAAGATCTCCAGGTTCTCGGAGTATTCCGCATTCATGCCGTTGCCCATCAAATACTGTGGTTCAAATCCCGTTTCCAGAATGTTGCCCAGGTTCATGATCAGCAAAATGATAATGACCGGCTTCAGACCGGGAAGCGTAACCCGCAGAATTCGCTGGAATCGGTTCGCTCCGTCAATCTCTGCAGCTTCGTACTGCGATGGATCAATCATTGTCATGGCAGCCAGGTATACGATCGTATTCCAGCCGACATCCTTCCAAACCTCGGAAATTCCGAGAATTCCCCAGAAATAAGGGCCAATTCCAAGCCACATTATAGGCTCATGGATAATATGCAGCCCCACCAGCACTTTGTTGATAATTCCGTCGCCGTCTATAGACAACGCGGTCGAAATCAGGTTCGCCGCCACGACCCAGGAAATAAAATGCGGCAGGTAACTGATCGTCTGGACAAACCGTTTGAAGAAAATAATACGCAGCTCATTAAGCAGTATGGCAAGCGTTATAGCGGTAACGAATCCAAGAACCAGCTTGATGACAGCCATAGCCACCGTATTGCGCATGACCCGAATGAAGGCATCGTCGGAGAACAGAAATTTGAACTGCGACAAGCCTACCCATTCCTGCTGAAACATGCTGAGATTGGGCCGGTAATGCTGGAAAGCGATGGTCCAGCCCCATAATGGAAGATATTTGAACACAAAAATCCAGATGACAAAAGGCACGGACATGAAAATCAGCGCCTTCTGCTTGAGGAGCAGCTTAAAGAATCGTTTGGCTCCCTTAGGTTTAGGGTTGTTAGGTTTCGGCACTGCCGGAGTACCGGCCGCTGGAGCGGCAGTTTGATTATCCATGGCTTCTCTCCTCCTCGATCGCATGCTAATCTGCAGCCTCATCCTCATCAAACCGGCTGGCCTGGGGGCCTGTTCAAGAAGCCTCCTAGCAGTTCGAAAGGCAGGGCCCGGCCGAAGCCAAGCCCTTTCTTTCGTTTGCTGCCGCCGCATGAGAAGTGAAACGAGCTAAAGGATTAATTTGCACCGCCCGTTACTTTGGCGATTTTGGCCGCGATCAGTTCATCCATGGTGCTCTCAAAACCTTTTACGTCCAATTTGCCGAATTCCTTAAGATATTCATCCCAGATCGCATCAAACTGATCCGGTTTGGCAAGCACAAGTTTCGGGAAATATTTGAGTTTAACGTCTTTGGACTTCTGCTGAAATATTTCCGCAGGAGAACCCTGTTCGATAGAAATACTCCAGGCAGGGTACCAAGGTCGATCGTCTGGAGCTGCAAACAGCTCAGAGAACGTTCTAACGCCGTATTTTTCAAGAATATTCCGATCGCCTTCCGTAAAAGAAGCCTGAGCAACTTCTGGCTGGCTATTAACCGCGTAAGCATTGCCGTCACTAAGTGTAGAAGCTGTACCATACATCGGCCAGCTGTAGTTAAAGTAAGTAAAACCTACCTTCTGATTAGTCGCATTATCCTTGCGCGCTTCGATTTGCTCTGGAGTCAGATAGAATCGGCCTTGATCGTTCACTTCGTAGGTTTCACCTTTGAAGCCCCACTGAATCATAATTTGATTCTCTTCCTTCAGCATGTTATCGAAAAACTTGATAATTCGAACCGGATCTTTGGCGCTCGTCGTGATACCTACACCACGATTATCAACAAAGGAGTTAGGATCGAGATACTGATCTTTTGTATTTTGATCGAATACGATCGGCAGAGGCATGTAATCCAGGTCGTCATTGCCGGTTTTGCGGATGTTTTGAATCGCCTGGTCCACTTCCCATTCGTAATCGAAGAAGCCGAGCACTTTGCCGGATGAAACTTTGGCCAGATACTGGTCATAGTTATTGACGAAAGAAGACTTGTCGTAAAGACCTTCGTTGTTGATTTCGTTCAGTTTCTTGAGCCAATTCTTGGTGGAATCGTCGTCCGCATAGACATTCGATTTATGTGTCGCCATATCCACGGTCACGTCCCCGTCGTTCGGGTAGCCGGCAAGATGCATAGGTGCATTAAAAATCCCCATCGTCCGCCAGTCGTAAGTAAGCGAGGTAAAGCCTGTGAGGCCTTCACTTTTATGTGCGTCATTGTATTTCTTGATTAAATCAAAATATTCATCCAGTGTTTTGATTTTAGGATAACCGAACTCTTTCAGGACACGGCGCTGAATAAAAAATGCTCCCTGACCAATTGTCGGTGCAGGCAGGTAATCGCCTACGACTGCGGAAAACGGAAGGAAATAAATGTTGCCGTCCGCCTGCTTCATCTGGTTGAAATAAGGGCCATATACCCTTTTAATGTTGGGACCGTATTGCTCGATCAGGTCGTTTAACGGGATAAAAGCCTTGGCTTCCAAAATCTTGTCAATCGCCGTATCCGGAGCGAGTACGTCCGGATAATCGCCGCTCGCAATCATCGTGCCAATTTTGGTGTTCACATCCCCTACCGGGAACTGCAGCTTAAAGTTGACACCTGTTTGCTCCTCCAGCTTCTTGCCAATTTCAGTCTTGTTGGAGTCAATGTCAGGTACCTGGGAGTTGGCATTAAAATAAGTAAAGGTTACCGGCGTCTTATCCTCCTGAGCCGTGTTGCTTGCCGAGTTAGAGGCACTGGCATTTCCGGAAGGCTCTGCCGAGGAGGCGTTGTTCTTCCCGCTGTTTCCTCCTCCGCCGCAGGCAGTCAAGGAAGCCGTCATTAGAAGGGTTAAACCTAACATTGCAAGCTTCTTTCTGACCATGAATGTCTTTATCCCCTTTCGCTCATTCTTTTTTGTAAGCACTTTCATTGTAAAGAACAGGGGATATTCTGATAACCCGACAAACTTTATACTGTACTTTGAAAACCTTAGATGTTTGCTCGGTTGTTTAGTCAGTCTCTTGCTCAATCCTTTATTTCCCCAATCGTCGTACACGGCTTCAATCGACCGCCTCCTTCAGCACCTCTTCCTGTACGTCCGGCAGTTCAATCCGTACGTTTGTGCCTTCGTCAGTCGAGCTATTGAGCATGAAATACAATTGCTCCCGATAATTGAGCTTCAGCCGATAATAAGCGTTGCGGATGCCGATATGCTCACCTATCGCTTCCTCATTGGCCAGCGAATGCCTGATTTCGGCCAGCTGGTCCTGTCCAATCCCTGCACCGTTGTCCTTGACTTCGGCAATCAGTTTGGCGTCCTCCAGCCAGATGCGCAGCGTAATCCGTCCGCCTTCCTTCAGCGGCTCTATACCATGGATGCTGGCATTTTCGACAAACGGTAAAATGGTCATTTTCGGAATCAGGCACCCGTAGGCCGCTTCGTCAATGTCCACCTCGTATTCGAGCTTGTCTCCAAACCGGTATTTCTGGATCTCAAGGAAGCAGTGGATCAATTCCAGCTCCTCACGCACAAATACAAGATCCCGGCCCCAAGTCAAGGATTTGCGGAATATTTTCGCCATATTGTGAATGATTTTAGCTGTTTCCGCCTCTTTCTTGAGTAAACTCCGCATCCGTATCGTCTCCAGCGCATTAAACAGGAAATGTGGATTGATCTGGCTCTGCAGCGCATGAAGCTGGGCCTGCTTGCGTTTGAGCTCCAAATCCTTGCGCTGAATGTCTGCAATGTACACGTCATCAATCAGCTTGCGGATCTGTAGGGTCATCCGGTTGAATTCATCGGTCAGCTGTCCAATTTCATCCGGATACTGCTCGTGCTTGATGGTTTCGAAATGATGGTTTTTGACCTTCTTCATATGCTTCAGAATCCGAATAATCCGTCTGTTAAAGGAACGGGTGAACCAGATGATAAACAAGGTCGGCACAAGCAAATTCGGAATGGCCAGATAAAGGACAAAGTTCCGGGAACGATAGACATCCTTCAGCAGCTCATTTTCAGGAAAATGTCCCTCAATGTGCCACCCCCGCAAATAATTAACGTTGTTGAAATCTTCTTTAAAGATAATCGTATGGGAAGGAATAGAGAGCTGCTTCAGCGACACTCCCCGGGCCTGCCAATCCAGCTCTGGAGCGGTTGCATAGTCGATAATACCGGCGTCGTTGACCAGATAAAGCTTGCCTTGAAGCGTCGAATTTCGGAACAGGCCGCTGACGGTATCCAGGCTGATGTCGATTTTTAATACTTTAGTTCGGAGATTTTGGTACTTGTAATAATTCAGCTTACGGACAACCGTATAAGTCGTTTCAGGTCCTTTGTAAGTATAGTTAATGCTCCGGACAACAACGGGCGAGGAAGCAGTGGTCTGCATGACGGCCCTGTACCATGGTTCCTGGCGGACACCGGATGTGATCGGAAGTATACCTCCGCCCCCGATGACTGAACTATTGTTGGTGTAAATCGAAATATTCTGAATGGCTTTGTAGATAGGAGAGTAACGATACAAGGTCGGACTGATGGTGGCGTAATAGGAATCGATGTAATCGGATGGCGTTTCGTATTTTTTTTCAATGGCATCATTCAGCAGGTTATCCGTATAAAGGATCGAAGAGATCCCTACGGCCACGTCAATCTGGGCCAAAAATTCGTTCCGGATCTGCTCCATCGCCTTCGACATGTCATTGATCTTCTGCTGTTTGACGTTGTGTGTCGTCACCTGATAGAACACGATATTAGTCACTACGATCGGGATAAACACAGCTATCGTGTAAAGGATCAGCATTTTGCCTCTCAGGCGGACATGGTTAAAATTAAATTTCATAATCAGGCCCCGTACGTTTATTTGGAGGAGATTTGGTTCCGGTAAGCGGTGGGCGTCCGGCCCTCTACTTTTTCAAATTTACAGACAAAATAATCGGCATTGTCAAAACCAACGTGACGCGCAACCTCGTATACTCGCAGCTCGGTCTGACGAAGTAGCCGCTTGGCATTGTCCACGCGGATTTGCAGCAGAAAGTCATTGAAATAAACCCCAAACGTTTTCTTGAATAGCTGCCCTAAATAAACGGGGTTCATGAAAAAACGGGCGGCGATGCTTTTCAGGCTGATATCCTCGTTGTAGTGCCGCTCGATATAGCTTTTAATCTTCATGATATCTCCCTTTACATAATTCCTTCGCAGCCGAACCGCCATTTCAGCACTTTCCTCAATAAAATGACGGAAACGTTCCTGAAGCCCCTGCAAAGTCACCGGGTAATTTCGCCACTGCAGCACAGCTTCCAGGGAATGAAGCTCCCGCTCGTCGCCCTGCATGGCTGAGATGGAGCCGATGACGCCAAATACGAGCCTGGCGATGACGTTGTGGACGGCTTCAGGCGCAAAGGCACGATGCTGGATCTCTGCAAAAATAGAGTCGACCGCTTCAAGCATCGCTTCCCGATTGCCCTCCTCCATCTGCTCAAGCAGATTGGCGTAGATTCCCGCTTCAAATTCTATATAACGCAGGGGCTGTTTCGTCATCTGCCCGTAAGTTAAAGTACGGAGATCAGGGGCAGCGTATTTGTACTGCATCGTTTCAATAGCCGTTAAATAGCAGTGATTGATTGCAGCCAGAGGCTGGACTCCATCTCCGGCATAAAGATAGATGGGCTGTTCAAAACGGACGTTCAGCCGAGCCCCTATACGGGCCGCCATCTCCTCAAGAGCCGGAGGCCGCAGTCCAACTGGAAGAGCGGCTGGATCCAGACATACCGGGAAGCTGTATACGCCAACCCGATGCTCATGCAGATGAAAAGGCTGGATCCCCGGGTTCCATGCAGCGACCTCCTCAATAATGGCATGACGGAATGCTCTCAGCTGTTTGGCTTCAGCATCCCGCTTCAGCGGATTGACCAGATCGTTCATCTCCGCAATCAGATAGCCGTAATGCCGATCCGTCGGCAGGGCGACCATTCGGGCGATCTCCTCGACCTCCTCCGGAGCAGCTTCTCCCCGAAGCAGTTTGGTAAGCGCTTTCTGTTCTTGGCCGGCGGATCGCTTCTGCTTTTCTTTCCCGATCTCCGCGGACAGACGTGACAGTGAATCCGACAGCTCCTGCTCGTCGATCGGTTTGAGTATAAAATCCTTCACACCAAATTTGATGGCCTTCTGAGCATATTGAAAATCACCGTAACCGCTGATGATCATAAACTTGGTTTCGGCATCGCCCGCGTCCCTTACAGTCTGAATCAACCCCAGTCCGTCAAGCACCGGCATACGAATGTCCGTAATGACCAGCTCCGGTTTGATTTGTTCGATCAGCCCGAGTGCTTCTTCTCCGTTGTCGGCCTCTTCAACGACTTCATAACCACAGCTGTTCCAGTCAATCAGATTTCGCAGCCCCTGTCTGGCAAAAATTTCGTCCTCCACCAAAATCACCTTATACATCCATGCCCCTCCTTCCATCGAATGATCTTCACAGGTCGTCAAGCCGTCATGCGCTCTAAAAATTGCCAAGTCCCTTGGCGGCACCCGCTCGGCCTTTATTTCGAAGCTCCTGAATCTACATCTAACTCTGCATCTGAAGGTTTAATGATCCGATAACGTCCGCTTAAAGCCAAAATGGCAAACATATAAAGACAGTTGTCATAATATCTGCGGCTGCCGGTACGCACGGGTGTGTTCCACAGCAATTTTGCAGCGTCTGCAGCATGCGGGCCGGCTGCTGCCAGAGAAGCTATCGCATTGGTGGCCAGCAGGCCTACCGGGTGCAGCGATTTTTCCTCCAAAGGCTCCCCGTCTAGGGTGTATCTCCGGTAGTCCTCCGGCTCAATGTCCGCAAAAAAAGCCTGAATGCGGTCCGCTTCCTCCACCTGCCATTCATCCGCACGGAACCACTCGTAATCGAGGCCAATATTGGCCGCCACCCGGTAAGCATCGCTGAAAAATTTTCCGTACCCCTTCGTATCATTTGGAGTTCCGTCATAATAAGCATACTCGGGCGCCAGGCCGGTAACCGGGTGGCAGGCTGTATGAAGATAAGCCCGGCTCGCCGCGGCGGCTTCCTTCCAGAACGGACGGTCCTCAGGATAGGCCCACAAAGCAAACAGCTCATAGAAATGCGGTAGATGATAAGAAGGATCAGAAAAATCACAGTTCGGAATAAATTTGATCAGCTTATTATCCGGATTCCACATCGGCTGTCCGATTCCGTCCTCCCCTTTGTGCAGGCAAGTCCGGAGCAGGTCGCGTGCCTGCTTGCCGTAATCAAACGGCGCCGAGCCGTCCCCCCATCGGTGTGAGGCAAACAGCAGAGCTAACGCAAAATACTCTTCGCCATCCGGCGCAGGGCCATTGGAACGCCGCGAGCCGTCAAGGTTGCAGGACCAGGCGAAATAGCCAGCATTTTCTCCTTCCGTCATGAACATATAAGTATACGTCCACTTCCAAATCCGGTCGAACACCTCTTTACGATCCAGTTGGACCGCCATCATCATGCCGTAAGACATTCCTTCCGTGCGGACATCGAGATTCCCCGTATCCACCAGATACCCCATGTCATCGCCTGCTTCATAGTAAATCCGGGTTTCCTCAGGGCCTTCAAACAGCTTCGTCCAGGTGTCCTCCACCCGGGCTGCAATTTCCTCTTCTGAGAAACCGATCTCCTTAAAAACATTACGATAATAGCCGGAATCAAATGCGCCTGACGTCTTTTTCATCTTCATTTACCCTCCCAATGATTGAGTTGTACATCCTGGAGTTACCTTGAGTTACCTTGAGTTACCTTGTGTTGCCTTGTGTTGCCTTCGGTGTGCCTTTGGTTACGTTGAGTCGTTGAATCGCTTAAATTGAGCTGTACAGTCTTGGGTTGATCTGAGCCGCCATCCCTCTCACATGGGTGTAACCGTTTTCAAAAAGAAATATTTTACAGACGATTCTTGAGTCATTATAACATAAAACTTAGTTTGTTGACTGACCAAACTATGTAGAATTTTGCGGATATAAGTCAATCCGTCTCCAGGAAGAAAAGTTTTCCCCATTTTTGTCCCATTAAGAAACATTGTTTTATTATTAATCCGTTTTTGGGCAGCAAAAAACCCTTGCAGTACAAGGGCTTCAGTTAATTTCTAATTTGGAGCGGGTGATGGGAATCGAACCCACGCTACCAGCTTGGAAGGCTGGAGTTCTACCATTGAACTACACCCGCATTATAATGGTCGGGATGACACGATTCGAACATGCGACCCCCTGGTCCCAAACCAGGTGCTCTACCAAGCTGAGCTACATCCCGAAAATTAAGTATGCGGTCGAGAGGACTCGAACCTCCACGGGGGTTAGCCCACACGGACCTGAACCGTGCGCGTCTGCCAATTCCGCCACGACCGCATATTCAATTATTACTGCCATTTTTAAATAAATGGCGGAACCGACGGGATTCGAACCCGCGATCTCCTGCGTGACAGGCAGGCATGTTAGGCCTCTACACCACGGTTCCAAGAGAAGTAATGGTGACCCGTAGGGGATTCGAACCCCTGTTACCTCCGTGAAAGGGAGGTGTCTTAACCCCTTGACCAACGGGCCTCGCTATTATATGTACACCCTTAAAGGGTTTGCTTGGCGGCGTCCTACTCTCCCAGGACCCTGCGGTCCAAGTACCATCGGCGCTGGAGGGCTTAACGGTCGTGTTCGGGATGGGTACGTGTGGAACCCCTCCGCCATCGCCACCAAACATGATTTTTGCGCTGCTTTACTTCCGCGTCTTTCGCTTCAGTAAAATATCAGACCTTAGAAAGGACTTGCAGCTTAAAATCGGTTCAGATGTTTGATCACCTGAAAACTGGATACGAAACAATCAAGTGTGAATTAGCCCTTACTCGGTTTCCCGGGATCCCCGAAAAGTACCTAGGTAGTACTCTCCGAAGCCTCCGCTTCACTTTTTGGGGTATCTTTCGGGTCCCCGCCAAAGTATTCGGAGTTCGCTTCGTCAGCTTCTCTTCACTTTGGTGGGTCCATTTTGGATAAGCCCTCGACCGATTAGTACTGGTCAGCTCCATGCATTGCTGCACTTCCACCCCCAGCCTATCTACCTCGTCGTCTTCAAGGGGTCTTACTAAATTGGGAAATCTCATCTTGAGGGGGGCTTCACGCTTAGATGCTTTCAGCGCTTATCCCTTCCGCACTTAGCTACCCAGCTATGCTCCTGGCGGAACAACTGGTGCACCAGCGGTGCGTCCATCCCGGTCCTCTCGTACTAAGGACAGCTCCTCTCAAATTTCCTACGCCCACGACAGATAGGGACCGAACTGTCTCACGACGTTCTGAACCCAGCTCGCGTACCGCTTTAATGGGCGAACAGCCCAACCCTTGGGACCTACTTCAGCCCCAGGATGCGATGAGCCGACATCGAGGTGCCAAACCTCCCCGTCGATGTGGACTCTTGGGGGAGATAAGCCTGTTATCCCCAGGGTAGCTTTTATCCGTTGAGCGATGGCCCTTCCATGCGGTACCACCGGATCACTAAGCCCGACTTTCGTCCCTGCTCGACTTGTCAGTCTCGCAGTCAAGCTCCCTTTTGCCTTTGCACTCTTCGAATGATTTCCAACCATTCTGAGGGAACCTTGGGGCGCCTCCGTTACTCTTTAGGAGGCGACCGCCCCAGTCAAACTGCCCACCTGACACTGTCCCCATGCCCGATCAGGGCACCAGGTTAGAACTCCGATACGATCAGGGTGGTATCCCAACGGCGCCTCCAAGGAAGCTTGCGCTCCCTCTTCCTAGGCTCCCACCTATCCTGTACAAATCGTATCAAAGTCCAATATCAAGCTGCAGTAAAGCTCCATGGGGTCTTTCCGTCTTGTCGCGGGTAACCTGCATCTTCACAGGTATTAAAATTTCACCGGATCTCTCGTTGAGACAGCGCCCAAGTCGTTACGCCATTCGTGCGGGTCAGAATTTACCTGACAAGGAATTTCGCTACCTTAGGACCGTTATAGTTACGGCCGCCGTTTACTGGGGCTTCAGTTCATAGCTTCGGGTTACCCCTAACCACTCCCCTTAACCTTCCAGCACCGGGCAGGCGTCAGCCCGTATACTTCGCCTTACGGCTTCGCACAGACCTGTGTTTTTGCTAAACAGTCGCTTGGGCCTTTTCACTGCGGCCCCCTCGGGCTATTCACCCTACCGAGGCACCCCTTCTCCCGAAGTTACGGGGTCATTTTGCCGAGTTCCTTAACGAGAGTTCTTCCGCGCGCCTTAGAATTCTCTTCTCGCCTACCTGTGTCGGTTTACGGTACGGGCACCTTCACCTGGCTAGAGGCTTTTCTTGGCAGTGTGAGATCATGACCTTCGCTACTGCAATTTTCGCTCCCCATCACAGCCCAAGGTTATGTAGCACGGATTTGCCTATGCTACCCTCTCACTGCTTGGACGGACATCCATCAGTCCGCGTCACTACCCTGCTGCGTCACCCCATCGCTCATAGCGGTTTACGGTGGTACAGGAATTTCCACCTGTTGTCCTTCGACTACGCCTGTCGGCCTCGCCTTAGGTCCCGACTTACCCTGAGCGGACGAACCTTCCTCAGGAACCCTTAGGCTTTCGGCGGATCAGATTCTCACTGATCTTTTCGTTACTCATACCGGCATTCTCACTTGTATGCTGTCCAGCGCTCCTTACGGTACACCTTCTACCCACATACAACGCTCCCCTACCCCTGATGCATTGCATCAAGCCATAGCTTCGGTGGTGTGTTTAGCCCCGTTACATTTTCGGCGCAGAGTCACTCGACCAGTGAGCTATTACGCACTCTTTAAATGGTGGCTGCTTCTAAGCCAACATCCTGGTTGTCTGTGCAACTCCACATCCTTTCCCACTTAACACACACTTGGGGACCTTAGCTGATGGTCTGGGCTGTTTCCCTTTTGACAATGGATCTTAGCACTCACTGTCTGACTCCCGGTTAATCAGTCTATGGCATTCGGAGTTTGACTGAGCTTGGTAACCCTTGCGGGCCCCGCACCCAATCAGTGCTCTACCTCCACGACTGTACCACCGAGGCTAGCCCTAAAGCTATTTCGGGGAGAACCAGCTATCTCCGAGTTCGATTGGAATTTCTCCGCTACCCCCACCTCATCCCCGAACTTTTCAACGTTCGTGGGTTCGGGCCTCCAGTGCGTGTTACCGCACCTTCACCCTGGACAGGGGTAGATCACACGGTTTCGGGTCTACGCCCACGTACTTCGTCGCCCTATTCAGACTCGCTTTCGCTGCGGCTACGGCTTCTCACCTTAACCTTGCACGGGAACGTAACTCGCCGGTTCATTCTACAAAAGGCACGCCATCACCCGTGATGAAACGAAGT